>JAFYNQ010000110.1 GCA_017548065.1 Oscillospiraceae bacterium
GCCTCTGTTGATTTTGTGTCATTCCGAGGCTGCAAAAGCAGCCGTGGGAATCCCCTTCTTAAGATGGAGATTGCCACGACTTGCTTCGCAAGTCTCGCAATGACAGAAGCATAACAGAAGCATCGCCTCCCCTGTATACGTTTTAAGATAGCAAGGAGGAGTCTCCCATGCCGGAAAAAAATAAAATTTACGAAGCGGTCATTACTGACTACACCGCCCAGGGGCAAGGTGTTGCCAAGGTGGACGGCTGCGTTGTGTTTGTTCCCAACGCCATTGTGGGTGAAACGTGCCTTGTGCGGCTGGACACTGTGAAAAAGACCTGGGCATCGGGACAGATCACCCAAATCACAGAAAAATCCCCCCACAGAGTTCAACGGGAATGCCCCATTTCCGCCTCCTGCGGCGGCTGCGACTTCTGGCACATGGACTACGAAGAGGAATCCCGGCTGAAGGCTGACCGTGTGCGCCAGGCGCTGAACCGTTTGGGCGGCGAGGCACTGGATACTGTGGAAATTCTCTCTGCCCCCACCTGCCACGGCTATCGGAACAAAGCCCAATACCCCGTCACCACCCGTCGGGGCAAGGTAGTGGCCGGCTTCTATCGGGCAGGTACCCATGAAATCGTGGAAAACAAAGGCTGTCTGATCCTCCCCCAGGAGACGGAAGCTGTTAAAAACATTGTGATCGACCACGCAAACAGCGTCGGCATCACCGCCTATGACGAAAAGACCGGCAAGGGTCTTCTGCGCCATATTTATGTCCGTCGGGGTGCCGTGTCCGGGCAGCTTTTGGTGTGCCTGGTGGTAAACGGCAGAAAGCTGCCCCAGGCAGAAGCGCTGACCGAGAAATTAAAAACCGTTCCCGGCTTCACCACTTTGGTGCTGTCTGTGAATACCAAAGCAGGCAACACGGTGCTGGGCGAGGAGTTTATCACCCTTTACGGTCCGGGCTGTATTGAGGACACCATGTGCGGTCTTTCCTTCCGGCTGTCCGCCCGTTCCTTCTATCAGGTAAATCACTATCAGGCGCAGCGGCTGTATGAAGCCGCCATTTCCCAGGCGCAAATCACCAAGGATGACCTGGTGCTGGATCTCTACTGCGGTGTCGGCACCATTACCCTGGCCATGGCAAAGGCCGCAGGCAAGGTGATTGGCGTGGAGGTAGTGGAAGCGGCGGTGCTGGATGCCCGTGAAAATGCCCTTCGCAACGGCATCTCCAACGCAGAGTTCTTCTGCGGCGATGCCGGCAAAGCCGCCCTGGCACTGCAAGATATGGGCATCACCCCCGACGTGGTGGTGGTTGACCCGCCCCGAAAGGGACTGAACGAAGACACCATTGAAGCCCTCCGCCAAATGGCGCCCCGTCGCATCGTCTATGTCTCCTGCGACCCCGCCACCCTGGGCAGAGACGTGGCGCTCCTGAAGCAACACGGCTACGGTGTCCAAAACGCAATGGCGGCGGACTTATTCCCAAGATGTGCGCATGTAGAATCAATTGTCTGCTTGACAAACAATTGATTCTACAACTAAGTTTGCCTGCGGCAAGTGAAGTTGCTGTCGCAGTGAAGTTACTTCGTAGTGAAGTTTCGCCTGCGGCGAAGTGTTTTTTTGCAAACTTAACTTCACTTGGCGTAAGCCAAACTTCACTGGCAAATGCTAACTTCACTTTTGCGAAGCGAAAACTTCACCATAGGAGGAATTGATGTGAATGAGGATGACTTGTTCAAATAATTCTAGCCGATATACTTCAGCTTAAAGGAGAAGTTATAATGGGAAAACGAAGATGGTGGGATGATTACCAAAACTTGAACTTATGCAGCGGAACAATTTCGTTCATATTGGAAGACGATGAAGATATGATAGAAATTAACTATGCAGATGGTATGCTTATTGATGTTGGAAAACCCTGGTCAACAAACCAGTACTGCATCACTGTTGTTTCATCCAATGATGAAATCGGATGGAAGAACCCGATTTTGGAAATTACAGTTGCTAATAAGGAAGATTTACTCCAGAAAATTCAAGAAACGATTTTCAAGTTTAGACAACTATAAATCCCCAATATGTCAAATTTCCTTTAGGTAGATAACTCACCTAAAAAAATTACAGACGAATCAATTGTCTGCTTGTGCAGACAATAACTAAGTTTGCCTGCGGCAAGTGAAGTTGCTGTCGCAGTGAAGTTACTTCGTAGTGAAGTTTCGCCTGCGGCGAAGTGTTTTTTTTGCCAAACTTAACTTCACTTGGCATAAGCCAAACTTCACTGGCAAATGCCAACTTCACTTTTGCGAAGCAAAAACTTCACCATAGGAGGAATAGATGTGAAGGATTCTGAATTACGAACCAGAACAAAAACATTCGCCTTGCATATAATTACTGTCTGTGATGAAATCAACACAAAAAAGGGCAGGGGCGTTTTGGTAAACCAAATAATAAGAAGTGCCACATCCATTGGTGCCAATATTCACGAAGCCAACTACGCATCCAGCAAGGCTGATTTTATCAACAAATTTCATATCGCATTAAAAGAATGTGCAGAAACAGAATATTGGATTGAAATGTTAGCAGGCTCTCATTGTATTGATAATGAGGTAGCCGAGCAACTTTTGCAGGAATGCGGTATTGTTCGAAGAATGCTTTCTAAATCCATCACCACCGCAAAGAACAATAAGGAGTGACATCATGGGTATCTTTGATATTTTCAAAAAGAAAAAAGCTGTTCCCACAACAGAAGAAAAGCTAAACAAGATGTGGGATCTATGGGCAAGCAATAAATTGGACTTACCTTGTGCGAAGCTGATGAAGTACGAAAGTGAAGTTAACAACGGTGGTCACAGCCAGTATTTTTTCAATGTTGCGAATTGCGGTGATTTGGCGGTGGAAGTTGAAGCGGTGCTTTCTATGTTGCCCGAGCCCTTGCGGGAAAACCTTGCACGGGGATATGCTGCTTTTTCTGAGCAGGACGATATCTCCGACGATGTCAATGACGAGTTGTTTGAGGAATGCGATGATGTATTCTACGAACACGAACAACTGATAATAGACATTATTTATGAGACAGCCAAGAATTTTGAAGGATAACCGTTTAGACAATAGATTCTGCGGCTAACAAAAAACTCCCCCGGGTGGGGGAGTTTTTTTACATCAGTGGTGCAAAAAGTCTCAGGAAGTGGTCGATCAGGTTGTGCAACAGACCTTTGGGGGTGGTTGTTATCTGGCGGCTTTCCTTTTGGGTGGTCAGGAAATCCTGCTTCACCGCTTCGGTCATGGCGCTTTTATAAAACAGCGCATTGCACTCAAAGTGCAAAAACAGGCTGCGGTAGTCAAGATTTACCGTTCCCACACCGGCGATCACATCATCCGCCACAAAGGCTTTTCCGTGGAGGAAGCCGGGGGTATATTCATAGATCTTCACACCGGCTGCCAGCAGGTCTTTATAGTAGCTTCGGGAAAGGCGGTAGACCATTTTCTTATCCGGGATGCCAGGCATGAGGATGCGCACGTCCACACCCCGTTCCGCTGCGCGGGCAAAGGCATCCAGCAGCGTGTCGCCCAGCATCAGGTAGGGAGTATAAAACCATATATAATCCGTGACTGTGGAAAGAAGCTCCGTAAACAGCACATTGCTGGTATGCTCCCCCTTCACCGGGGAATCGTAATAGGGCAGAATGTAGCCGTCCCCGGCTGTGTCCTCCGGCGCTTCCAGCAAAAGCTCCCGGGGCAGCTTGTCCCCGGCTGTGTCCTCCGGCGCTTCCAGCAAAAGCTCCCGGGGCAGCTTGTCCCCGGAGAAGGCATTCCAAAACTCCGTGAACATATACAGATAGCTTTTGACTCCTGCGCCGGTGATACGGAAGCCAATGTCCTTCCACACACCGAACTTTTCCACATGATTGATATATTCGTCCGCAAGATTCACACCGCCGCTGTAGGCGATCCTGCCGTCAATGATCATGATTTTTCTGTGGTCTCTGTTGTTCAGCTGGGAGCGGATAAACAAAAAGGGGTTAAATGGCACGCATTTTATGCCCATTTTGGTCAGCTCTACAATGTCCGACACGCTGTAGGTGCCGATAGAGCCCAAATCATCGTACATCACCCGAACGTCCACGCCCTGGGTCACCTTTTGCGCCAGGATCTCCGTAAGGGTGTCCCAGAATTTTCCCTTTTGGATAATGAAATACTCCAGGTAGATATAGCGCCGGGCATTTTCCAGATCCCGGCACATGTCCCGGAACATATCCTCTCCGAAGGGATAGAACCGGGTATCGCCGTTTTTCACCATGGGAAAGCCGGTGGTGGCGCTTACGTGGGCAAGCGTTTGATACAATCTTTTGTTCTCGTCCCGTACTACCTCTGCGGCACTGTCCGGCAGTGTGCCTTCCAGTTTTTTTGCCGACTGGGTCAGCTTTTTCTTCAGGTTTCTGCCGGTGCTTTTGTTGCCCAGGAAGAAATACAGCATTGCGCCCAAAATGGGCATGGCCACCATGAGCATGACCCAAAGCAGCTTATAGGCGCTCTCCTCCCGTTTTGCCACCAGACCCGTGACAAAAATCACCGCCAGCACGGAAAAAACAGCATTGAGGATGTCTCCCAAATGCTCGTTCAGCAGGTCATTCATCAGTCCCAGCAGCACCATGTACCAAAACACCTGCAACAGCACCGCCGGTATTACAATTGCTATCCTGCCCAATATTTTCTTCATAGGAGACCTCCTTTCCCTATCGTTGCCAAACCGCCACTTAAAAGTCCGGGATGTAGGTTTTTTGGGCGGCGGTTTCTTCCTGGGTGAAGCCGTTTAAGTCATTCAGAAACATCCAGCTTAACACCGAATCGTATTCCTCCGGGGTGATGGGACGGTCAAGGGGCGGCTGCATACCGGGCATGGGAGTATACTGGCGCATAAGGCTGACCAGCACCTTTTTGCCGAAGCGGTCGCCGATGGCATCCAAAACTTTCAGGGAGTTTTCCACATGTCCCGGCAGAATCAGGTGACGGATCACCGTGCCTTTTACAAGCCGCTCACCCTGCCACTGCACCGGCCCGGTGAGCGCCACCATCTTTTCAATGGCTGCCAGGGCCGTCTCAAAATAATCCCCTGCCCCGGACAAAGTCTGCGCCAGGGTGTTGTCTGCATATTTCAGGTCGGGGAGGAAAATATCCACCTTACCACGCAGCATTTCCAGCGTTTCCGGGCGCTCGTAGCCGCCGCAGTTATACACCACCGGCACGGGCAGCGGCTCTGCCAACGCTTCCAGCACCGTAGGCAGGTACTGGGTCGGGGTCACCAGGTCAATATTTTCTGCGCCACGGGCAATCAGCGACTCCATTTCCCGGCGCAGCGCCGCTGCATCCATGACCGTTCCCACCGGGCGGCGGCTGATGGCGCTGTTCTGGCAATAGGTGCAGCCCAGGGTGCAGCCGCCGAAAAAGATCGCGCCGCTGCCGCCACTGCCTGCCAGGACAGGCTCTTCCCACATATGCAGCATGGTCTTTGCCACCACCGCTTCGCCGGGGCAGCCACAAAAACCCACCTCACCTGCCGCACGGTCCACACCGCACTGCCGGGGGCATAGGTTGCAGTTTACATAACTCATAAATATTACCACCTTTTTTCTATGATATCACAGTGGAAAACAACTTGCAATGTTATGTTAAGTTTGTTATAATAAAGTTAACAAAGATACCGCCAAAGAAAGGATTTTTTGGTATGAAGAGATTATTTGCATTGTTGCTTGTTCTCTGCCTTGTGCTGTGCGGCTGCGCCGGCAAGCCTGCAGAGACCGTCCCCACCACAGAAGCCACCACCGAGGCTACCACGGAACCCACAACTGAGCCTACCACCGTTCCCACCGAGCCTCCCGTGATCTACCGCAACCCCCTCAACGGCACGATCCTGGAGGAGGCCTACACCGGCAGAGCTGTGGCAGTTGTGATCAACAATCTGGTGGACTGCCTGCCCCAGTTTGGCATCGGCGATGCAGATTTCATGTATGAAGCAGAGACAGAGGGCGGCATCACCCGTTTCCTGGCTGTTTTCAGCGACCTGACCCAGGTCGGCTCTATCGGCCCGGTGCGCAGCGCCCGTACCTTCTTCAACAGCCTTGCCCTTTCCCACGGTGCCCCCATTATCCACTGCGGTGGCAGTGACCGTGGCAGAAACGGCTATGCCGATCGCACCGGCAGCAAGATCAGCGACTGGGAGCATATTGACCAGACCTACAACGGCAGCTATTTCTTCCGTGATCAGGCTCGCCTGAACAGCGGTTTCAACTACGAGCATACCCTTTTCACCACCGGCGAAGAGCTGATCCGTGGCACCACCGCCAAGGAATTTGACATGGCAAAGCAGGTGGATTACGGCTACATTTTTGAAGAAGAGCCCCAGGTGGAAGGCTATGTGGCAAACAAGCTGGTGGTAAACTTCCGCAACAACAAGACCACCTCCTTCACCTATGATGCAGAGACGAAGCTGTACGCTGCCGAGCAGTACGGCATAAAGCTGGTGGATGGCGCTGACAATGCACAGCTGCAGTTCCGCAATGTGCTGGTGGTGTATGCCGACCAGTCCTTCCAGCGTGACAGCTGCTACAGCCGCTCCTACTACGAAATCGTAGGCGAGGGCGAGGGTCAGCTGGCAGTGAACGGTGTGCTGACCACCATCAAGTGGACACGTGCCGATCAGAACAGTCCCTTTGTTTACACCTACGAGGACGGCACTCCCGTGACCCTGGGTGTGGGCAAGACCTACGTTGCCATCGCCTGCGACGAAAAGGCCAGCGTGGACTTTGAATAAGAAATAAACCCCCGACAGATTTCCCATTGTGTTACAATTCTCTGTCATTCCGAGGCTGCAGAAGGCAGCCGTGGGAATCCCCATCTTAAGAAGGAGATTGCCACGACTTGCTTTCGCAAGTCTCGCAATGACAGAACGTAACCATGAGACATCTGTCGGGGGATCTTTTTTATTGATGCTGTGCAATGCGCTGCAGCATGGCCCGGATCAGGTCGGGGATATAGCGGCTGTTACGGGGATAGCAGGAGAAGGTCAAAGGCTCGCCTGCGGCCTCGTCGATCATGGCAACCACAGCCTCCTTGCCGATATAGCTTTCCAGCAGACGGCAAATTTCAATATCTGCCAGCGCCTCCCTGAAGATCACCGCACGCAGAGACGGCACAACGCCGCCCTCCACGGGGTACACAGAGAAGGGGTCGCCGGAGGGGAAGCCCTGGTCACCGCCGGTGTACATGAAGGGGTTGATATTCTTCAAGGAACGGCGGCTGTTGTAGAAATTGAAGCCCCAGTGCAGGAAGCCCTCGCAGCCGAACTTATAGATCTGCAGACCCAAAATGCGGTTGCGGTAGGAAGGCTGCGCCAAATAGCGGTTGCCCACCAGCTGGTTCTGACTGCAACAGTAGTACACCCACTGACGGGGCAGCTTATGCGCCAAAAACGGCTCAATGCGGTCATTTTTGGTCACCGGGATCTCCACAAGACCACGCTCGTAGAAATCATAGTCCGACAGCGCATCCATGGTGGTGCAGCCGTCAATCAAGGGCACGATCAGCTCCTTGGCGTAACTGTAATTTTCAATATGCTCTGCGTGAGGCTCGTCGGAAATGTGGAACCAGGTATGCTCCTTGATGCCCTTTTCCTTCAGCCAGGCGATCAGCGCCGGCAGAAACTGCCCCAGGAAGTCCCGGTATGCCTCGCTTTTTGCCGGCACGTGCCAGCCGAACATCAGCTTTTCCTCACCGTCTTCCGTCACCCAGATGTTGGGTGTGGCAGAAAGACCCCACTGGGAGAACAGGTGGGACATTTCAAACTCCCGGAAGCCGTACTTTTGGCACAGCGCCACCCAGCGCTGCAGGAGGGTGAAGTCAAAGTGATAGGTATCGCCCTTCTTTTCCATCTTCACCAGCTGCACATTGGGTCTGTGGGTACCCACTGCGGTGTCCAGCGGCGGTGTGATCACCGGGGTCAGCAGCATGGTCAGTCCCAGGGACCTGGCAAGGGCAATGTACTTTTCAATCAGCGCCCAGTGCTCTTCACTGTAAATGGGTGTCTTATGCACATCGGCGATGCAGTCCACGTAGAACCACTGGGTGAATCGGGTCTTTTGGGCAGGCAGATTCTGCCCCAGCACCTCCAGCACCAGGGTGGTCTCCGCATCCATTTCCTCTTTCAGCGTGGCGGCATGGAGCTTCACCGTAATGGGATAGCGACCGGCCGGGGTATTCTCCGGCACCTGCACCTGCACCCACAGCGCACCTGCCTGGTTTGTCAGGTGTACCAGGGCGTCTTTGCCCTCCAGGGGCAGCAGCATATCCGGCATGATGCCCGGTTCTTTGGTGATGTAGTCATCATCCGCAGAGCTGTAGCATGCCACGTCCATAACCACATTTACCACGTTATGCAGCTTGACCCAGTCTGCCACGGGAGATTCCACCCGGGCGGACAGCTCCACACGGTCAGGGGTCTGCAATGCGATCTGGTAAGAAAAGCTTTGACCGCCCAGCACCAGCGCCTCCTCCAATCCGTCCACCGTGCCGATGCCGCCGGGTCGGATCTTTTCAAGGGAAGAGACCTGCTTCAGGATCAGTTCCATGCTTACTCACCAATGGGGATCACAATGTCGCCCTCTTCCGGCACAACAGCTTCGCCCTTGCCGGACTCCACGGAAAATGCGGGGGTCGTGCCCTCGCCGCCATTGGGAGCAGCTTCCTGCTTGCCGCAGCCTGCCAGAAGCAGCAGAACCAGTGCCAAAATTGCAAATAATCTTCTCATAATCATTCTCCTTACGGTTTTTTCTTTTATTATAGCAGATATTTAAGTGGTGTAAAGCACAAAATCACAATTCCGAAAGCCGCCTGCTGTCACTGTCCGGCAGCAAAATATATTTTTTTACAATCTTCCACAAAAATGGGTGACAAGCTTCTTATCTTGTGATATAGTGTTAGGAAAAGGGAGGCGGCATTATGAATTTTTTGGAAGAACGTATTGTGAAAGACGGCATTGTCAAGCCCGGCAACGTGCTGAAGGTGGACAGCTTTCTCAACCATCAGATGGACATCGCCCTGATGGACGAGATCGGCAAAGAATTTCACCGCCGATTCAAGGACAAGCCCATCACCAAGGTGCTGACCATTGAGGCATCCGGCATCGCCATCGCCTATCCCGTGGCTCGGGAGTTTGGTGTACCCCTGGTTTTCGCCAAGAAATCCAAGTCCATCAACATTGAGGGCGAAATGTATGTGGCTGAGGTGGAGTCCTTTACCCACAAGAATGTAAATCAGGTCATCGTTTCCAAAAAGTTCCTCTCCCCGGAGGATCATGTGCTGATCATTGACGATTTCCTTGCCAACGGCTGTGCGCTCCAGGGTCTTATTTCCATCGTGGAATCCGCAGAGGCCACCGTAGAGGGTCTGGGCATCGCCATTGAAAAGGGCTTCCAGGACGGCGGCTGGCGCATCCGCAACCTGGGCTACCAGCTGGAATCCCTGGCCATCGTAGAATCCATGGATGCCGAAACCGGCGCAATCGAATTCAGAGAACAATAAAACTGCACCTCCCTCTTTGAGGGAGGTGTCTTTGTCTTCAGGCAAAGACGGAGGGAGTGTCTTACCTTACGATAGGACACTCCCCCAGTCAAAACCTTCGGTTTTGCCAGCCCCCTCACAGAGGGGGCGATTATTTTTCCATTTATTATACCATCAATGTCAGCACCCAGAACAGCACGGGGATGGTGGCAATGGACAGCACCGTGGTTCCCAGGGTGCAGATCACAGCGTTTTCACCGTCGCCCTTATGCTGGTCAGCAAAGGCAGAAGCCAGACCTGCGGTGGGCATAGCGTAAGCAATGAAGAAGGCCAGCACCATGTCACGGTTGAACATTGCCATACCGGTCTTATGCAGCAGCAGCATCACCGCAACGCAGAGGATGGGGAAGAGGATCAGTCGGATCAGGGCAGTGTAGTACATTCTGCCGGAGGTGAACAGCTTCTTCATAGGCACCTCTGCCAGCTTGATACCCAGCACCAGCATGGACAAGGGGGTGACGATGCCGCTGAAGTGGGTGGCATAGGTCTGCAGCTCCGGCACAACAGAGGACACGCCCAAAAGGTTCAGTGCGATACCTGCCAAAAAGCCCAGCAGCACCGGGGTCAGCAGCGCCTTTTTCAGGTTCATGGTCTTCTTGTCGCCGGATACCAGGTAAGTACCCAGGGTGAACATGGTCAGATTCATAATAATATTCAGAATGATCAGGTATGCCATCACGGGAGAGTCCTCACCGAACACTGCCTTGGCAAGGGGCAGTCCGATAAAGCCGTTGTTGGCAAAGATCATGCAGAACCGCAGCATGCCACGGCGCTTCTCCTCGTTGTCACGCACCAGCAGCGCTGTCAGCAGGAACATGCCCAAAATCAGCAGTGTGCCGATGACGGCGGTGACCAGGATAGAGAGGGTGAAAGCGCCGGTGAACTCCAGCTTCAGGGTGCTGGAAAGGATCAGCGCCGGCATACCCACATAGGTCAGCAGCTTGGACAGCAGGTGGGAATCCTTGCCGGTGACCAGCTTGCCCTTCACCAGCAAATAGCCCGGTACTGCCAGCAGCACAAAGATCAAAACATTTTTCAGCATTACGATCAGCGTATCCATAAGAACACTCCTTGGTTTTTTATCAAGTTATATTCTACCAAAGAAACAAGAAATTGCAACAGAAAAAACGCTTTCCGCCACAACTTAAAGGCAACAAAATAAAAATTCAGAAAATAATCATGGAAAAAGTTTTCCTTTTGGATTATAATAGAGAAAATACTTGTGGAGGGTTTGTTATGCGCAACTGTTTTGTAAAGGACTTCGGCGCTGTGGGTGACGGTGTTACCAAGGATACCGCTGCCATCCAGGCTGCCATTGATGCCTGCGCCGCAGACGGCGGCGGCAAGGTGATCCTGGAGGGTGGCAAATTCCTCTCCGGCCGCATTGACCTGCGCAGCGGTGTAGAGCTGCACCTGGAACGGGATGCAGTGCTGCTGTTTTCCGTTGACCCCCGGGACTACCCCGAAATTGAATCCAACAACTGGCGCCCGGAGTATGCGGTGCGCTTCAACCGCCGCTGCTATATTTTTGCCGATGGCTGTGAGGACATCGCCATCACCGGACGTGGCGCCATTGACTGCCAGGGACATCTTTTGGTGCGCCCCTCCACCCAGGAGGAGCTGGAGGCGCGTCCCCACATGAGCTATCAGCATATCCAGGTGGATTCCCGTACCTTTGA
>JAFYNQ010000111.1 GCA_017548065.1 Oscillospiraceae bacterium
ACCTTGGCAAGGTGGCGCTCTACCGGATGAGCTACACCCGCGGAACAAGATGCATTATACCACATTTTCCGCAGATGTCAATAGTTATTTTTAATTTTTCTGCATTTTATTTTTCTGCCTTTTTCCTTAACCGGGATAGGCAGAATAGTCCCACACATAGCCCGCAAGCTGGGACTGGAGCGTCAGAGAAAAGTCCCCGGTTTCGGCGCAGCGCAAAAGATCCAAATGGTAATAATTGCTGCCCAGCTTGATAAGATTCCAGCTCCAGGGCGCACCGTCACGGGTGCCGGAGATCACTGTGCAGGAAAGACCTGCACGCTTGCACATGGCAGCGTACACCGTGGCAAAGGCTTTATCGTCCCCCACGCCATGATTCAGCAGTGAGTACGCCGGTGTGATAGATGTCTCCAGGGTGTACTCGCTTCGCTCCATCAGGAAGGAATACAGCCGGGCGTATTTGTCACGGGTCTGGCTTGTGTTGCGCAGGTAAAGCTCTGCAGCTGTAAAGACCGGCTCTACGATCTGCTGCATATTCAAAAGGGACTCACGGCTTGTCTGATAAGTAAAGGAAAGCTCCACGATACGCTCGTTGCCGCTATCGGGATAAGTAACTGCGTAGACCTTAGGAACTTCCATAACAATATGGGGATTGGCAGCGGCATAGTCACGCACCCACTGCTCAAGATCTGTTTTCTCATAAGCAGGCACACGGACGGCAACGTAGGACTCGCAGGCGTCCAGCGCCTCGCCAACAAGCATGAGCGCCTCCTCCATATTGTCCGCCTTCCCTACCCGCAAAATACGGGCACGTTCATAACGATAGCGGATCTTAATGGCAATGGCGGCTTCACCTGCATTGGTGCCGATCTCATAGGTGATATCCTCCACCGCATAAGCGCCCATAGGAGAGGATTCCTTCACAAGACGGATGGCATTATCAAGATAGAAATGCACAGAACCGCCATAAAAATCCGCAACAGAGAAGACGGCCTCTTCCCTGCCCTCTTCCACAAGGGCCAGCAGGGCATTTTGCATCTGTACAAAGCTGTTCACCGGGACAATACCGCTGTCACCACCGGCTTCCTGCTGCTGGTGGGGCTCCAGGTAGATCCGTTCGCCATCCATCCAAAATCCGCAGCCGGAAAGCAGGCTGATGAGGATGCCCAGGAGGGCAGCCAGTGCAATATATCGTTTCATAACTACCTCCTAAAGCAATTCTCCCCCGAAGCCGTCTCCCAGGACCTGGTGTGCCTCCTGGACGATGACAAAGGCCGAAGGGTCAATATCTGTCACAAGCTTTTTCAGCTCTGCGAGTTGCTGTCTGCGGACAGCAGTGAGTACCACCAGGGTATCCTCCCCCGAATAGCTTCCACGGGCATAGAGGAATGTGGCGCCACGTCCCAGGGTGGTGCCGATGTTGCGCGCGATCTCCCGGGACGCACGGCTGATGATCAGGACAACACGGGAATAATCAAAGCGGTAGACCACCGCATCAATGACACGACCCACCAGCACGATGGCAATGGTGCTGTAGAGCGTTCTTCCCACGTCACGGAACACCAGTCCCGTCAGGGCTGCCACCAGCAGGTCAAAGCACACAACGATGCTTCCCAGGGGAAACTGGGCATATTTCCGCTTCAGCAGCCTGACAATGATATCGGAGCCACCGGTAGAACCGCCTACGGCAAACACCGTGCCAAGTCCGAGCCCGCACAGAAGCCCACCGTAAAGACAGCCTACAAGTGGCTCCGTTTTGGGGTAAGGTAAAAAAGCAACAAGGTCTATGAGCAATGCGCTGAATGCAGTACCCATAAGGGACAGCTTGAGAAATTCCCGTCCCAGCTTCACCCCTGCCAGGGCAAACAGCGGCAGGTTAATGGCCAGCGTCACCGTTCCCACCGAGCCGAAGCCGGTCAGGTGAACCAGCGCCATGGAAAGGCCGGAGATACCGCCTGCATTGATCCCATTGGGCAGCAGGAACAGATCCAGCCCCAGACTAAAGAGAAAACAGCCGCAAATGACCTTGATAAGCTTCTTCATGACACCCTCCGTCTGTCGGAGGGCAGTCCTCCGATCACATATCCTCGAAGGTTATCTGCTTTTCAGAAGAATCCTCTTCCTTCAAAAGCGCACCGGCTGCAGGAATGGCTCTGCAACGGTAACGGGAAGGATTGGAAATGCCGCTGCCCTCCAAAAGGGCAACACGCTCCACTGCGGACTTTTTCTTCAGGCTCATAGCGCTGACACCGATGGTGTTACGGGTGGTCTTGGGCAGCAGCAGTGCGGAGGAGAACACCAGCGCACGGCCGTCCGTTGCGTAGATAACCACCTGCTCATCCTTATCCAGCGCCATAATACCCTTCAGCGGCGACTTTTCGGAATAAGCGCCGGTGAGTCGGCGACGGTTTGTCTTTGTCTCATAAGCGCTCAGCGGCACCTTGGCTGCCTTGCCGTTTTCAAAGAAGAACAGCACGAAGCCCTTATAGTCGCCTGCCAGGATCACGCAGACAACATTTTCTCCCGTATCCATACCCAGCTTCTGGGGCAGATAATCTCCAAGCAGGGATGCCTTGCCGTCTTCAAAGTCAGACAGACGGGATTTGTAGCACTGGTACTGATCGGTAAAGACGAGGATCTCTGCTTTGTTGGTAGTTTCTCTCGAAAATGCCAAACTATCCCCTTCTTTAAACTTTTGCTCGCCGGACATACGCAGGCTCTGCTGGGTGATCTTCTTCAGGTAGCCCTGCTTGGACACAAAGAGGGTGACGGGGTAATCCGGGATATCGTCCTCTTCCTCCTCTGTGCCTGCCTGCTCGGCGTTGTAAATGATCTCCGTCTTACGGGGCTGACCGTATTTCTCGGCAACCTCCTTCAGCTCGGAAATGATCACATTCTTCAGTCTCCGTCTGCTGCCCAGGATATCCTTCAGGTCAGCGATCTCTTCCTCCAGGGCATCAATTGCCTTGGTTTGCTTCAGAATGTATTCCTTGTTGATATTACGCAGGCGGATCTCCGCAACGTAGTTTGCCTGCACCTCGTCAATGCCGAAGCCGATCATCAAATTGGGAATAACCTCGCTTTCCAGCTCGGTTTCACGAATGATCTTAATGGCCTTGTCAATGTCCAGCAGGATGCGCTCCAAGCCACGGAGCAAGTGCAGACGCTCTTCCTTCTTGGAGATCTGGAAGAAGATGCGGCGACGGACACACTCGGTACGCCAGGCTGTCCACTCCTCCAGGATCTCGCCCACACCCATAACACGGGGCATACCGGCGATGAGGATATTGAAGTTGCAGGAGAAGCTGTCCTGCAAGGGAGTCAGGCGGAACAGCTTCTGCATCAGCTTTTCCGGCTCAATGCCACGCTTGATCTCAATTGCCAGCTTCAGACCGTTTCTGTCGGACTCATCACGCATATCGTTGATCTCTTTGATCTTGCCGCTCTTGATCAGCTCGGAGACCTTGTCAATGATCACCTCACTGGTGGTGGAGTACGGGATCTCGTAGATCTCAATGACGTTTTCCTTCTTCTCATAGCGCCACTTGGCACGAAGCTTGAAGCTGCCTCTGCCGGTGTTATAGATATCACGGGTGGCGGCTTCGTCAAAGAGAAGCTCGGCGCCGGTGGAGAAATCCGGTCCGGGCAGAGTCTCCAGGATATCGTGATCCGGGTTATTCATCAGGGCAATGGTGGTCTCGCAGATCTCACGAAGATTGAAAGAACAGATATTGCTTGCCATACCGACAGCAATACCCTGGTTTGCAGACACCAGCACATTGGGGAATGTGGTGGGCAGCAGGCTGGGCTCTTTCATCGTGGCATCGTAGTTATCCACCATATCCACAGTGTCGCTGTCAATGTCCCGGAACAGTTCTTCACAAAGAGGCTCCAGCTTTGCCTCGGTATAACGGGAGGCAGCGTATGCCATATCACGGGAATAGACCTTACCGAAGTTACCCTTGGAGGCAACAAAGGGGTGCAGCAGTGTCTCGTTGCTACGGGCAAGACGCACCATAGTCTCATAAATTGCCGCATCACCGTGGGGGTTCAGCTGCATGGTCTGGCCCACGATATTGGCGGATTTTGTCAGCTTGCCCTTCAAAAGCCCCATCTTGTACATGGTGTACAGCAGCTTTCTGTGGGAGGGCTTAAAGCCATCGATCTCCGGGATAGCACGGGATACGATCACAGACATGGCATAGGGCATGTAGTTGATCTCCAGTGTTTCGGAGATGGGCTGCTCA
Organism: Oscillospiraceae bacterium; assembly: GCA_017548065.1. Classification (GTDB taxonomy): domain Bacteria; phylum Bacillota; class Clostridia; order Oscillospirales; family Oscillospiraceae; genus Faecousia. The sequence goes on from JAFYNQ010000111.1 coordinate 4,245, forward strand.
ACCGTAGAGCCTTCCAGGCCTACGACGTTGCTTAAATCTATTTTCTGCTCTTCCGAGCGGACTTCTTTTTTCTTCCTGGCCATAGGTTACCTCACTTAAGAAATATCTGCCAGTTCCAAATACTTGGGACCGTTTTCGGTAATGAAATTCTTACGGGCTTCCAGGTTTTCGCCCAAAAGCATATCAAAGTACAGCGCAGTACGCTCCGCATCCTCCGGCATGACCTTGATCAGTCTGCGGGTGTCGGGACACATGGTGGTCATCCACATCATGTCGGGATCGTTCTCACCAAGACCCTTGGAGCGCTGGATGGAGGTTGGCTTGTTGCCGCCCAGATCCTCACGGAGGATCCTGGCCTTTTCTGCCTCGTTATAGGCAAACCACTTCTTATCCTTATAGCTGATCTCAAACAGAGGAGATTCTGCAATATACACATAACCCTCACGGATCAGTGTGGGGCAAAGACGGTAAAGCATGGTAAGGATCAGGGTGCGAATCTGGAAGCCGTCCACGTCAGCATCGGTACAGATGATAACTTTGTTCCAGCGGAGATTGGAGATATCAAAGGAGGAAAGCTCCTTTGTCTTCTTGCCCTGCAGCTCCACGCCGCAGCCCAGCACCTTCATCAGGTCGGTGATGATGGGAGAGGCAAAAATACGGGAGTAGTCAGCCTTCAGACAGTTAAGGATCTTACCACGCACAGGCATAATTCCCTGGAACTCTGCGTCACGGGCAAACTTGACAGAGCCCAATGCAGAGTCACCCTCCACAATGTAAAGCTCCCGAAGATTGGTATCTTTGGTACGGCAGTCTACGAACTTCTGGACCCGGTTGGCAATGTCAATGGA
>JAFYNQ010000018.1 GCA_017548065.1 Oscillospiraceae bacterium
GACTCTGTTGCCGCGCTGGTTCCCAAGCAGGAAATTGAGGGCGAAATGGGCGATACCTTCGTGGGTGTCCAGGCAAGACTGATGTCCCAGGCACTGCGTAAGCTGGCAGGCAGCATTTCCAAGACAAACTGTGTTGTTATCTTTATCAACCAGCTGCGTATGAAGATCGGTGTGATGTACGGCAACCCCGAGACCACCACCGGCGGTAATGCGCTGAAGTTCTACTCCTCCGTCCGTTTGGATGTCCGCCGTGTGGAGGCCATCAAGGAGGGCAGCAACGTCATCGGCAACAAGACCCGTGTTAAGGTTGTAAAGAACAAGGTTGCACCTCCTTTCCGTGAGGCGATCTTTGATATTATGTACGGTCAGGGCATCAGCAAGTGGGGCGAGCTTGTGGACATGGCTGTGCAGATGGATATTATTCAGAAGAGCGGCAGCTGGTTCAGCATGGGTGAAGAGCGCATCGGCCAGGGCAAGGACAGCGTGAAGACCTTCCTGCAGAACAACCCCGATGTTGCAGAAGAAGTGGAAGCAAGAGTCCGTGAGGTGCTGATGCAGAATTCTGTGCGCATGGATCCTGCCAAGGCTGCGGAGCGTCCCGTTGCCGTAAATGCGGATGATTTCAATGATGAAGATTGATTCTGTTGCCTCCCGACCGGATAGGGTCGGGAGGCACGCAGTGCGTTTTGAAGACGGCACGGTGATGCACCTTTATCCCCACACCGTTCAGGATTTTGGGCTTTACAGCGGCAAGGAGCTGACAAAAGAGGAGATGGCTTCTCTTCGGGAAGCCGCAGGCGCCATGTCTGCCAAAATGCGTGCCGTGCGCATTCTCTCTGCCACCTCTGTTTCTAAAAAAGATCTGGAGCAGCGGCTGGTGCAGAAAGGGGAGGATCCCCGGCAGGCGAAGGAAGCGGTTGCCTGGATGGAGGAGCTGTCCCTGGTGGACGATGCCAAAACTGCCGAGCAGGTGGTGCATCGTTGCATCAGCAAGGGCTACGGCATTGCCCGTGCCAAGCAGGCGCTTTATGAGAAGCGTATTCCCAAGGAATACTGGGAGGAAGCCCTTCGGGACTATCCCGATCAGGAAGACGCCATTGAAGAATTTCTTCGCACACGCCTGGGCGCTGACCCAGACGAAAAAACGGTTAAAAAGGCCATTGATGCGCTGCTGCGCCGTGGTCACAGCTACTATCAGATCCGCAAGGCTCTGAACAATCTGTCCGTAGATGCGGACGATCTCCCGGAGGGATGATATGGCAAGTATTGGTTTTATTTCATTGGGCTGCGCAAAGAACCAGGTGGACTGCGAGCGGATGATGTACCGTGTGGCAGAAGCCGGTCACGATGTGCAAAGCGATGTGGTAGGTGCCGATGTGGTGGTGATCAACACCTGCGGCTTTATTGACTCTGCCAAGAGCGAGGCCATTGACCACATTTTGCAGATGGGACAGCTGAAATCAGACGGTCTCATCGGCAAGATCCTGGTCACCGGCTGTCTTTCCCAGCGCTATCAGAAGGTGATCCTGGAGGAGCTTCCCGAGGTAGACGGTATCCTGGGTACCGGCAGCTACACCGAGGTTGTGCCTGCAATAGAGGCGCTGCTGGAGGGTCGCCAGGTGGTGGACTTTGGCTCCATTGATGCCCCGGAGCAGGAGACGGGACGTATTCTCACCACCCCGGAGCATTACGCTTACCTGAAGATCGCAGAAGGCTGTGACAACCGCTGCAGCTATTGCATCATTCCGTACCTGCGTGGCAAATTCCGCAGCCGTACCATGGATGACGTGCTGTACGAGGCAAGACTTTTGGCAGACGGCGGTGTGAAGGAGCTTTTGGTGGTGGCGCAGGATACCAGCCGCTACGGCACCGACCTGGGCGACCATAAGCGCCTGCTGCCGGAGCTGCTGCGAAAGCTGTGTGAAATTGATGGCTTCCGGTGGATCCGTATCCACTATGTGTACCCGGACGAGGTGGACGACGAACTGATCGAGGTCATGGCCACCGAGCCCAAGATCGTCAAATACCTGGACATTCCCATCCAGCACTGCAATGACAAGATACTCACACTTATGAACCGCCGTGGTAACGGTGCGTTCCTGCGTGAGCTGTTTACAAAGCTGCGCAGCCGTATTCCCGGCATCGTGCTGCGTACCAGTGTTATCACCGGTCTTCCCGGTGAGGGCGAGGAGGAGTTTGCGGAGCTTTGTGAATTCCTGAAGGAAATGCGCCTGGAGCGTGTGGGCGCCTTCCCCTTCTCCCCGGAGGAGGGAACACCGGCAGCGGATATGGAATTCCCCGATGCTGAGATCGCCCAGCAGCGTGCCCAGATGGTGGAGACCATCCAGTCCCGGATCATGGATGACTACAATGCCGCCATGATCGGCAAGGAGCTGGAGGTGCTGGTGGACGGCTACGATGAGGAATTCTGCCAGTTCTTTGGCAGAACCTATGCCGACTCCCCGGAGATTGACGGACGGGTGTGGATCGCATCCGACGAACCCCTCACGGAGGGTGAATTTGTAAAAGTAAGCATTGACGGTCTCATTGACGGCGACCTGTCAGGCTATATTGTGGAGGAATAAAAAGATGACAACTGCAAGTAAGATCACACTGGTTCGTGTGGCATTTATCCCCTTGTATATGGTGCTTATGTACTTAAGCGGCGGCGCTGCCGGCCTGATGATGTGGCTGTCTTTGGCCATCTTCATGATCGCCAGCCTCACTGACTACATTGACGGCTATATCGCAAGAAAGTACAACCAGGTCAGCGACTTCGGCAAGTTCCTGGACCCCCTGGCAGATAAGCTTTTGACCATCGCTGCCATGGTGATGTTCTGTGAGTGGGGCATTTTCCCCGCTTGGGCGCTGATGATCGTGCTGACCCGTGAGTTTGCTGTTACCGGTCTGCGTCTGGTGGCAGTGGGCAAGGGCACTGTGATCGCAGCAGGTCAGAGCGGCAAGTTCAAGACCGCCAGCACCATGATCGGTCTGTGTGTCATGATGGCGGTTGCAGCCATGATGGGCATCGGCGCCATTGCCTGGCTGGATTGGGTCATTGTGGCTGTGATCGTTGGCACCACTGTGTATTCCGGTGTGGAGTATTTTATCCAGAACTGGAACTGCCTTTGGGATTAAGAGGTTACTATGAACGAAAAAGAAATTGGCGAGATCCGCCGACGGGTACGCAGAGACCGCAGCAACATGACAGCCATCTATGGCTGCTATGTGAATACCCAGAAGGAGATCATTTCTTCCTTTAAAATGAGCACCGGCATGATGTCGGAAAACGAGGCGGAAAAGTATTTTGGCCTTTTGAAGCGTTCTCTCTCCGGCACTGTGGGAAAGAACCTGGTGGACATTACCTTCCGCACCGCCCAGGTGGCAGACAGCCCTGAGCATAAGCTGCTGATGCAGCTTCGGGAAACAAGACTGCAGGATGACGAGCTGCGGTTGGAATTTTTTAAAAAGATCATGGAAACCGTGACCTTTGAAGAGAACTACCTGATCCTGGCCGGCTGTGACAGCTATGACGTGCCCTTTAAGAGCAAGGATGGCGAGTCCCAGCAGGATGCCTCCGAAGAGGTGTATACTTACATTCTTTGCGCCGTCTGCCCCGTAAAGCAGACAAAGGCAACGCTGCGCTACATCCCCGAGGACAAGGAGTTCCACGATGGCGGTATGGCGCAGGTGGCAGCAGCCCCGGAGCTGGGCTTCCTGTTTCCGGCCTTTGACAGCCGCTCCACCAATATTTACAATGCGCTGTTCTATGCCCGTGACAGCAAGAAGAGCTATCAGAACGTCATTGACGTGCTGTTCAACGTCCAGGCACCCAAGCCGGCAGGGGAGCAGAAGAAGTCCTTTGAGGCGCTGCTGACCACTGCGTTGGATGATGAGTGCAGCCTGGAGGTGGTGCAGACCGTCCATGACCAGCTGCGCCAGTGCATTGATATGCACAAGGAGAGCAAGGTGGCAGAGCCGCTGCTGATCTCCAAGGAGCAGGTGGCAACGGCACTGAAGACCTGCGGTGTGTCCGAGACCCATGTGGCAAAGTTCTCTGTGGAGTACGACGAAGCCTTCGGTAACGAGGCAGAGCTGCACCCCAAGAATATCATTGACAAAAACCGTTTTGAGATCAAGACTCCCGATGTCTCCATTAAGGTCAACCCCGAGCGCAGCGACCTGATTGAGACCCGTGTCATCGGCGGTGTGAAGTATATTCTCATCTGCGCCGACGAGAACGTAGAGGTCAACGGCGTCAATATCCACATTGACGAAAACAAAGTGGAAGACTAACGCCCCGGCATCCCGTCATTGCGAGACTTGCGTAGCAAGTCGTGGCAATCTCCTTCGCAGGGTCGGCAACCTGCCGCCTGCAAATTGGTACCATCAAACACCTCCCTCTATGAGGGAGGTGTCTTCGCATTTGGCGAAGACGGAGGGCGTGTACCTCCGCAAACCGACCGCCCCCAATAAAAATAAGCACGTGGCTACCGATGTAACCACGTGCCTTTTTTATGCACAATTACTTCTCAACATTCATCAGGGAAACGAGAATGTCTGCACACTGCTCTACACCCAGCACACTGCTGTCCAGGGAGATGTCATAATTCTGAGACATGCCCCAGGTTCTGCCGGTGTAGTGATGATAATTCACCTTGCGGCGCTTATCCTTTTCTGCCAGACGGGTCTCCGGGCTCTTCTCGGACTCGCCGTACAGACGGACGATACGGTCAGCACGGAACTCCTTGCTGGCATGGATAAAGGCGTGGAGTGTGTCCTCACGGTCCTTCAAAATATAGTCCGCATTTCTGCCCACGATGACACACGGGCCTTTTTCTGCCAGCTGCAGGATCACGCTGCACTGCACGTTCCACAGAAAATCTGCGGTGGACAGACCGTTCATAACACCGGGCACGCTTTGGTGGGCAAAGGCATAGGAGAAGATGCTGCCACCGGGGGAGTGCTCACCATGCTCTTCCACATACTTGGGTGCAAAACCGGATTCCAAAGCGATATGTTCTACAAGCTCCTTGTCATAAAAGGGGATGCCTAACTTTTCCGCTACAAGATGTCCGATGGTACGTCCGCCGCTACCGAATTCACGGCTGATGGTGATGATTTTCTTTTCCATTTGTAGAACCTCCTTTGGAGAATTTGTTCAAATATATTATATAAATTTCTCTTTCATTTGTCAATAGTGACATACTGCACAAAGGGGCAGAATATCTGCGATATTTCGTTGCCAACAAACGAAGAATGTGGTATAATTTTTCCATCAACTTACAAGGAGAATGCTATGAGACCCATTGCTGAAATGCTGGCGGAAGAGCTTGGTAAAAAGCAGGAGCATATTGAGAATGTCATTGCGCTGCTGGACGAAGGAAATACCATCCCCTTCATTGCCCGTTATCGTAAAGAAATGCACGGCACCATGGACGATACCGCTCTGCGTGCCCTGGAAACCAGACTGAACTATCTGCGCAATTTGCAGGAGCGTAAGGACGAGGTCTGCAATTCCATTGAGAATCAGGGGAAGATGACCGAGGAGCTGGCAATTGCCATTGACCGGGCCACCACCCTGGCAGAGGTGGAAGACCTTTACCGTCCCTATAAGCAGAAGCGCCGTACCCGTGCCACTGTGGCAAAGGAGAAGGGATTGGAGCCTTTGGCGCTGGCGATCTTCGCACAGACCGGGGAAGATCCCAACGAGCTTGCCAAGGATTACATCAACCCCGAGTTGGGTGTGGAGACCCTGGAGGATGCCCTGGCAGGCGCTTCCGATATTATTGCGGAAATGATCTCCGACGATGCAGATATCCGTAAGGCATTGCGCCTGAAGATGGAGCGCAGCGCCATTATCACCGTGTGCGCCGAGGACGAGGAGAAGGAGAGCGTGTATCGGCTGTACTACAGCTTCCAGACTCCCGTGGCAAGATTGCAGAACCATCAGATCCTGGCGATCAACCGTGGCGAAAAGGAAGGCTTCCTGAAGGTCTCCCTTACACTGCCCGGCACTGAGGGTCAGGCATTGGTGTGCCGCTGCGCACTGAAGCCCACTGCTCAGGTGTCCATGTTTGTCCGTGCCGCTGCCGAGGATGCTTATAACCGCCTGATTGCACCCAGCGCCGAGCGTGAGCTGCGCAGCGTGCTGACAGACCGTGCCGCCGAGGCTGCCATTGCCAACTTTGCCCTGAATCTGAAGCCTCTTTTGATGCAGCGTCCCGTTAAGGGCTTTGTGACCATGGGTCTTGACCCCGGATACCGTAACGGCTGTAAGGTTGCTGTTGTGGACGGCACCGGCAGAGTGCTGGACACCAATGTGGTGTATCCCACCTTTAATGACCGTAAGAAGGCAGAAGCCATTGATATTCTCTCCCGTATGATCCGCAAGTGGGGTGTCAAGCACATCGCCATCGGTAACGGCACTGCCTCCCGTGAGACAGAAGCCATGACCGTGGAGATGCTGAAGAACCTGCCCGGCGTGTCCTATATGATCGTCAACGAGGCAGGCGCCTCCGTGTACTCTGCCTCCAAGCTGGCAGCAGAGGAATTCCCGGAGTTTGACGTGAACCTGCGTTCCGCTGTGTCCATTGCCCGTCGTCTTCAGGACCCCCTGGCTGAGCTGGTGAAGATCGATCCCAAGGCCATCGGCGTGGGACAGTACCAGCACGATATGCCCCAGAAGCGCCTGGATGAGGCGCTGGGCGGTGTTGTGGAGGATTGCGTAAATGCGGTGGGTGTAGACGTGAACACCGCTTCTGCAAGCCTGCTGCAGCAGGTGTCCGGTCTTAACGGCACCACCGCAAAGAATGTGGTGGCATTCCGTGAGGAAAACGGCGCCTTCACCTCCCGTAGCCAGCTGAAGAAAGTTCCCAAGCTGGGACCCAAGGCCTACCAGCAGTGCGCAGGCTTCCTGCGTGTGCCGGAGAGTAAGGAGATTCTGGACAACACCGGTGTCCACCCTGAGTCCTATGAGGCAGCAGCCAAGCTGCTGGCGCTGTGCGGCTACAGCAAGACAGACGTTGCCGCCGGTAAGCTGGAGGAGCTGGCAGCCCGGTTTGAAGCGTTGGGCGCAGACCAGGCTGTGGAAGCCTGCGGCGCCGGTCTTCCCACCCTGGAGGACGTTGTCAAGGAACTGCTGAAGCCCGGTCGTGACCCCCGTGATGACCTGCCGGCTCCCATTCTCCGTACCGATGTGCTGGAAATGAAGGATCTGAAATCCGGCATGGTGCTCACCGGCACTGTGCGTAACGTGATTGACTTCGGTGTCTTCGTGGACATCGGTGTCCACCAGGATGGCCTGGTGCATATTTCCCAGGTCTGCAGCCGTAAGGTGCGCCATCCCTCTGAGATCGTCCAGGTGGGCGATGTGGTGAAGGTCATGGTGCTGGATGTGGACGAAAAGCGTAAGCGTATCAGCCTTACTATGCGCAACATTCCCAAAGAAGCGTAAGAGAGGATGGGAAGGAAATGAAGGAAAACCATCGCATGGCCACCTGGTGGATCCACTGGGAGGACCTGAACTGGCCTGCGCAGCACAACCTGGATAAGATCCGCCGCCGTGCAGCCGCCTTTGCAGAGGCAAACATTTCTGCCGCTGTGATCTTTGGTGCGCATTTTCGCTGGGATTTTCTTCCTATGTTTCCGTTGCTCCATGATTATATCGCCACAGTGGCAGAGGAGCTGCACAAGTATCATATCAAGCTTTTTGACCACCACTCCGTAAACCTTGTCCACCGCTACCGCACCCGGGAGGAAATGCGCAGAGTTATGCGTGACAGCGGCCCGCATTTGCCCTTTTGTCCCACCTGGGAGGCAGCGGCCACCTGGGAGTTTCACGGAAAGCGCCTGAATGACTGGCGCATGATCGACGTGAAAAACGGCGAGCCCTATTATTTTCCCCAGTACACCGGCGAGGGCTTCTGCCACAGAAACCCGGAATTTATAGAAGCCTACAAAGAATATCTGCAGCTGCTGATTTCTGACACCGGCATTGACGGCTTAAGTGCCGACGATGCCATGTACTACGGCGCAATGAATACCTGCGGCTGTAAGCATTGCCGTGCAGAGCTGAAGCGCCGCAGCGGCATTGACCTGCCCCCGGTGGAGGATCTGTCCTTCTGGGGCAATTGGGACAATGAAGCCTGGCATCACTGGTTGGATCTGCGCCGGGAGGCAACGGGAGAATTTTATGAGGAAATTGCCGGGGTGCTGCCCGATGGGTTTATGCTCACCGGCTGTGGCAGCGGCTCTGCCTCGGTGATTGCCGTGTTAAACGGCACAGATGCCCGTCAGTTCCTCCGTGGCTGTAACTATGTGAACCTGGAAATGGTGGGCAACACGCCCCCTTATAAGCACGATCCCCACACGGTGAATGAGAAAATCGCCCGTCGCCTCATCACCGCATCTCATCACCAGGCGGCAGCACGGGAGAAGGGTGTCCGTGCCTTCAATACCGGCTTTGCCCATGTGCCGGAAACCGCCAATATTGCCTGGGCAGCATCAAAGCTTTTGGGCGCAGATGCCTGGATCATGGCGCTGAAGCCCCGGCTTGGTCTTCCCAGGGAGATCCTGGAAACCCTTCCCGATGAAGAGGATATTCTGGGCGACGCTTTCGGCTTTGAAAAGGAACACCCGGAGCTGTTCAGCGGCAATTTTGTCGGACAGATGGGTGTGTTCTTCAGTGAAGAAACAAGAGACCACACCATGTTCGGCTGCTTAGGTCACGGTTATACCAAGGACTTCGGCGACATGCTGAGTGCCCTTTTCCGTGAGGGTATCTGCCCCCATACTGTATTTTCCTTCCCGGAAAACGGGGAAACCTACCCGTTGATCCTTGTGCCGTCGGCTGCCAAAATGACGGCGGCGGAATGCGCAGCTTTGCAGCGCTATGCCGATAACGGCGGCAAGGTGATCATCACCGGTCCTACGCCCGTGCCGGGCTGTGAAAACAGCTGGCGCTTGCCCAATGCGGCCAATGTTCCGGCTTCGGATTTCTTTACCACCTGCCCTGACGGCATCCGTCCCGTAAGACCTGCCTGGATCGGCAAAACACCGATCCCGGAATGCGCCGATCCCAACTGCTGGCAGCAGGTAGGGGAGAATATTTTCTACCATCCCCACAGAATGCCGGAGGATGTGGTGGCACGCTGCCGCAGCTTTTCCGCAGATTTGCCGGTAAAGCTTGTGGAAGCCAAAGGCTATCTTTGCACCATGTTTGAAACCGAGGATTCTCTTACCGTCCATTTCCTGGCAGAGGATTATGATACGGACATTGACCACAAGCTGGATGAGATGCGTTTCCACCGCAGCCGTGTGAACTTTATTAACAAGGTAGAACCTGTGGGCATTTCAGGTGTGCTGAAATTGGAAGCCCACACAATGCCCCAGGTGTTTACACCCTTCCACGAAGAGCAGGCCGGCATCGTCCGGGAGGAGAATATCTACACCGTAAACCTCCCCGACAAATGCGCCTACGCAATTTTGCGATTCCCCAAATAAATGAAGAGCCCGACTTATGTTATGTGTGCCATAAGTCGGGCTTTCCTTATTTCTTTTTTATATTCGCTACCAGAATACCGCCGGAGATCAGCAGGAACGCAATGAGATATTCCAAACGGAAAATGTTTTCACCCAGTAGGATAAAGCTGAACACAGATGCAAACAGCGGCTCGGAGAATTTAATGATAAACAGCTTGGAAAGATTCTCCTTCTGAACCGTAATAAACCACAGACAGTAGCTGACAACAGATGCAAATACCATCATGCTGAACACACCGATCTGGGGCAGGGTAGTGGGGATCAGCTTCAGCGGTTCGCCACCGGCCATTATGCCTACCACCAGCAGCACAGCGCCGCCAAAAACCTGGGATACGCCGGTCAGCACAATGGGGGTAACGGTCTTGAATGCCTTCTTGCTGATGACGTTGGAGAACACCGTGCAGAAGGATGCGCCTAAAATCAGCAGATCACCCACCTGGATGCGGAAGCCGGACATATCTGCATTGATGGCAAAGATGCCAAGAATGCCCAGCACAAGACCGCCCACCTTAGGCAGCGTCAGCTTATCCTCGGGGAAGAACAGCGCCGCAAAGCAGATGTAGAACACTGCGCCCAGCTGCTTCAAAATGGCGGTTTTGGAGCCGTCAGTGCTTTGCAGACCGATGTAGGTGCAGGCATAATGCAGCACGATGGCGAAGACACCGGACAGCAGCACCTGCCACCAGCCGGTCTTCAGTCCCCGGAAAGAACCGGGTTCCCGAATGGCGGCAAACACGGTGATCAGCGTGCCGCACACAAGAAAGCGCACACCGGCAAAGGCAAGAATATCGCCGATGGCAGAGATGCCGAATACCCGATAGCCCAGCTTCACTGTGGGAAACAGCAGTCCCCACAGCACCATGACCAGCAGGCTGACGTATAATCCTTTATTCTTTTTCAACGCGCAACACGACCTTACCGATATTTTCGCTGCGATAGAGAATGTCATGGGCAGCTTCCGCCTCTGCCATGGGCAGAACCTTGTAGACAGAGGGACGGATGGCGCCGCTTTCGATCTTGGGCCAAACCTTGCCCACCAGCTCGCTTAAAATAAATGCCTTGAATTCGGGGGTTCTGTTGCGCAGCATGCTGCCTACCAGGTGCAGACCCTTTGTCAGCAGAGGACGCAGCTGCACCGTTGTCTCAATACCTGCCAGTGTGGAGATCACCACCCAGTAGCCGCCACGGGCCATATAGGGCAGACTCTTGCCCAGTGTCTCGCCGGAGAGGCAGTCCATGGAAACGGAAACGGGTGTGCCGTTCTGCTCCTCCTGGGCAAGCACAGAAGCTACGTCGGTGGTGGAGGAGTTGATGATCACATCAGCGCCCAGGTTCTTGATCTTCTCGGCGATCTCGTCGGAAAGCACAGAGGTAATGACTCTTGCGCCGAAGGCCTTTGCCATGGGAATGGCAACAGAGGCAAGACCGCTGGCGCCGGCAGGCACAAAGGCAGTCTGTCCTGCCTGCAGCTGACCTTCAATGAACAGATTCAGGTAGGAGGTAGCGTAAGCCTCGGGCAGCGCAGAAGCCTCTTCCATGGAAAGACCCTTAGGAATGGGCATGAGCATATCATACTTCACAGCCACATATTCTGCGTAGCCGCCGCCACCCAGCAGAGCGCAGACACGGTCGCCCACCTTCCAGTTGGTCACGTTCTTGCCAACCTCAACGATCTTACCTGCGACCTCCAGACCCATCCATTCCGGGCAACCGGGAGGGGAGGGGTACTTACCCTCACGCTGCAGAAGGTCTGCACGGTTCAGGGCAGCGGCATAGATCTTCACCAGCACCTCATCATCCTTGATGACGGGATCTGCCACGTCGCACCACTGCAGACGCTGATTTTCCTTAATAAGCATTGCTTTCATTGTATATACTCTCCTTTATCTGTGTGACGGACCCAGGCTTCTGCCGCCGTCTACCACAATATTTTGACCTGTTATATAATCCTGACCTGCCAGGAAAAGTACGGTATCTGCTATATCCTTGGGTTCTCCCATTCTGCCGTCTTCACCCAAATGGGTCATGCTACCGTGGCTGTCGCCGTTTCGGGCAATGGCGCCGGGGGACACGCAGTTGACGCAGATATTATACTGACCGACCTCCAGTGCCAGGGCTCTTGCCATGCCAATCATAGCAGCCTTTGCAGCGGCATAGTCTGTGCGCTTTTTAAGACCGCAGACAGCGGCAATGGAGGAGATGTTGATGATCTTACCCCATTGCTTTTGAATCATATTTTTCAGAACCGCATGGGCGCAGTTGAAAGAACCTTTGATATTGACATCCAGCACGAAATCAATGGTCTCCGGTTCGGCATCTGCAAAGGGTGTCAGTTTGCCCAGAAGACCGGCGCTGCCACCTGCATTGTTCACCAGAATGTCAATGCCACCGAAGCGCTTCTCCGCTTCTGCTACCAGGAAATTGATTTTCTCCCGATCCCGCACGTCACATACCGCCGCCATAGCGCCAACGCCCATAGCTTCAATCTCTTTTACGGTGCTTCGGGTGTTTTCCTCATTTAAATCGCAAACCACAATATTTGCGCCTTCCCGGGCAAATGCCAGGGCAATTTCCTTGCCAATGTTCTTGCCTGCACCGGTAATCATAGCGGTGCGACCGTCAAATCGTCCCATTTGCGCCTCCTTACATATAACGGCGCAAGCCGCCGATAATCTCCTTGGCAGACCGCAGCTCCAGCTGCTCCAGGGTGCTGCCGGCATCAAAACGGTCAACACAGAAGGCCATATGACCGCCCAGCACCGGATTGATCAGCCTGGACAGCATACCCTGCTTGCCCATGGCATGATAGGTAACCGGGGTTTTGACCTCTTTTTTCAGCATCAGCATGGCCTTGAAGCTTTCAATCAAATCCTCTTCCGTTTCTGCACGGGTGACGATCTTGATCACGTCAGGGGCACGCTGTTCCAAAAACAGCGCCAGCTCCACCACCTGGGTGGCATTCATCACGATTCGGGGATGGCAGGACAGCAGCACCTCTGCGCCCATGTCATGCACCTTATCTATCAGCTTTCGCTGCGTTGCAATGACCTTCTCGTCGGTAACCACCTCACGGGGGTTGCCCTTTGTGAAGCTGAATTTGTCCTCGCCCACAAAGCCTTGCTTGGAAGCAAGGTCAAAGGTGTAGCCCTGAATATCCACACCGGCAGCGCCTGCCTCTACGGCACGCAGAAAGCTACCGACTCGCTCTTCTTCGGTGAAGCCGGCGCTCTCCCAGTGGTATGTGTTGTTGTAATTCAGCGCAAGAATGGGTAGGTCTGTGGAATCCACGATCTTTTTCAGCGCTTCCACACTGGTGTCTTCCAGGGTGGACATGTGCAGGTCGATCATGCCTGCGCCGCCGTAAAGACAGTTTTTGATCTCGGCAATTGCGCCTCGGGTGGTGGTGGCGCGGACAACACCTGCCAGCACGGGGGGTGTCAGCTTTGCAATGGATTTTTCCATATCAATCCCTCCAAAGGATCACGCCGTCTGCCACTGTCAGCTTGCAGCGGTAACCCATATCACTTGCCAGTTCACCGCCGTAGCGGTCCTTTAAGGCAAAGCCTTCCTTTGTGTAGTGAAGCACAGCAATATCTGCCGTTTGTCCTTCCTGCAGCACGCCCCATTGCCCCTCCTTGCCAAAGACCTTGGCAGGCGCAGAGGTAACTGCACGGTAAATGTCAGCTTCGTCCATGCCGGCGGCACGTGCCATGCTCATGCACATGGGAAGACCGTACCGTCCGCCACGAACATAGGCGCTGGCACGGGTGATATCCGTGCTGATAATATCCGGGAGAATGCCTTTTTGAATGGCGGTTTTAAACACGTTAAAACCCGTGTGAATATGCCCTGCGCAGCCTGCATCAATAATCACACCACGCTGCTTGGCTTCGGAAAGTGCCTTAAAATCATCCGCCATAGCATTGTTTCTTCCACCCTGGAAGGCATGGGTCAGAATATCACCGGGCGCCAGCAGCGGCAGATATTCCGCCATAGGCACCGGCGCATCGGAGCAATGCACCATGACCTTTAGGTTGCGGTCTCTTGCAAAGCGGCAAGCCTGCTCCAAAGGCTTTGCACTGCGCACATCCGGCTTTTCTGTGTCAAAATATACTTTAATGCCAATGGCATTTTCCTTGTAAAGCGCAAGCTTTTCTTCCGTGACCGTGAAATCTGCCGTGTCATCTTTAATAGCGATACGCACAAATGTACGGTTCTTCACAATCAGGTTGTCACACAGATATTTGTCACCATGGGCGCCACCGGCATCAATGGCAGCTGTAACACCAAAGGGAATGCAGCTCATGGCAGGGTCAATGCCGTAGCGGTCAGGCTCAGGGCCGGAAAAATGCACATGTCCGTCCACAAGACCCGGAGACACGATCATGCCGGCTGCATCAAAGAGAAGTCCTTTGGAATAGGGCAAATCATCACCGATGGCAGTTATCATGCCTTTTTCTACCAGAACGTCTCCATGCAGGAATCGGTAACCGTCCCAGATACGTCCGTTTTTAATCAGCAGGTCGCTCATAAGTACCTCCAACAAGCTGAATCAGCGTTTCCTGAACAGCGTAATCATGTTCATATGTCCAGGGATTTTTCGTTTTACCCGTCACGTAATCGTAGAAGCTTTGCACCTCTAAGTCATAACGGCACTCTGCAGAAAGGGATTCCACCGGGATTTCTATTTTATGATCCAGGTGATGATGGGTGGCAATGTCCAGATCCGAATAAGTCATCAGGGTAGGGCGTTCCATGGGCAGAATACTCACAGTACCCTTACTGCCACATACCACCAGCTGCCGTCTGCCGTAGCCGTTGACCTCCACGCAGGAGGAGAAGATCCGTGCCATGGCTTTAGGATAGGTCAGCACCGCAAGACCCTGATCCTGCATGGAGAGACCGTTTTTGTCCGTTTTGGTATAAAAGCTTTGTGCGTTTTGGGGCTTGCCCAGAATGCGAACCACCAAATCCAAAAGATGACTACCGAATATAAACATACCTGCGCCGGGAAACTGGGACAGCCAATTTCTGTAGCTGTCCGGGTCGCAGGCGCTCATCTCCGCGTGAATGGAATAGATCTCGCCCAGCTTGCCGTCTTTGATCCAATCCAAAAGCTGCAGTACCGCCGGGTTGTAACGATACATATAACCAATCTGCACCACAAGCTGTTTTTCCTTTGCGGTATCCAGAAGCTTGCGGAACTGTTCCAATGTTCCGTTTGCAGGCTTGTCCATGAGAATGTGCTTTCCGGCATCCACGCATTTTTGCGCCGTTTCCGTCAGACGACCAATTTCTGTTTCCACCAGTACCGCATCACATTGGGCAAGAAGCGCATCCTCTGTGAGAACGGGAAGTCCCCGGTAAGCAGTAAGTCCGCCACGCTTTTGAAGCCATGCATCGTTTTCCGGGGCAATGCCTACGATTTCAAATAGCTCCGGGAATTTTCGCAGTGTCTGCATTTTGGCAGCGCCGTGGTTATGACCGATGCCGATTTGACCGATTTTAATCATAATGATCTCCAATCAAACACTGTGCCCTGGGGGAAATTCTTGTCCTGCACCAGCTGGTTGTAAATTTCCGGGGCTTTCTCTGCGCTGACAACACGGGAGCGAATGGGGGAGACCTGAAGTCTTCCTGCGCTCATAAGCTTCAAAATTGCGGTGCAATCATCGTGATGGGTCCAGCAGTGGGGATAGGAATCCACCTGAGGACGAACCATATTATGTGCGCCGATCAGCTTCACACCGGGCTTATGCACCTGGGCGTAGTAGTCCACACCGCAATCGGAATTTCGGGTGCAGCCCAAAAGGCTGATCCGACCCTGACGGGCGGCACAGTTCAGCGCCTGCTGCATAGCCGCAGAAGCGCCGGTGACCTCCACCGTGGCATTTACACCCTTGCCGTCGGTGAGCGCCATAACGGTTTCCCGGAAATTCTCTGCAGTGGGGTCAAGGGCATAGTCAGCGCCCAGCTGCAGCGCCAGCGCACGACGCTCCGGGTTCAGGTCAACGGCGATCACCGGGTTTGCGCCGGACAGCCTGCAAAACTGCACGCTGAACAGGCCCAAAAGGCCAAGACCGATCACCATGGCAGACTCGCCCAGCTCCAGCTCCAGCCTGCGGACACCGCCAAGTCCCATGGAGGCGATGACGGTAAACACAGCATCCAGAGAATCCAGGTTATCATCCGTCACTTTTGTCAGACGGCTGCGTTTCACCAACGCATGGGTAGCGTGCAAGCCGTGATAAATCAGCACACGGTCACCGGGGACTAAATCCGTTACCAAAGGACCGGTTTGAAGAACGTGACCGATGCCACAGTAGCCGATTGCCGTAGGAAACCGCTGGGCAGTGTTGTTCATGCCAAGAAGATAGGCACGCTCCGTACCGCCACTGACAACGGTGAAATCCGTTTTCACCAGAACCTGGTCTTCCGTGACAGCTGCCAGCTCCCGGGTTTGCAGTTCCGTTTTGCCCGGCTGGGTAAAAATCACCAATTTTCTGTCCATGCTTTTGCTCCTTTGTCTTTGATAGCTTCATTATATAACCGTGTCACGGAAAGTAAATAGAAATTATGATAATTTTGTCAATTATGATACTTAATACTTGCGGAAAGCTTCTTTATATGCTATGTTAATCCATAGAGGTGATTTGTTTGTTTGTCAATTTTGGTTCAGGCATTATCCCTATAAAAATTCTGTCCACCTATCGTTTGCTGGCTTCTCCCGTTGGTGTTGTGACACGGCAAAGCAGCAGACGCTGTTGGGGTCTTGTGCTGAAATGCGGTGGCAAGACTTATTACGACCAGCAAGGCAAGACAATATTATCCGACAAGAACCATGTGGTTCTGCTGCCAAAGGGGGCAGAATATGCCTGGACGTGTACCGAGCCGGGCGAGTGTATCGTTATAGACTTTGAAGCCCTTGGAGAGGAGGACACCATCCGCTGCGCAGAGCTGAAGGACAACGAAACCTTTCTTACGGCATTTGCAAAGCTGGAGCGGCTGGAGGGTATGACGGACACCGTCAGCACCCTGGAGTCCATGCACCTGCTTTACGGATTATTGGCATATATCTCAAAAGCGGAGCATAAAAAATATGTGCCCGACCACAAACGCCTCCTGCTTGCGCCTGCCATTGCACACATGACGGAAAAGTACGCAGATCCGGGGATTCAGAACGAAGACCTGGCAGCGCTGTGCAATATGAGTACGGTGTATTTCCGTAAGACCTTTGAAGCCATTTACGGCACACCGCCGATTCGTTATCTGCATATTTTGCGGATACAAAAGGCAAAGGCCATTCTCTCCGGTGACTATGATTCCATCCGGCAGGTGGCGGAAAGTACGGGCTATAGCAGTGTTTACCATTTCTCCAAAATGTTCAAGCTTTACACCGGGCAAAGTCCCACAAGCTATGCCAAAAGCATAAGAAAATAACCGGCAGGAACATGTTCCCACCCTTTTGTCATTCCGAGGCTGCGGAAGCAGCCGTGGGAATCCCCATCTTAAGTGGGAGATTGCCACGTCGCTGCGCTCCTCGCAATGACAGAATGGTGGTTAACGTTCCTGCCGGTTTTATTTAAAATTCCACGTTTTCATCCAGGGGATAAACGGGTCTCGGGATCTTGTGATAGGTAAAGCTTGCCAGATTGCTGGTGCTGAGTCCCGGGGGATCGCAGGGGATAATGGCAGCAGCCTTGTCTCCGAAGAAGCCACGGAAATGCTGGGTGGATTTCAGGCAAACATACCGATAATCCCGGATGTCAGCGCCGGTGATCATAAAGGGTCTGTCGTCAAAGGTCTGGGCGCGCACAGAGGCGACGATAATGTCCACATTGCCGCAGCGGATACGTGCTGTCTTTCCCAGCTTGGAGGGAAGACCGAATGTATTGGGGGAGTTGTGGCGGAAATTGCCGTCACAGAGGGAAATGATCTCAGCAGACTTGATCTCCAGCGGCTCGCCGAAGATTTTTTCGTGTCTGCCACCCAGGGTAAGATCGATCTTCTCCCCAGGTCGGTGCTTCCAGATCTCTTCCGCTGCCACAGCGTCACAGATAAAGCCGAAAATGCTGCCGGGAAGATTTCGCTTCAGCATCTCCCGAAGCAGATGGGTGCCGTCACCGGGACAGCCGCCACCGGGATTGTCGGACATATCGTTTATGATAATATAGCCCTCTTTCGTCTCCTTTTCTGCCAGGTCAAAGGCTTCCGCAGGAGAGAGGGAGTTGGCACGCAGCTGCGCACGGCGCTCCCAAACAAAATGGGCAATGTCCTCAGCTGCTTCCCGGGCGCCCTTTTCTGCCACCACGCACACAGAAGCGGAGGAGCAGGCTACGTCTGCATAGGGGAAGCCCTGGAAAAGGGAAGCGTAAATAAGACCACGCTCTGCGATCTGCTTGTCCATATAGGCATTGATCTCCGGGAAGGGAGCGTTGGCGGTGAGACCGGTGGAAATGGGGATCAGCAGCGGCAGATGGACGATCTTTGTTTCAATTTCAATTTCCTTTCGCATGACACGAGCCAGTGTCTTCATGGCAATATAGGAAATATCCGCCTTGTCGGTGTGGGGGTAATTACGAATGCCGAACACACCGTTTGCCAGCTTTGCAGTCTCTTCGGAAACATTGCCGTGGAGATCCATAGGCACGACAATGGGCAGCTTGTCGCCTACAATGCTGCGCAGCTGCTTCAGCACATACAGCTCCAGATCATCAATACCCTCGGCAACACCGGCGCCATGGAGCGCCATGCAAATACCGTCCAGCTCGTCCTTGTAGGCACGGCAAACCGGGAGAATGGTCTCCAGCATTTTGTCCACGCACTCCCGTGTCAGCACCGGGGCGGCAGAGCTGTAGGCGCAGGTGGGGATCATGTCAATATTCTCCTCCCGGCAGGCCTTGATAATGCCGCCCATGTATAAAGATGTACCCTCGCTTTGGGTGATCACATCCTCACCGAACAAAGCGCCCTTGGCGGTGTACTGTTCAAAACTTACGGTTTCCTCCGCAAAGGTGTTGGCCTCATGGCTGAAATGACCGACTAATACTTTCATATTCTACACTCCCAGTGTTACAGATACTTTGCATTATACAATAAAAGAAACGGTTTGGAAAGAGAAAAATTCCATCCACTTACATAAGAAAAAGAAAAAAGTAATTTACGAAATGACATAAAACTGTTATAATCAAACTGTAAAACCTGTAATGGAGGCGATATACATGAAAAAGCGTATAATTTCCCTTCTTTTGGTGCTGTCCATGGTGCTGGCGATGGTGGTGCTGCCTGCAGCGGCCGCAGATGCCAACCGCACAGTGGACGCTTACTGCGAATACTGCAAGTCCAACCAGACCTGGCAGGCAGTGACGGCATCCTCGGATAAGCTCACAGAGGGTCACTACTTCCTTGGCTTTGACGGTGATGCCCTTACCATCACAGAGCAGAAGATCAGTGGCACCGTTTGCTTACTGCTGGATAATAAGGAATATGTGGGCAACCGCCGCATCACCCTTAATCCCGGCGCAGTGCTCAGTGTTCAGGGCTCCGGCAAGCTGACGGGACGTGGCGCAGATAACTTCGGTCCCGGTGGCGCTGTTTATGTGAAAGAGGGCGCAACCCTGAATCTTTACAGCGGCACCATTGCGTATAAGACGCATTCTGTTTCCAACCGTGGCGCTACCAACGGCGGCGCCATTGCGGTGGAAGGCACGTTCAATATGTACGGCGGCACCGTGAAGGATGGCAACGCCCAAAACCTGGGCGGCAGCATTTACGTGGGCAAGACCGGTCGTGCGAATCTCTACGGCGGTTCTGTACTGAACGGTACAGCTGCCACCGGCAACTGTATTTATAACGCCGGCATCGTGACTTTGGGCAGCAATACTTTCGTGGATGAGATCCTGCAAGCGCCTGCCACCGGCGGTCCTGCATTGGGGGATATGCTTTCTGTTCAGGAAGATTATACCGGCACAGCTAAGCTGACCTTCACAAGCACCCTTTCAGATAATACGGATATCGGCAACGTGGAAAAGGCAGCGCTTTACAAGGCCAATATCCAGATCACCGGCAATGCCCTGAAGGTACGTGCCGAGGGTCAGAACCTGATCGCCTATAAGCCGCTGCCCGTTCTCAATGCAACCACCGGCGCAGAGTATAACACCCTGGCAGAAGCGGTTTTGGCTGCCACTGCGGAAGATACCCTGAAGCTGCAGCAGAATATTCAAGAGGATGTCACCGCCCATAAGACGGTGACCCTTGACCTGGACGGCTGCTATATGGATGGAACACTGTCCACCGGCTCCTGGGGTTGGGTCTATGTGAAGGACTCCCAGACTGCCGACTACACCGTGGAAGACGGTATCTGCGGCGGTATCAAGGCCGTCAGCGGTAACGTGTTCCCCGCACCTGCAAAGGGTGAGGACGATCCCTATTATATGCTCCGCGGTGACAACGGTGTATCCTTCCATGCCTTGGGACTGGATATTATCACCATGTCCCTTCGCCCCTCGGAAGCCGGTCTTTACTACACCGCCGACTACCATGGCGACAGCGCAGTTGCCGACCAGGTTGCCTGCTACGGCATTGCCCTGAGCATTGCCGGTGACCCCTCTGTGTATGCCCAGGCAACGGTGTTCACCAAAAAGGACGGCGCTTCCTTCGGTATAGATTCCGAAGGTACAAGCTCCATGGTCACTGGCATTATGAAGCCGGAAAATTCTGACCTGGACAATGCTCAAAATGCCGGCACTGTGGTGTATGCAAGAAGCTATGTGATGCTCAAAGACGGCATTTACCTCTACGGCAAGCTGTGCGCAAGAAGCCTGGTTGACCAGCTTCGGGATATTGATGCGCAGTGGAGTAAGCTGAATTACGAAAAGAAGAGCGGCGTGCTGTCTATGTATAATCTGTACGGTAATATCATGGATGCCTGGGAGCTTCCCAATATCCGCTATTCTTTCACAACAGAGGAGGAAGAGACCTTGAAGATACTTTCCATCGGACAGAGTCATTCCCAGGATTCCGTTTGGCTGGTGCAGGAGGTTCTGCAGACAGAGCTTCCCGATGAAAAGTTCTTTGTGGCAGAGTGCATCAAGTCTGTGACCATGGTAGATCACGTGGCGAATGCCAAGTCTGATGCCAAGATATACACCTACTATACCAACACCGAAGGGCGCTGGGTAGAGAATGAAAACTGGTCTATCCGCCAGGCGCTTCTTGACCAGCGTTGGGATATCATTATCATCAACGAGTCCAGCCGTCTGCTGGGTCTTGAGTCTACCATGGAGTTGGGCCTTGTGAATCAAATGGTTGACTTTGTGCTAAGTACTGTAAATTATGATCCTCAGCTGCTGTACAACTGGACATGGACGACACCTACGGATCAGTATTTCCACAGCGATACCATTGATCCCCAGCCTCCGTCCGGCTTCTGGAATAGATTTGTAAGGGATTATCAGGCAGACCGTGAGGTGCATTATAATGCCATGCTGGCGATGCTGGAAAAGTACGTAGAACCCATTGAAGGCATTGACGGCATCCTCTACAGCGCAACCCCCATCCAGTACGCAACCGAGGTGTTGGGTGTGCCCCAGGTGGATATGTACCGTGACTATATCCACCTCTCCGACTACGGCAGACTCTACATTGCTTATCTGTGGTACGCACAGTTCTACGGACTGGAGGAGATCACCCAGGTAAACGTGGATGTGATTGAAGCCCACCTGCGCCAGTGGCGCTGGGTCAGCAAGGGTGACGTTGTCCTCACAGAGCAGATGAAACAGTGGATCATTGAATCTGTAAACTATACCCTCCAACACCCCAAGGAAATGCCTGCTTCCTGATCATGCCCGGTGTAAAATAGTCCCAATTCCCATACATAACAACAAAAGGGCGAGCCAATCAACGGCTCGCCCTTTAAATTTATAATTACAGATTTTCCATAACTGCCTTGATTCTTGCCACAGTTCTGTCATAGCCCAAGATCTGCATCACAGTAAACAGATCGGGGGAGTTGGTCTTGCCGGTGACAGCCTGACGGATGAAGGTGGAAACGTCTGCCACGGTGCCGGGGAAGGCATCGGGGTCAGCCTTGTAGGCCTTCATGTCGGTGGTGAAGCCCATCTCTTCCGTAATGGCCTTGACCTTGTCAAACCACACAGCGGAATCGTCGGCAATATCAAAACGATCCAGGAACAGCTGCAAAGCGGTCTTTACGGTTGCGGCTGCAAACTTGGGATCAAACACCGGTGCTTCCAGATACTCGTCATAGAAGAAGCCCATATAAGGCTTGGCTTCCTTCCAGGTGGCAATGTCCTTACGGGGCTTCTTGCCGCCACGGCCGATGGCAAGGATCGCCTTGGCATAGTCAGGAGCAGCGGTGAGCTTTTCGGCAAAGTCAGCATCAAACTCCTGCGCCCACTCTGCAAGCAGGGTGTAGACCTTGTCAGCGTCCATCTTGGCGATCTCATTCTTGGAGACGTCAGTGAGCTTTGCATAGTCAAAGAGGCTGCCGGCAGGATTCAGCTTCTTGGGGCTGAACTTGAAATCGTCAGCAGGAGCGGTGGGGTTGGCTCTGCGCCAGTC
>JAFYNQ010000112.1 GCA_017548065.1 Oscillospiraceae bacterium
ACCCTCGTGGGTCACCAGCTGAATATCTTCATATTCAGCGCCGGGGCGGTATGCGATCTCCATGTAAAGGGGGAGAGCAATACGGTTACGGAAGCCGGAAGCCAGGTTGTAGCCAATCATGTGGTGGGCTTCCTCAATCTTCTGACCTTCGCCCTTACGGGTCAGGGCATAGGAACGCAGCTTGGGGCTTTTGCCCTCCAGCAGGTCGCCCATGTCAACGCCGAAGCTGAGGGTACAGCGATAAAGAAATGCAATGGAAAGATTGCGGTTACCTTCCTCGCATTGGGTGTATTCTTCTACAGTCAGGTCGGTGCGCTGCGCCATCTCCTCAACGCTCAGGCCTGTGATCAGCCGAAGCTCCCGGATTCTGGCGGCGACTTCTTTTGTTTTGTAGTCCGCGCCGGTCATGTTCTGTTCCATAGGATACCTCTCAAATAGGAATATGTCGGAAAATCTAATTTTAACACACAAATATCTTGGTTGTCAATTTCCAATTTAGCGAAATGGGAAGCAGGGGACACCGTTTCCGGCGCCCCCTGCGAAAATGCTGTTTACAGCTTATTACGCTGGATCTTACCGGAAATGGTCTTGGGCAGTTCTGTGCGGAATTCCACGATTCGGGGGTACTTGTAGGGAGCGGTGTGGTTCTTGACGTAGTTCTGGATCTCCTTCTTCAGCTCCTCCGTAGGCTCGGTGCCGGGAACCAGCACGATACAAGCCTTGACCACCTGGCCACGGACTTCGTCGGGAGCGGCGCAGACACCGCACTCCAGAACATAAGGCAGCTCCATGATGGTGGATTCAATTTCAAAGGGTCCGATACGGTAGCCGGAGGACTTGATCACGTCATCGGCACGGCCAACATACCAGTAGTAGCCGTCCTCATCACGCCAAGCCACATCACCGGTGTGATACATGCCGTCATGCCACACGTTTTCGGTAGCTTCCTGATTGCGGTAGTAGCCCAAAAATACGCCACAGGTGGCCTTGGGTTCGGTGCGGATGACGATCTCACCGTTGATACCGTCTTCCACGGGGTTGCCGTCGGCATCCACAATGTCAATGCCGTAGCCGGGAACCGGCTTGCCCATGGCACCGGGCTTGATGGTAGCACCGTAGAGATTTGCAATACCCAGGGTCATTTCGGTCTGACCGAAGCCTTCGTGGATCCGCAGACCGGTGGATTTCTCAAACTGATAGAACACTTCGGGGTTCAGCGCTTCGCCGGCTGTGGTAGCGTGGCGGATGGAAGAAAGATCGTAGCCGCTGAGATCCTGTTTGATGAGCATGCGGTACATGGTGGGAGGTGCGCAGAATGTGGTGATGCCGTATTTTTCAAACATGGGCAGGATCTTTTCTGCATCAAAGCGGTCAAAGTCATAGGTGAACACAGCGCCCTCGCACAGCCACTGACCGTAGAGCTTGCCCCACAGCGCCTTGCCCCAGCCGGTCTCGGAGATGGTAAAGTGCAGGCCGTCACGCTCGCACTGATGCCAGTACTTTGCCGTCACATAGTGACCCAGGGCGTACTTGTAGGAGTGCATTGCCATCTTGGGGTAGCCGGTGGTGCCGGAGGTGAAGAGCATCAGCATGGGGTCAGAGCCGCAGGGAGCATTCTCTGCACGCTCGTAGCGGCGGCTGAAGAGCGCATACTCTTCATTATAATTGTGCCAGCCCTCACGGCTTCCGCCTACCAAAATCTTGGTCAGCTGCATGCCGGCGGACTTTTCAGCCAGTTCCACCTGCTCGGCAGTGTTGCCGTCGGCGGTGCAGAGCACAGCGCTGACGTCGGCAGCCTGGAAGCGGTATACAAAGTCATGCTCCATCAGCTGGTTGGTGGCAGGAATGGCAATGGCGCCCAGCTTGTGCAGACCCAGGATGGCGAACCAGAATTGATAGTGACGCTTCAGCACCAGCATCACACGGTCGCCACGCTTGATGCCCAGGGACTTGAAATAGTTGGCGCTCTGGGAGGAGGCGTCCTTCATGTCCTTGTAGGTGAAGCGGCGCTCGGTCATATCGTTGGCGATATGCACCATAGCCAGCTTCTCGGGATCCTGACGGGCAATGGCATCCACAGTATCAAAGGCAAAGTTGTAATGCTCCTCATCGGAGAAGGTAACACCCTGCAGCACACCGTTTTCGTCCTCCTGTGCGGTGACGAATTTGTTGCACAGCAGCTTCTGGGTGGTCTTGCCCTTTTTGCTCTGACCGATGTACAGCGGCTTGTCTGTGGCATCGGAGGCCATGATCATGGAGAGGAACACACAGTCCTGACCGTCAATGGCGATCATGCCGTGGGGGGTGGAGGACTTGTAGAAGATAGAGTCGCCCTCCCGCAGGACTTCCTCATGCTCACCCACCTTGATGCGCATGGCACCCTTGATCACCAGGTTGAATTCCTGACCGGTGTGGGTGGTGGTGTGGATGGGCTGGTTCTGCAGCTCCTGGGAATATTCGTAGGTGACCCAGTAGGGGGTGGACAGCTTCTTGCGGAACATGGGTGCCATGTCCTGGATGGTGATGCCGTCCTCGCTGGCGGTTACAAGACCCTTGCCACGGCGGGTGACGGTGTAGCCGGAAAGCTTACCACTGTGACCTTCCAAAAGGTCGGTAATTTCAAGACCGAAAACCTTGGCGCACTTATGCAGGAACGTAAACGGCAGATCAATAGAACCGGTCTCATACTGACGGTAGAGTTCCACAGAAATATCTGTCATGTCAGCCATTGTCTGGGAGCTATAGCCAAGAATGTCCCGCATTTCACGAATACGCAGGGCAATTTCCATCAATTGATTGTCGGTGCTTTGGTTGGTCATGGTGAAAACATCCTTTCGATAAAATAAAAAACCCGTCTCAAGCAATCTTGAGACGAGTAAAACATACCCGCGGTACCACTCAAATTACGGCAAAAGCCGTCACTTCAGACTCTAACAAGTCCTATCCTTTAACGCAGGAATACGGGAGCGCCTGAAGCAAAAGCATTCAGCACTCCGGCTCGGAAGTGATGGGCATTATGGCGGTCAACTATCGGCTCGCACCCTACGCCGACTCTCTGAAAGTGTTCCAACCGTGCCGTCTTCGTCACAGCCTCTTTTCTTATTGCTTTAATAGTCTATCATGTCCGTGAGGAAAAGTCAAATGTTTTCGCTACAAAGAATGAGAAAATTTCTGCTTTCTTTTTGTGCAAATTATCAAAATGCGGTCTTGCAGTATCTTCCCAGTTGACAAAACGGGGGTTTTGTGGTTAAATACACATATAAGTAAAAGGCGTTGACGGAAAATGTGTCCCCTTTGAATGCTGCAGAGAGCCGACGGTTGGTGCAAGTCGGTGCGGACGGATGGGATGCTCTGCTTCCCGAGCCGGCTCTGTGAACATATTTATTTATTAAATATCAGTAATGGCGCCCGTGAGCCCGCGTTAAGGGATAGGACTTTGCTGGAAGTCTGAAGGGATCCTCTTGGTGGTTTTTAGAAAGAGGATAATCAGGGTGGTACCGCGGATGTAAATTCGTCCCTGAGATCGTAAGATCTCGGGGATTTTTTTGCGGCCCCCCGGTGTGATGTTACAGTATAATGCAAGATTACGATATAGGAGTTGTTATTATGCAAAAGATCCGAATCAGCGACATTACCATGAAACAGTCCGGCGAGGGCTTTGAACTCTCTTTCAAAAACAAGATTGAGTTGAGCAAGCTGCTGGATAAGCTGGGGGTTTCTGTCATTGAGCTGGAAGGCATTGAAAATCCCCGTGTGGACAGCTTGCGGATCAAGTCTATTGCTGCGGTCATTTCCGGCAGCGTTTTGGCAGTTCCTGTGCAGCTGGATGAGGAAAGCGTGGTGCAGACCTGGAATGCATTGCAGCAGGCAAGATATCCCCGTCTGCAGGTCTGCGCACCGGTCAGCTCTGTGCAGATGGAATATCTGTTCCATAAGAAGCCTGAGGTGATGCTGGAGAGCATCCGCAAAACTGTGGAAAAGTGTAAGGAACTGTGCACTGATGTGGAATTTATGGCAGAGGATGCAACCCGCGCCGATCCCGACTATCTGCGTGCCGCATTGAAGACAGCAATTGATGCCGGCGCAACCGTGGTGACGGTTTGCGATACTGCAGGCACCATGCTTCCCACAGAAATGATTGAGCTGATCCGTAAGCTGCGTGCAGATATGCCGCAGCTGGAGAGCGTGGAACTGGGTATTGCCTGCGTCAACACCTTGTCCATGGCAGATGCCTGCTCCATCGCCGCTGCCTGCGAAGGTGTCCGTGAACTGAAAACTGCTGCTTATCCCATTACAGCACCCAGCCTTTCCAACGTGGCAAAGGTGATTGCTGCCAAGGGCGCATACATGGGTGTCAACTGCGATGTGCAGGTGACCCAGCTGGGAAGCGTGGCGGAACAGATCGCATGGATGTGCCAGTCCGGCAAGCGCAAGGTAACGGCTACCGAACAGAATGATACTTCCGATATTTACCTGACTGCCCACGATGATGCCGCAGCTGTTGCCAAGGTGGTGGAGAGCCTGGGCTATGATCTGTCCCAGGATATCCAGGTCAAGATTTATGAGTCCTTCTGCCAGATCGCAGAAAAGAAGGAGCAGGTCAGCGCCAGAGAGCTGGATGCCATTGCGGCTTCCGTGACTATGCAGGTGCCTTCTGCTTACAGACTGGATACCTACCTGATCACCTCCGGCAATACCATTTCCGCAACGGCGCACATCAAGCTGATCAAAAACGGTCAGCCGGTGGAGGGCGTGTACATTGGCGACGGCTCTATTGATGCTGCCTTCCAGGCAATTGAGAATATTACCGGCTGTCATTATGAGCTGGATGATTTCCAGCTGCAGGCTGTTACCAAGGGCAGAGAAGCAATGGGCCAGACCGTGGTCAAGCTTCGCTCCGGCGGTAAGGTCTATACCGGCGAAGGTCTGTCCACAGATATCGTCGGCGCCGGTATCC
This sequence comes from Oscillospiraceae bacterium, assembly GCA_017548065.1. Taxonomy (GTDB): domain Bacteria; phylum Bacillota; class Clostridia; order Oscillospirales; family Oscillospiraceae; genus Faecousia. The sequence goes on from JAFYNQ010000112.1 coordinate 4,958, forward strand.
GGGCATATCTGAGCGCCCTGAATAAAATCGTTTACGAGGAGGGTCAGGCATGAAACTGTCCTTTTCTACCCGAGGATGGGTAGACATGACCTGGGAGGAAATGCTGGAAACTGCCATTGAAATGGGCTTTGCCGGCGTTGAGGTCTATAACCTTCCTAAGTTTGATCCGCTGCTGGAAAAGGGTGGCCCGTTCCACCTCTACCAGACAGCAGCCACCGCCCGACAGATGCGGGAAAAGAATCTGTCCATCCCTTGCTTTGACACCTCCTGTGACCTTTCCAGCGAGGAAAATGCAGTTGCGACTATGAGCGCACTTATGGAGGTTGCACGCAATACCCAGGTGCCTTATGTGGTGGCCTGCGCCCTGACGGAAAATGAAGAAGCAGTCATCAGCAAGCTGGAGCAGCTTCTGCCTGCTGCTGAAAAGCTGGGCGTCTCCATTCTTATGAAGACCAGCGGTATTTATGCAGACACCGCAAGACTCCGCAGCCTGATGGACCGCTTTGCCAGCGACCACCTGGCAGCGCTGTGGGATGTGCATCACCCCTACCGTGATTTCGGAGAGAGCGGTGATACCACCATTAAAAACCTGGGCGCCTATGTGTGCCATGTGCATATGCGTGATTCCGACGATGCCGGTGTCTACCAGCTCATCGGCGAAGGCACCATGCCCATTGACGATGTGATGCGTGCGCTGTCCTCTGTGAACTACGATGGCTTTATCTCCCTGGAGTGGAAGCCGGAATGGTTGGAGGAGCTGCAGGATCCCGAGGTCATCTTCCCTCACTTTGTGAACTATATGACCCGTTATTATTCCACCCGTGGTATGAAGAAATCTCTGTATTTCAACCACGATTGTACCGGCCAGTATATCTGGAAGAAGGACGAGCTGATTGACCTGACCTTCTCTCAGGTGCTGGACAGAGTGGCAACGGAATTCCCGGATCAGTACTGCTTCAAGTATGCAACACTGGACTATACCCGTACCTATGCCCAGTTCCGTGAGGACGTGGATCGCTTTGCACGGGCATTGGTGTCCATGGGTGTGAAGGCCGGCTCTAAGGTGGCAATTTGGGCGACCAATGTGCCTGCCTGGTTCATTACCTTCTGGGCAACCACAAAGCTGGGCGCTGTGCTGGTCACGGTGAATACCGCTTATAAGATCCATGAGGCAGAGTACCTGCTGCGCCAGTCCGACACCCATACCCTGGTGATGATCGACAGCTGCCTGGACTCTAACTATAAGACAATTATCAATGAGCTTTGCCCTGAGATTGCCGGAACAAAGGCCGGCGAGCCTCTGCACTGCAAGCGCCTGCCCTTCCTGCGAAATGTGATCACTGTCGGCTTCAAGCAGCCCGGCTGCCTGACCTTTGATGATGCTATGGCACGTTATCAGCTGGTGAGCCGTGAGCAGGTGGCACGGATGGCTGCGGCAGTCCGTCCCGATGACGTGTGCAACATGCAGTACACCTCCGGCACCACCGGCTTCCCCAAGGGTGTTATGCTGACCCACTACAATGTTGTGAACAACGGTAAGTGTATCGGCGACCGTATGGGTCTGTCCACGGCGGACAGAATGATGATCCAGGTGCCTATGTTCCACTGCTTTGGCATGACGCTGTCTATGACTGCGGCCATGACCCACGGTACTACCATGAGTCCCATGCCCTATTTCTCTGCAAAGCTGTCCCTTGCCTGTATCAATCAGGAGAAGATCACCTGCTTCAACGGCGTTCCCACCATGTTCATTGCCATGTTCAACCACGAGGACTACCGCAAGACAGACTTCTCTCACGTGCGTACCGGCATTATGGCAGGTGCAGGCTGTCCCCCGGAGCTGATGCGCCGTGCGGCGCAGCCGGATGAGATGAATATGACCGGCATCGTCAGCGTGTATGGACAGACAGAATGCGCACCGGGTAACACCATGTCCTCCTGGACGG
>JAFYNQ010000113.1 GCA_017548065.1 Oscillospiraceae bacterium
CGTCAGCAGGTCACCGATCTGCTGGAGAACGGCAAGATGGAGACCACCTTCTATCGCGCTAAGGAAGTGCAGCCCGTGGTTGAGAAGATGATCACCCTGGGTAAGAAGGCTGGCCTTGCTAACTACCGCCGTGTTCTGGCCTATGTGACCAAGGAAGACGTAGCTAAGAAGCTGTTTGACGAGATCGCTCCCAAGTACGCTGACCGTAATGGCGGCTACACCAGAGTGACCCGTACCGGCGCCCGCCGCGGTGATGCTGCTGAGATGGCAGTCATCGAGCTGGTGTAATCGGAAAATAATGAAATTACGGTGCTGACTTTTAAAGGTCAGCACCGTTTTTCGTTTCTTGCAAAAGTATATGAAAACGGGGAGGGCAGTGGGCCCTCCCCGTTTTTTATTGGACTTCCTTGCCACCGCGGAATACCCGCTTGGTTGCATAGTTGTCGGTGCAGATGATAAAGTCTGCGAATTTTCCTTCTTCAATGGCGCCGATCTTGCTGTCAGCAGCAATGGCGCAGGCAGGATTGTGTGTGCAGGCACGTATCACATCCTCCTCGGGAATGCCGGCGTCCATCATACGCTGCATACAAGCGTACAGATTGGTGATAGAGCCTGCCACAGTGCCGTCCAGGAGTCTGCCAACCACATCCTCCAGCACAACGATCTGACCGCCCAGCTCGTATTGACCCTTGGGCATACCGCAGCAACGAAGGGCATCGGAGACAATGATCATACGCTCTGCGCCGAAGACGCTGAAGATCAGTCGCACAACGGGAGGCATAACGTGGAAAGCATCACCGATCAGCTCTGCACGCACAGCCTTGTTCTCTGCAGCAGCAGGAATAACACCGGGCGCACGGTGGGCGATGGGGGACATGGCGTTGAAGGTATGGGTCAGATGGGTCGCACCGCAGTCAAATGCCATCTTGGCATGCTCGTAGTCGGAATCGGTGTGGGCAACGGAAACGGTGCAAAGCTTGCTGGCTTCCTTCACAAATTCCTCGGTACCGGGCAGCTCCGGCGCCACATCCACGATGCGAACCAAGCCGCCGCAGCCTTCCTGAAGCTTGCGGAAGCCTTCAATATCGGGATTTTTCAGGTAAGCGCCGTTCTGGGCGCCTTTTTTCTTTTCGGAGAAGTAGGGCCCTTCCATATGAATACCCATAAGACGGGCACAGTCGGCAGGGGACTCGTCTGCCAGCTTTCTGCCGGTGGCAAAGGCCTTTTCCAGCACATCGTAGGGCAGTGTCATAGAAGCTGGGGCAAAGGATGTGATGCCCTCCTTCAGCAGATGACGTGCCATGACCTGCAGACCCTCGTAGTCACCGTCGGAGAAGTCTGCGCCCATGCAGCCGTGGATATGCACATCCACAAGGCCGGGGATCACAGTGGCGCCCTGCAGATCAATTGCATCCGCAGGTACGTTTTCCGGCAGAACAGCACCGAACAGACCGTCCGGGGTCACTTCAAAAGCGCCGAGATGGAAAGTGTGGTCAGGAGCGTAAATACGCGCGTTTTTGTAGAACATGGTTATTCCTCCTTTTTCTGCATTTTACCACATGTTTTCCATAAATGCAATCCATAGCTTGTACATAAAAAATTAAACTTTAGTACGTTAAATGAATGAATTTTTTCTTGCTTTTTCGTGTCAAATGCGGTAGAATATACTGGACTATGTGTAATTTAAGATGGAGCACTATGACATTACTAAAGAAAGGCGATTGACAGATGAAGAACAAAACCCTTACAAAGATCACGAAGGTGAGCGTGATCCTGCTGATCGTTGTGGCGCTGGCTGCAGGCATTTTTGCAATGCCCCAGGCACAGGCTGCAAACTATCGGGCCTCTTACATTCAGCGGCTCGAAGACATAAAGGTTGACTATTCCGATTATTTGGATAGCTCCGTTATGCAGAAGCTCCCGGAGAGCATCCGGGACGATCAGGAAATTTCCGTAATCATCCTGACCGACAATGCGACGGTTATGGATGCCTATGAGGCCGGTGCAAAGAAAACCGACTTTGAGGATTTTGCTCTTAACGGAAAGGAAGCTGCAGAAATTCGTGCAGCGATTTCCGAGAAGAAGGAGACCGTCCTGAAGAACCTGACGGAAGCCGGTGTTGCCTATGAGACCGGTGCAGATTACGATACCCTGCTCGCAGGCTTTGAGCTGGTAATCAAGGCCGGTGACTTTGGGGCTGTGACCCAGTCCCTGGGCAAGGGCTACGGTATCTACGTTAGTGAGGAGTACAAGGTAGCAGAGACCCAGCTGGTGGAGAATACCGTTAATGTCTATGAGACCGGTATTTTCAAGAGCGGCGAGTCCGGCTACGACGGCTCCGGCATGGTGGTTGCTGTGCTGGATACCGGTCTTGACTCCAAGCACACCGCTTTCAGTGTGGATAACTTCACATCTGAAAAGCTTGGCATGACCTACGAGGACGTTGCCAAGGTGGTGGCAAAGACTAAGGCCTACGAGCTGGCTGACGGCTTGAGCGTTGATGATGTTTACATCAACGAAAAGGTCCCCTTCGGCTATGACTACGCCGATAACGACCCCGACGTTTATTCTACCCATAATAACCATGGCACCCACGTTTCCGGTGTCATTGTGGGCAAGGACGACACGATCACCGGTGTTGCCCCCAATGCCCAGCTGGTTTCCATGAAGGTCTTCTCCGACGTCATGGATACTGCACGTGCATCCTGGATCCTGAACGCGCTGGAGGATTGCGTTGTCCTGGGTGTTGACGTGATCAATATGTCCCTGGGTACTGCCTGCGGCTTCAGCCGTGAGGGCGACGAGGAACTGGAAAGCGGCGTGTATGAGAAGATCCGCAACGCAGGTATCGGCCTGATCGTTGCAGCTTCCAACAGCTACAACTCCGCATACAGCTCCGAGAAGAACGGTAACCTGGGTCTGACCTCCAACCCCGATACCGGCACTGTCGGTTCCCCCGGTACCTACGAAGGCGCAATGTCTGTTGCTTCCATCAACGGTGAAGAGACTCCCTACATTAAATATAAGGACACCATCATCTACTTTGACGAGACCACCAACGGCACTACCAAGGAAAATGATTTCTTTGAGACATTGCTGGGTGATGAGAAGTCCAAGTCCTTTGAATATGTGATCATTCCCGGTGTGGGCAGAACTGCTGACTATACCGGCATGGATGTGAAGGGCAAGATCGCACTTGTCCGCCGTGGCGACAACACCTTTGAAGAAAAGTCTATGATCGCAGAGGCACAGGGTGCAGCCGGTATTATCATTTATAACAATGTTTCCGGTGAGATCAAGATGAACGTGGGCAGCGCTAAGCTGGCAGTCTGTTCCATCTCCCAGGATGACGGCGAGATGCTGGTTGAGCAGGGTGGCGGCAAGCTGACCATCAGCAAGAGCCAGACCTCCGGTCCCTTCATTTCTGACTTCTCCTCCTGGGGTCCCGGACCTAACCTGGAGATCAAGCCCGAGATCACCGCTCACGGCGGTAACATTCTCTCCTCCGTTACCGGTGGCGGCTATGACCGTCTGTCCGGTACCTCCATGGCTTGTCCCAACCTGGCCGGTGTTGTGATCCTGCTGCGTCAGTACGTGGTGGAGAACTTCCCCGACATCGCAGATGACAATGTGAAGGTCAATGCAATGGTTAATTGCCTCATGATGTCCACTGCGGATATTGCCCTTAACACCAACGGCCTGCCTTACTCTGTAAGAAAGCAGGGCGCAGGTCTTGCAAACCTGATGAACTCCATCAAGACCACTGCATATCTGACCACCTTTGACAAGGATGGCAATGCAATGGACAAGACCAAGCTGCAGCTGGGTGATGACAAGGAGAAGACCGGTGTTTACGAAATGACCTTCGCTGTCAACAACATCGGCAAGAAGTCCCTCTCCTACGAGGTAGGCGGCTACGTGCTGACGGAGGGTGTCAGCGAGACCAAGACTGCTCACGGTCTGACCACTGTTACCGGCGAAGCCTATGCGCTGAACGGTAAGATTGAGGTTACCGCAGTTGAGGGTGGCAAGCTCTCCGGCAACAAGGTTACCGTTAAGGCAGGGGAGACTGCCAAGGTTTCCGTGAAGGTGACCCTTTCTGATGAGGATAAGGCTTACCTGGATGCTTCCTTTGAAAACGGTATGTACGTGGAAGGCTACATCACACTGGACGCCAAGAGCGGCACCAAGATTGACCTGAGCGTTCCTTACCTGGCATTCTATGGCGACTGGGGCGTTGCTCCTCTGTTTGACCTGGACTACTTTGAGACCCATGCCGACGAGCTGGACGAAATGAAGGCCATGGAAGACAAGGTCATGCCCGACGCATACGGTTCCCGTCCCGTTGGCGGCGTGTCCGAGGACTATGTCAGCTACCTGGGTACCTACTACTTCCTGCAGGATCCCAAGGATATGGTGATCTCTGCAAACCGTGATTACATTGCTCTCTCCAATCAGGAGGGTACCATCCACTCTCTGCGCTTCGTGTGGGCAGGTCTGCTGCGTAACGCACAGCGCATTGAGATCCAGATCACCGATGATACCACCGGTCAGGTGATCTTTGAGACTGTGGATACCGATGTCCGTAAGTCCTACGGTGACGGCGGCCCCATTTACCCCGCCAACGTGGAGATTGAGTTTGACACCATGGACTACAATCTCAAGAACAACTCCCAGTACACAGTCACCCTTACCGGTTACCTGGACTTTGAGGAGGGTGCGCTGGAGACCAACAAGAAGAACACCTTCTCCTTCCCCCTGACTGTGGACTTTGAAGCTCCCACCATTGAAAATGTGGAGTTCACCTACGAGTACGACAAGACTCTGAAGAAGAACCGTCTGTATGCCAACGTGGATATCTACGATAACCACCACGCCATGGCAGCACAGCTTGGTTACGTTGGCAGCAGCACCGACGAAGAGGGCAATGTTGTTCCCGAGCTGTTTGCCTTTGAGCAGTACATGACTCCCGTTTACTCCCAGCGCAATGCCACCACCACGGTGAAGCTGGAGCTGACGGATTATATCTACGATATCAAGGAAAACTCCGTCAATGACAAGGCATTTGCAATTACCTGCTATGACTATGCATTGAACTATGCCACCTTTGAGATCGGCCTGCCTGACGATATCCAGGACTTCTACTTTGAGTCCCTGGGTGAGGAAGGTCTGACTATGAGCCCCAATGAGGTCTTCACCCTGGAGCCCCTGGTTGAGCCCGATACCGAGTGGGCAGAGCTGCTGACCTTTGCTTCCTCCAAGCCCAGTGTTGCACGTATCGTGAACAACAAGGTGGTTGCTGTGAAGTCCGGCAGCGCTGTGATCCGTGTGACCAATCCTTCCACCGGCAAGAGCGTGACCTTCCCCGTAAAGGTGCTGGACGAGAATGATGAGGGCTACCGCCGCTACGATAAGCCGGTTGCCGATATCTTCCGCCTCACCGGCTATGTGACACAGAAGGCCTACTATGTGGTAGACAGCGCCGAGAAGAAGATCGGCGATACCGGCGACAAGCGCTTCTTTGAGGGTAACTTCAACCTGGAGATGTACCCCTCCGAAACTGTGCGCCTGACCTATGACCTGGACGCATTCTTCCCCAATGATACTACGGTGGAGTTTGAGACCAGTAACGAGAACATCGTAAAAATTGATGCTTCCGGCAACGTGACCGCTGTGGCGGAGGGCTTTGCTTCCGTTACGATCAAGGTCATGCAGGACGGCAAGAGCACTTACTATTCCGAGTCTGTTTCCGTGGAAGTGAAGGATCCCTTCATTACCACCGGTGCAAGCCTGAGCCATTACTACGGTAACGGTGGTCTTGTCACCTTCCCCGAGGAGCTGACCCTTACTGAGATCGGCAACTTCGCCTTCTCCAACTTTGAGTATATCCCCAAGACAGAAGAGGAGCTGGCATTTGACGATGCTGAGACATCCAAGCAGTGGTATATCGGTGAATCCACCATTACCAAGGTCATTCTGCCTGAGGGCATTGAGAAGATCGGTTCCTATGCGTTTGCAAACCTGACCGGTCTTGAGGAGATCGTGCTGCCCTCCACCCTGGAGGCCATTGAGTACGGCGCATTCTACGGCTGTACCGCACTGTCCAAGATCACCTTCAGCGGTGAAAACAACCTGAAGATCATCAACCAGCACGCATTTGAGAACTGTGACCTGAAAGAGACTCTGGAGCTGTCCTCCATCTGTGTGATCTCCGATTACGCATTTGCCGGCAACCAGAATCTGAAGGGCGTTGTTACCGGTGATGCACTGCTGTCCATCGGTCAGTATGCCTTTGCCGGCTGTAAGAAGCTGGACACCGTTACTGTTACCGCTGCCAAGGTCAAGTACGGTCCTTACTGCTTTACTGCATGTAATGAGCTGACCTCCTTCTATGTAAACGCTGCAGTTCTGCCTGAGGGTATGTTCTATCAGTGTGAGAAGATGGAGACTGTCACCATCGGTCCCGATGTGAATGACATTGGCGAGTTTGCCTTCCGTGAGTCTGCTGTGAAGACCCTTGAGGTCAAGGATGGCAACAAGGCTTACAAGGTTCAGTCTGCAAACTACGTTGTTTCGGGTGACGGCAAGACTCTGGTGGCTGTGGCGCCCACTGTTACCGGCAAGTTTGCAGAATCCAACTGCGGCGGTGAGATCACCGCTGTGGCTGACGGCGCCTTCTCCCATAACCAGAAGGTTACCGCTGTGGAGCTGCCCAATGTTACCCAGGTTGGTAACTATGCCTTCGGCTCTGCAAAGACCATCGCTTCCGTAAAGCTGGGCGAGCTGACCGACATCGGTGAGTATGCCTTCTTTGAAACTGCGATCTCCGTGCTGCCTCAGTTCACTGCAGAGACCGAGATCGGCAGATATGCTTTCGCATTCACCAACATCACCGAGGTCAACGTGCCCGAGGGCATGGAAGTGGCTGAGGGTGTGTTCAGTGAGTGTAAGAGCCTGACCACCGTTACCATCGGCAAGGATGCCGTCATCGGCAAGTATGCCTTCGGTCATAACAAGGACTACATTTTCACCGTAAAGAACTACGATGAAGCAAAGGGTGCCGAGACCGACGAAAACGGTGAGGCATTGGTCACAGAAAAGTACTTCTACTACACCTTCCAGACCGCTCTTACCTCTGTCACCATCGGTGATAACGTAGAGCTGGGTGAGAATGCCTTCGGCAATGCCCACTCCCTGGAGACTGTGACCCTGGGTGAGAATGTCAAGATCGGTAAGATGGCATTCTACAACAACTCCTCTCTGAAGAACATTGACCTGAGCAAGGTGCAGTCCGTTGGTGACTATGCCTTCTCCGGCGACAGCTACATGATCTGCCTGGACGAGAATATGTCCGTTGGCGCCATCAGCTCCGAGGGTACCTACATGTACACCTACCACGCTGCAAAGCTGGAGCGTGTGGACCTGACCAATGCCGAGTCCATTGGCGAGTATGCCTTTGTTTACTGTCATGAGCTGACCACCGTAAACCTGGGTGAGAAGATCACCGAGATTCCCCAGTACGCATTTGCTGATTGTAAGAAGCTGACATCCATTAACCTCACCAATGTGGAGAGTGTGGGTGACTACGCCTTCAGTGAGTGCCGCTCCCTGGCAAGTGTTAACCTGCCTTTGGCAGAGACCATTGGCGAGGCAGCCTTTGTTTACAACGAGGCGCTCACCGAGCTGACCCTGAATCCCGAGGGCTGCGAGATCGCCAATAATGCTTTCGCCGAGTGCCGCAAGCTGTCCAAGGTGCAGAACCTGAATGCCGTGACCTCCATCGGTGACTACGCATTCCTGAACAATGCACTGACAGAGGCTGACCTGACTGCAGCCGAGCACATCGGTACCTATGCCTTCATGAAGCCCACTCTGACCAAGTTCAAGGTTACCCTTGGCGAGGACCTGGAGACCCTGGGCGACAATCCCTTCGCACTTTGCCAGATCGCTCCCTTCTCTACAATGGAGGAGCAGGAGATCAATGACAAGAAGAAGGACGTGGAGGTCTTCACCTTTGATATCAGTGACGATGTGTGCGTCATTGACGGTTCTCTCTATGCCCGACTGGACACCGGCCTGGAGCTGGTGCTGTACACCGGCAGAAATGCAGAGAACATGAAGGTGGCAGATGACACCATCCGCATCAGCGCCCTGGCATTTGCCGGCAGCGACGTGGAGCTGGTAACACTGCCCAACACCTTGTTCTCCATCGGTCACAAGGCATTCTATGATTGTGACAAGCTGCACACCGTTGTGTTCGGCAGCTACGAAGCACCGATCATTGAAGAGGAATTTGACCGTACCCGTTACGAGAACTTTGAGAACATGCCCGGTACCGGCGACTTCGGTACCTACACAGACTACGATGGAAACGAAGTGGCGATCACCGGCACCGGTCTGATCCCCTACTACATGTGGAACTCCACCGACGGTCTGTACTCCAACGTATTCTACGGCGCTAACTTTGTGGACTACATCGGCTCTGTGAACAACAAGCTGACCATGATCCGTCCCGCAAACGGCACCAACTACGATTCCTACATTCTGTCTCACTACTTTGATGTTGATACCGCAATTGACGGTCAGCAGGCACCTAACAAGGACACCCTGAAGACCATCCGTGCCATCAAGAACATTCCTGCCAAGGTTTCCTATGAGCAGCGTGATCTGGTGGAGACAGCACGTGCGCTGTACAACAAGATCCCCACTCTGGAGCAGCAGGCTCTGGTCACCAACTATGCTGACCTGGTCTCTGCCGAGCAGAGAATCATCTCCCTGACTCCCACTGAGGAGGGCGAGGGCACACAGACTCCCGAGGAAACACCTGCCGAGCCTGAAAAGACCGGCACCAATGCAGGTCTTGTGGTTCTGTTGGTGATCCTGGGCATCCTGGTGCTGGGCGCCGTAGCCATCGTGGTGCTGCTGGTGCTGAAGGCACGCAAGGAAGAGCGCAGCTTCAAGGAGGTTGCCGCAGAGGCCGGTAAGAAGGCAGTAAGCGGTACCGCAGAGCTGGCAAAGAAGGTGTGGCCTTACCTGGTAAAGGCAGGTAAGTGGATCTGGGATCTGCTGAAGCGTTTCGGTACTTTCATCGCCGGTCTGTGCGTTGGCGCTTGGGTCTTTATCTCCGGAAAGCTTTGCAAGAAGCAGGAGAAGACCGAGGAGACTGCAGAAGAAACCACCGAGATGGCAGAAGCTGTGGAGACTCCCGAGGTCACCGAGAAGGTTGAAGAAACCGAGGAAGCAGAAGCTAACGAAGCAGATGCTAACGAAGCAGAAGCTACCGAGCCTGAAGCTACCGAGGAGGCAGAAACTGCCGAGACTCCTGCAGAGGAGCCCAAGCAGGAGGAAGCTCCCAAGGCAAAAGAAAAGAAAGTAAAAGCCAAGAAGGCAAAGAAAAAGCGTGTAAGAAAGCCCCGTAAGCCTATGGATCCCAAGGTAAGCAAGATCATCACCATCGTGTTGAGCGTGCTGCTGGGTATCGCAGTGCTGGCTGGTGTGGTCATGATGATCATCGGCATGGTGCAGAATAAGGAGAAGGATCCTTATGCTGTCAACGACAGTGAGAACTACACTGTCAGCGTCATGTTTGATGCCAACGGCGGTTTCTTCACCACCAACACCTCTGTGATCGTTGACTCCTTCAATGTGCAGGAAGCACCCCAGAAGGATGGCAAGGCACAGCTGGCCATCATCGCTCCTGATGATAAGGTCAGAGACAAAAATGCGTTTTCTGCGATCAACAACGGCTATTTCCTCGCAGGCTGGTACGCCAGCCGCGAGGAGGCCGGTAAGGATGAAAACGGCAACACAACTTACACCTACGCAGACAAGTGGGATTTCCAAAAGGATGTGCTGGAGGTAGATCCCAATGCAGAGCATACATCCAAGGAGCCTGTCCTGACACTGTATGCCGCATGGATCCCCATGTTCCAGATCGAGTTCTACGATCTGGCAACCGGTGACCTGATGCAGTCTGTGAACTATGACCCCACAGCAGGTAAGGAGATCCTGGTTCCCCAGTGGGACAAGGAGACCGGCGCTGTGGAGATGAACAGCTTCCCTGAAAAGGCTGGCTTCACCTTCAATGGTGTTTTTCTGGATGCAGAAGCCAAGCAGCCCGTGGAAGGGGAGAAGGTAGAGCATTCCGGCGAGGTCAACTATGAAAACGGCACTGCGACCGGTGAGGCGCTGCGTCTGTACGTGGACTGGATGGAAGGTGAATGGTACCACATTTACAATGTGGAGCAGTTCCTGGACAATGCCAGCGTAGCAGGCAGCTATGTGATCCACGAGGATCTGGACTTTGAAGGTGAGAACTGGCCCACCGCACTGATGCACGGCAACTTTGCCGGCACCATTGAGGGCAACGGTCACACCTTCCGCAACATCTCCCTGAAGCAGACCAACAATTCCAAGCTTTGCAGCGGTCTCTTCGGTCAGCTGATCGAGACAGCTGTGATCTCCGACCTGACACTGGAGAATGTTACCTTCACCATTGCTGGCGGCACCCGTATGGCAGGCGCTACCTATGGCCTGCTGGCCGGCACGGTTTCCGAGGGCGCAACCCTGGAGAACGTCACCGTGGCTTCCGGTAAGCTGCTGATTGATTCCGGCTGCTACTTCGGTACCGATGACTATGTGATCGGTCTGGTGTGCGGCATGGGCACCACCACTGTGGATGCTACCAACATCGTCTGTGAACCTACCGGCGACAACCCTGAAAAGGTCACGGTTACCGTGGCAGAAAACGGTGTTGTTGAAGTAGAAATCGCAAACTAATTCTGAAAAGGAGCGAGATTATGAAAAAAAGAATTCTGTCCTTCGTTCTTTGTATCGCAATGTGCCTGAGCATGGTCGCTATGATGACCGGCTGTGGCGGCGGTAAAAAGGATGCATTCGTTATTATGACCGACCAGCTGGACGGTCTGTTCAACCCCTTCTTCTACACTGCCGCTGCTGACGGCACCATCGTTGCTATGACCCAGATCGGTATGCTGGGCTCCAAGTACGTAAATGGTGAGGTAGAAGTGGCCTACGGTGAGGATGAGGCCGTTGTTGTTAAGGATTATGAAATCACTGAGAACAAGAACGACACCACCACCTACACCTTCGTTTTGAAGAACGGCATCAAGTTCTCCGACGGTCACCCCCTGACCATGGAAGACGTGCTGTTTAACTACTATGTCTACCTGGATCCCGTGTACACCGGCTCCAACACGCTGTACTCCACCGATATTCTGGGTCTCAGCGAGTACCGTACCCAGACTGTTGGCTCTGCTTCCAACAGCAGCAATGACATGATCAACTCCCAGGCTGCTGACCGTGCTCAGGCAAGAATGAACGAGCTGATCAACCTGTTCCGCGCAGAGCTGAAGGCTTCCTCCACCAACGAAGTCAGCAAGGAAGCTATGACCGAGGCTATCAGCAAGTACAATGTCAGCTCCGGCTACAAGTCCGCTATTTCCAACGATACCAGCGAAGTCTCCAATGAGAACCTGCTGGCTGACTACGAGTATGCTCTGAAGCTGTTCCGTGAGGAACTGGAGAGCGACTACTTGGGCGCTCAGGAGTCCTACACCGAGGAGCCCTACAAGTCCCACGAAGAGTTCAAGGATGAGATCTTCTGCTTCATGTACACCGAAGGCTACGTGGAGGTTGAGTACGCTGAGGGCGCAGACGGCAAGAAGGATCGTACCACCATCCAGAAGCTGACCCCCAAGTACCCCAACTCCATCAAGGATAAGACCGCTGCCATTGACTACATCTTCAACGATAAGGTCGCTTGCCAGCTGGACATCATCCTTAGCTACTGGGCAACTGCCAACACCCTGAACACCGAGTTCACCGCAAAGGCAAAGGAAGTTATCCTTCACGAGAACGTCTCCGATGACGGCGACCTGGCTGTTTCTAACATTTCCGGTATCGTCTCCCTGGGTCATACCGATGAGGCCGGCAGCAAGATCACTGTGAACGGCACTGAGTATACCATCGCTTCCGCACATAACGAGGATGGCACTGTTACCAATGCAGAAGAGTACGATGTTCTGCAGATCACCATTGACGGCGTTGACCCCAAGGCGATCTGGAACTTCGCACTGACCATCGCACCCCAGCACTACTACGGCGAAGGCAGCTCTGTTGCTGTTGACATCGCCAACGATAAGTTCGGTGTTGAGTTTGCAAGCTTTGACTTCATGACCGATATTATCCAGTCTCAGAGAAACATCAAGCTGCCCATGGGCGCCGGTGCTTACAAGGTTACCGACACCTCCAACAGCGACACTCCCTCCGAGAGCGCTTTCTACGCAAACAACGTTGTTTACTTCAAGGCAAACGAGAACTTCACCACTGTTGGTGAGGGCATTGAAAACGCAAAGATCGGCAAGATCCGTTATCAGATCGTCTCCTCCAACAACGCAATCGCAGCCCTGGAGGACGGCACTGTTCACTACATTTCCCCCGCACTGACCACCGACAACTATGAGAAGCTGGAGAAGCTGAAGAGCAAGGGCATGGTCACGCTGTCCACCGATCAGCTGGGCTACGGTTACGTTGGTGTCAACTCTGCAAAGATCAACGATATCAATATCCGTAAGGCTATCATGTGCGCTATGAACACCAGCCTTGCACTGGACTACTACCGTGCAGGTACTGCAAGCCAGATCTACTGGCCCATGTCCAAGATCAGCTGGGCATACCCCGATGGCCCCGAGGCTACCGACAACGGCTTTGACTATCCCCAGCTGGGCAGCTGGAACGAAGAGGTTGCCATTGCCAACATTGAGAAGTACATGCGTGAAGCAGGCGTCAGCGAAGGCGACAGCCAGCTGAAGGTCACCTTCACCATCGCAGGCTCCAGCCTGCAGGATCACCCCACCTACAAGGTGTTCCGTGATGCTGCTGCACTGCTCAACTCCCTGGGTTGGGATGTTGAGGTGGTCTGCGACACCCAGGCACTGACCAAGATCAACACCGGCGCACTGGAGGTTTGGGCTGCTGCATGGTCCTCCGCACTGGATCCCGACCTGTACCAGGTCTACCACAAGGATTCCACCGCAACCAGCACCCTGGCATGGGGCTACAACTACCTGAAGACCAGTGGTACCTCCGAGGAGCTGGACATCCTGGATGAACTGTCCGACCTGATTGACGAGGCCCGTTCCACCAATGATAAGGAGATCCGTTCCGAGCTGTACATGGAAGCTATGGAGCAGATTCTGGATCTGGCTATTGAGCTGCCTGTCTACCAGCGTAGCGTTCTGTACTCCTACAACTCCAAGGTTATCAAGTCCGAGTCCATTCCTTCCGAGGTCAATCCCTTCTCCTCTCCTCTGGACCGCATTTGGGAAATTGAGTTTGCCGGATAAGATCGGAGCAGATTATGTTCAAATATATTATTAAACGAATTGCCTATTCCATCCTGATCCTGCTGGGCGTATCCCTGATCATCTACTTCCTGATCCGATTGATGCCTGTTGACTTCATTCAGAACAAGATCAATGCGATGAACCAGGGCGGCGCTACTGTCAGCGAGGAGACGGTGGAGGCTATGTACAAAATGTACGGCTTGGGCGACAACAGCTTTATGGGCATACTGGGCGGCTATTTCAGCTGGCTCAGTGCCCTTGCCCGGTTTGACCTGGGCACCAGCTTCGTCTACGGCATCCCCGTGGCACGTGTTATTGTGGAACACATGGGCGTGTCCTTTGCCGTGGCACTGATCGCTACCATTTTTGAGTTCATGATCGCCATTCCTCTTGGTATCACCGCAGCTACCCACCAGTACAGCCTCCGGGACTACATCGTCACCATTCTGGTTATGATCGGTATCTCCCTGCCTTCCTTCTTCTTCGGACAGATGCTCAAGGACGTGCTGGCACTGAAGCTGGGCTGGTTCCCGGCATCCGGTCTTATTGATGCCACAGCCTCTCATACGGGCATTGCCCTGCTGATGGACTACCTGCGGCATATGTTCATCCCCATTCTCACCATTGTTATTTTGAGCATCGGCGCAAGAATGCGTATGACCAGAACCAACATGCTGGAAGTGCTTGGCTCCGACTACATCCGTACTGCCCGCGCAAAGGGTCTGAAGGAGCGTGTGGTCATCAACAAGCATGCTTTCCGCAACACTTTGATCCCCCTGGTTACCTCTATGGCTGGCTTGCTTCCCAGCCTCTTCTCCGGCGCGATCATCACCGAGCAGGTCTTTGACCTTCCCGGTATCGGTAACATTGCGCTGGATGCCATGAACCGTGGCGATATTCCCTTCATTATGGGTTATAACATGTTCCTTGCGCTGCTGAGCGTGCTGGGTGTTCTCCTTGCTGACCTGATGTACGGCATCGTGGATCCCCGAGTAAAATTGGAGTAAAGGAGGCGGCTTTATGGAAGAGAAAAACAATGAGCAGGTTGTGGAAAACAAGCCTGTGGATACCGAGGCCCCTCTGGATAAGAATGTTCGGCTTATGTCCCCCACACAGATGGTGGTGCGCCGCTTCTTCCGCTCCAAGCTGAGTATCGTGGGTCTTATTATGGTGGTTGGCCTCTTTATCTTCAGCTTCTTTGGCCCTATGATCTACACCCAGTGGGGTGAGATCGAGCTGGACGAAAGCGGCAAGACCGAGTACGCTGTTTCCACCACTACTTACACCGTGAACGGTGTGGAATACACCATCCATCAGACAACGGAAAAGTCCCTGAAGGACAACTTCCTCTCCGCTCCCTCCAAGGAGCATATCCTGGGTACCGACAACGAGGGCTATGATGTTTTCGTGCGACTGATGTACGGTGGCCGTATCTCTTTGACCGTCAGCTTTATTGCTGTGTTCCTCATCACCATCCTGGGTGTCATCCTGGGCGGTGTGGCAGGTTACTTCGGCGGTTGGATCGACAACCTGATCATGCGTATCTGTGACGTGCTGATGTGCCTTCCCGGTGTGCCTATCCTTTTGATCATCAGTACCATTCTGGATGCTTCCGATATTGATGCCAAGTACCGCATCTATCTGCTTATGATCTACCTGACCTTCATTTCCTGGACCGGCACTGCCCGCCTTGTCCGTGGTCAGATCCTGAGCCTGCGTGAGCAGGAGTACATGGTGGCAGCCGAGGCTATGGGCTACTCCACCGCCAGAAAGATCTTCAAGCACCTGATCCCCAATGTTATGCCCCAGCTGATCGTGCAGATGAGCCTCAGCCTGGGCAGCATGATCCTGTACGAAGCAACCCTGAGCTACTTGAACCTGGGTGTTAAGGCTCCTTATGCTGCATGGGGTACAATGATCAATATTATTTCCACCAACCAGGACGTTCTGCAAAACCACTGGTATGTGTGGGTGCCGGCCGGTATCTGCATCGTCATTGCGGTGCTGGGCTTCAACTTCGTTGGCGATGGCCTGCGTGACGCACTGGATCCGAAAGCGAGGAGATAAGCGATGGAAAAGAAAAATAAGAATTATCTCACCGGTAAAGAGATCCGAGCCATTGCCAAGGAAAATGCGCAGATCATGCGCCGCCTGGAGGCATTTAAGAACCGTATTTGCGATGAGTCCGAATTTGTCACCACCATGCATGATGATGCCAATATTCTGGAGATTGAAGACCTGCACACCTACTTCTTTACGGAGCAGGGTACTGTGAAGGCAGTCAACGGTGTTTCCTACAATGTTCCCAAGAACTCGGTCGTGGGTATCGTTGGCGAGTCCGGCTGCGGCAAGTCCGTTACAAGCATGTCCGTTATGCGCCTGATCCAGGGTCCCACCGGACAGATCGTGGACGGCTCTATCCGCTTCAAGGCTTATGATTATCAGCGTGACGAAGACGGCGAGCCGGTTGCTGATGAAAACGGTGAGTACCGCATGGAAGAGAAGGTATATGACATTGCGCAGATGCCTATCCATGAGATCCACCGCATTCGTGGCAAGCAGATCGCTATGATCTTCCAGGAGCCTATGACCAGCCTGAACCCGGTGTTCACCATCGGTGAGCAGCTGGACGAGGTGACCCTGATCCACGTTCCCGATGCCACCAAGGAAATGGCAAAGGAGAAATCCTGCGAAATGCTGCGCCTTGTGGGCATTATCCCCGAAAACGTTTATGACCGCTTCCCCCATGAACTGTCCGGCGGTATGCGTCAGAGAGTTATGATCGCCATGGCACTGGCTGCAGAGCCTCGCCTGATCATTGCCGACGAGCCTACCACCGCACTGGATGTGACCATCCAGGCACAGATCCTGGATCTGCTGCAGGACATCAAGAAGAAGATTGACGGCTCTATTCTGCTCATTACCCATGACCTGGGTGTTATTGCAGAAATGGCGGACTATGTGGTTGTTATGTACGCAGGTAAGGTTATTGAGAAGGGTACTGTGTTTGAGATCTTCCAGGATCCCCGTCACCCCTACACCATCGGTCTGCAGAAGTCCAAGCCTACCATGACCCTGGACGACAGCGCCGAGCTGTACAACATCCCCGGCAATGTGCCGAACCCTGTGAACATGCCTACCCACTGCTACTTCAAGGAAAGATGCGCAAAGTGCACTGCAAAATGCTCCGGTGAATACCCCGGCATGGTGCAGGTATCTCCCACACACTTTGTCGCTTGCCACCTGTACGATGAGGAGAATGCAAATGGCTAAAGTAATTGAAAAAACCAAAGAGCTGAATGCACAGTACGGGGAAAAGCAAGCGCAGTATGCCGAGGACTTTGCAAAGCCCTTTGATACAGAGGCAATTCTGGAGGTTCGCCACCTGCGCAAGACCTTCCCACTGAAGAAGACCATGCTGGGCAAGGTCACAAAAGAGCTGGTAGCTGTGGATGACATCTCCTTCAAGCTGATGCCCGGTGAGACGCTGGGTATCGTCGGCGAGTCCGGCTGCGGCAAGACAACTGCCGGCCGTGCCATTTTGAAGCTGCATGAACCCACCGGCGGTCAGATCATCTTCAACGGTCAGGATATCACCCATTTCAATTCCAAGCAGATGCGTCCCATCCGTAAGCAGATGCAGATCATTTTCCAGGATCCCTATTCCTCACTGCCCCCCAGAAGCACCGTGGGCGGTATTCTCTCCGAGCCGGTGCAGGTGCATAAGATCGTGCCCAAGGCACAGATCAAGGAGTATGTGCTGGACCTGATGGAAAAGTGCGGACTGCGTGATTACTACTATGAGCGCTATCCCCACGAGTTCTCCGGCGGTCAGCGTCAGAGAATCTGCATTGCAAGAGCCTTGTCTGTCAACCCCAAGCTGGTGATTTGTGACGAACCTGTTTCTGCACTGGACGTGTCTATTCAGGCACAGATCATTAACCTGCTGAAGGATCTGCAGAAGCAGATGAACCTGGCATACGTGTTCATTTCCCATGACTTGAGCGTTGTTAAGTTCATTTCCGACAAGATCGGTGTTATGTACCTGGGCGCTATGATGGAGTTCGGTACAAAGGAAGATATCTTCCGTAACCCCTTGCATCCTTACACCAAGGCACTGTTCTCTGCGGTTCCCAACCCGGATCCCACCGCAAAGATGGAGCGTATTAAGCTGGAGGGGGATATTCCTTCTCCTGCCAATCCTCCCAAGGGCTGCCGGTTCCATACCCGTTGCCCCTATGCCAAGGATATCTGTAAGTGTCAGGCACCTGCCTACACCGAGGTGGAACCCGGTCACTTTGCCGCCTGTCACCTGCTGACAGAGGAGTAAGCCATGGCAAAGAAAAAGAAAGAAAAGATCACCTATGTGGACGATGGCAGAACCATCGCAGATATGTCAAATGTTTCCGGCTCGCCGCTGCGTAAGCGCCACCCGGCAACACCGCCTA
The DNA here is from genome assembly GCA_017548065.1 of Oscillospiraceae bacterium. Lineage (GTDB taxonomy): Bacteria > Bacillota > Clostridia > Oscillospirales > Oscillospiraceae > Faecousia. Next base: position 17,816 of record JAFYNQ010000113.1, read on the forward strand.
CCAATTATAAGGAGGCTTGGAAGACCTATTGGGATGCCGTAAAAATGATGTTCGGCCCCATGCTGGTAGTTATCTGTGGTATTTTTATCGTCTATATGGTACTGACCTTTATCTTCATGCTCTTATAACTCCCAAAAGGAGGCGCTTTTAAAAGTGCCTCCTTTTTTGTTGTCACAATGCATAAAATAGCCTTGCGATTTTTGTGTGTTATGCTGAAAAAATCCCCAGGCATTGCCTTTGCGGAAGGACGGTGCTATACTTAACTTGTAAAAATATTGCAAGGTGATTGCCGCACAGCCTTGCGGATTTTGTACGAGTATTCCTATATTTTTAAGGAGGAAATCAAATGGCAAAGACTATGAAAAAAATGCTCTCTTTGGTGCTGGTGGCCATCATGGTACTGTCCATGATCCCTGCAGTTTATGCAGATGAGGATGTAGATGTCATTAAGGTCACCACCGGAAGTGACCTGCTGACACCTATGACAAATGGCAGTGAAGCAAATTCGGTGTCGGATGCTACCTATTACTATCAGCTGCAGAACGATATTACAATGAACACTGCAAAGGCACTGTATATCGGTAAGTACGTTGAAAAAGAGACGGAAACCGAAAAGGGACACGCAATCCATGTGGTTCTGGACCTGAACGGCTTTACCTTGACGGACGCCTATAGTACCGCCGCAAAGAATCGTATGTTTGCGCTCTACAGCGGTAGCTCCATTCATGTTAAGAATGGTAAGATCGTCTCCAATACCAGCATTAAAGCACTGGGCGGTGTGTTCTTTGGTGTTGGCGGTTCTGACTTTACATTTGATAATGTAACGATTGAAACTTATTCTCCCAGTACCTCTGCCGGCGGCGTGCTCCATGCCAATGGTGCCGGCGCTGTGGTTACCCTCAACAATTCCACATTTACCCGTTTGGGCGGCACCTGTGCCGGTAACGGTAGTATTATTGCTATGGCTGGCGGTAATCTGTACCTGAACAATTCCCACATCAGTGGCGGTAAAGTTGTGCAGACGGTTTTGGGTAAGGCTGCGCAGGGCGGTAACATCTTCTTGGACGAGGGCGCACAGTGCGTTATGAACGGCGGCTCCATTACAAATGGCTATGTGGAAGGTGCAACGGCAAGCGGTACATCACCCTCTACCGGCGGTAATGTTTACCTGTATGGTAAAAACACAAAGTTCACCCTGAATAGTGGCATTATCAGCGGCGGCGAGGCCAAGACCATTGGTATTAAAGCAGAGGGCGCAACTTCCTATTCTTATGGTTATGCAACCGGCGGTAACGTGGGTGTGCAGGGCAAAGATGGCAACAACCGTGCATATTTTATTATGAACGGCGGTCAGGTCATCAATGGTAAGGTTACCTATGACAAGAATACCAGCGCCAGCACTTACCGCCGTGGTGGTAACTTTGGCCTGTATAGCAATGCGAACGTTACCATCAATGCCGGCGAGGTCTCCGATGGTTCTTCCTACAGAGGCGGCGCTGTGGATATGTGGACGACCAGCTGCTCTTTGGAAATCAATGGTGGTACTGTCAGAGACAATGGCTTCTACGTTACAGGCCAGATGATCGTCAAGGGCGGTCTGCTGGATCAGGCGGCTATTAGCGTTGGCTCTACCTATCTCTCCCAGCTGAAAATTTTCGGCGGCACCATCCTGCATAATAGCGGTTACGGAAGTGCAATTAAGTGCTCTCAGGCATCAAAGACTAGCTTGACAGACGGCAAATACGGCTGGTGCTGTATGGCTTATGTATATGGCGGTAAGTTTAACTTTGCACCTACTGCTACCTATGGCGATCAGACAGTATCTGCAACCGGCGTTGTTACCAACGTTATGTACCGTGGCGTTGTGGATGCTTGTTCCGAAATTATTGCACCCAGTGGCAGCGAGACGCTGTATACTGTTAAGCATAAGGATAACAGCACCACTGTAACAACTCCCGCAACTTGTACAGAAAGCGGCTCTGTAAAGACAACCTGTACAAATTGTGACATGAATAGATATGGCGTAAAGTTTGATGGTAAGTACACTTATGAGATTCCCGCAACCGGTCATACCGCAGGTGAGGCTGTAATCGAGAACGAGGTTGCAAACTCCTGCACCGCAGAGGGTTCTTACGATACTGTTGTTTACTGTACCGTATGTGAAGCAGAAATCTCCCGTGAGACTACCACCGTTGCAGCAGCCGGTCACACTCCCGGTGAGGAAGTGATTGAGAACCAGGTTGCAAACTCCTGCACCGCTGACGGCTCTTACGATACCGTTGTTTACTGTACCGTATGTTCCTCCGAGATCTCCCGTGAGACTAC
>JAFYNQ010000114.1 GCA_017548065.1 Oscillospiraceae bacterium
CCAGCATGAAGCTGCCGACACTGTCATAGGCAAACAACGTATCCGGGTTCTTTTGGGCGGCTTTTTGAAAATAGAATGCCACACGGTCATCGCAGCCAGAGGTAAACCAACCGCCGGATTTGTCCAGGGAGGTTGTCATTTGCAGCATTTCCAGGATGGTGGAGCTGTGATGGAATTCTTTTTCATATTCCGGGAAAAACTTTTCCAGCGGATCGGATAACTGCAGCAGACCATCCTGCTGACAAAAGCCTATGGCAATGGAAACAAAGGACTTTGTCACCGAGTACATGCGGTGCTTGAAATCTTTGTGAAAGGGTTCCCAGTAGCATTCGGAGAAAAAGGCGTTTCCTCGGGACAGAATCACTGCGTGGGTAGAAAGCTGCTGTGATTCCAATTCTTTGTAAAAGGCCAGCACGTGTCGGGAAGATATACCCAGCTGTTCCGGGGTGCGGTGTTCCATGGCAATCACTCCTTTGTATCAACTGTTTTGATTATAAAACAAATATTACAAATATGCTATTAAAATTTTGCTATTTATCTCGTTGCTTGTAAAATATTGCTGACACAACCTTGCAATATTTTTCTCTTTTGTTATAATGAAAAACGAAAGGAGGGAAGTGACATGGAAAAAGAATCTATGGGCTCCAGGGATTTCTATATTGAAAAGCGTGTGAATAAAGCGCAGCTTCATAATATGCACCATCATAGTTCTTACGAATTATATTATTTGGTGAAAGGTAGCCGTGAGTATTTTATTGAAGACCGATTCTTTACTGTGGAAGAGGGAGATCTTGTGATCATCCCCAAAGAGGTCTTTCACAGAACCGAAGGCGACGGTGGACTGCGTTTCTTGGTGCATTTCTCGGAAAGCTTTTTGGGAAAATATTTCACAGATGCCACACTGCAACCTCTGGTAACGTCGCTTCCCTTTGTGTTTCGTGGCGACCGGCATCAGCAAGCTCAGCTGTTGCATTGTCTTACACGCATGGAAGCTGTTTTTGAGAAAAGTGCTTCCAATCGGGAAGCTGTATTTGCAGGATATCTGCACCAGCTTCTTTTTGCAGTGGTAAATGAAGAGAATACATATATCCCATCGGATCATGCGGATGTGCGCATTACGGGTATCGTGCAGTATATTAACGAGAATTATAATACTGTCAGCGATATTGATGAAATTGCACAGCGGTTCTATATCTCTAAATACCATCTGTGCCGTCTGTTTAAGAAAAAATTGGGCATCCCATTGGTGGCTTATTTGAATACGGTGAAAATACATCACGCTTGCAGCATGATAAGAGAAGGGGATGCTAAGCTTACAGATGTGGCAATGCAGTGTGGCTTTAATTCTTCCTCCTATTTTTGCAAGGTGTTCAAAAAAGAACTGGGTGTATCGCCTGCGGAATACAGGATCCAACATAAACAGAGGTGAAACAATGAAATTTGCTAACTTACATTTACATTCCACGCATTCCGATGCACAGTTTACACCGGAACAGCTTTTGCTCATTGGTAAATCTTTGGGCTATCAGGCAATGGCGCTTACAGATCACGAGACAGACAGCGGCAACAGAGAGTTTGCCTCTTTTGCAAAGTCTCTTGGCGTGGAAACGCTCACCGGTGTTGAGTTTTACGGTCTGGAAGAGGGTGTCAATCTGCACCTGACGGCACTGGATTTTGATCCCGATCATCCCCAGCTTCGCAGTTTCATTGAGACCAGGTGCCGGCTACAGGCGGAGTATACACAAAAATGTGTGGAGCGTGGTATTCGCCTTGGATTGATTGAAAATCTGACCTGGAATGATGTGCTGGCATTTGCCCCGGAGGGTGCCTGGATCTGCATTGATACGGTTATGCGTGCAATGCAAATCATGAAATTAGTTCCTGCAGATTATGATTGGACGGAGTTTCGCACCAATGTATTCAAAGCGGCAGAAGCAAAAAGCTTTAAAGCGCCTTATCCTACAGCTCGTCAGGTGATTGAAACTGTCCGTAATGCAGGCGGTGTTGTGGCTTTGGCGCATCCAAAAAACCAGACACGTTTTGTGGAAAAGCTGGTGGGCTATGGCTTGAACGGAATTGAGATTTGCCACCCCATGCTGGACGAGGAGCAGGCATCCCTGGCAGAGGAAGCGGCGGCAACCTTCAAGCTGTACCGCTGCGGCGGCACAGACCACACCGGCCCTATGGGTGGCAACGGCGGCAGGCATGCCGTTCCTGCCTTCCACGGAATCACAGAAGAGGATTTCTGTATTTTGAAGAATCGCCGTCTGGGTTAAAGAATGCACCCCAAACATCGGTAGCATGCCGATGCTTGGGGTGCTTTTTATTAAAGTGTTACACCGTCTTTAAATATGGAGATCTCCCGGTAGTTGTGAATTTCGTTTTTTGTTTCCTTGCCGGAGGCGACCTCTAATACATAAGAAAAGAAATCGTTGTCAAGAGAAATTCCTTCCGTAAGGGGAGCAGCGTCATAGTCAATCCATTGCTGCTTTTTTGCAGATAAAGTACGGTTTGTTGATATTTTTACGGTGGGTACCGGTGCGCCCAGAGGTGTACCTCTTCCTGTGGTAAACAGAATCATGTGTACACCTGCGGCTGTGAGATTGGTTACGGCTACAAGATCGTTTCCCGGTCCGTTCAAAAGGGATAGCCCAGGCTCTTTCACCGTGTCGCCGTAATTCAAAACATCGGTAACCATAGCAGAACCTGCTTTTTGGACGCATCCCAAAGATTTTTCTTCCAGCGTTGTGATACCGCCTTCTTTGTTTCCCGGTGAGGGATTCTCGTAAATCGGTTGCCCATTTCGCTTGTAGTAATCCTTGAAGTCATTGATCAGGGCAACTGTATTGTTAAATATTTCCCGGTTTTTGCAGCGCTGCATTAAAAGATGTTCAGCGCCGAACATTTCGGGTACTTCGGTTAATACACAAGCACCGCCCAAAGAAACCAGTTTGTCACAAAACCGTCCCACCATGGGATTAGCGGTGATGCCGCTGTAACCGTCACTGCCGCCGCATTTGAGACCCACACGCAACTTGTGGATCGGGACTTCTTTGGGAGTGAAGGTATTTGCGTATGTTGTCAGCTCTTCAACCATGCGGATGCCTTCTTGTATTTCATCCTCTGCATCCTGGCAGTTCAGGAATTTTACTCTTTGAGGATCGTAGCTACCGAGAGCTCTTTTGAATTCTGCAATATTGTTATTTTCGCAGCCTAATCCCAACACAAGTGCGGCGGCGCAGTTTGGGTGATTTACGAGACCGCAAAGGATTTTTTGCGTTATGGTATGGTCGTCGCCCAGTTGGGAACAGCC
>JAFYNQ010000115.1 GCA_017548065.1 Oscillospiraceae bacterium
CAAGGAGATTGAGGAGTTTATTTACACCCATCCCCAGACAAAGGACGTGCAGGTTATCGGTGTGCCGGATAATAAGTACGGCGAAGAGATCATGGCTTGTATCATCCTGAAAGAGCCCGGCAGTGTGACCGTGGACGAAATGCGTGATTATATCAAGACCAGCATGGCACGTCACAAGGTTCCCAAGTACATTGAATTTGTGGATGCCTTCCCCATGAATGCCGCAGGCAAGGTCCTGAAGTATAAAATGCGTGAGGATGCCGCCCAGCGCCTGGGTCTTGTGGGCGACGGCACCGACACCGCAGGTCCCGGTACAAAATAACAATTTCATAAATCTTCATAAACGCTGCGAAAAAGCTCTTTTCGCAGCGTTTATATTATTATGGGATCTTTTTCGGACATAATCTGTTGTACCATTGGAAAATGGATAGGAGGGGACAAAAATGGCAGCCATAAATAAAAATGACGATGTATTCAGCTTTGATGATTTTTTGAAGGTGTTGCAGCAGGAGGGACGGATGCCTGCGGCAAAGGTGGTGGAGTCGGTGGAGCGGCTTCGCAAGACACGCCAGGAGCAGCAGCGCCGTGAGGAGGAGGCTGCCCGAAAGCGTCGGGAGGAGGAAGCCCTTCGGAAACAGCAGGAGGAAGAGGCGGAAAAGCGCCGCATTGCGGATATTACCTCCATGGAGTTGCCTATGGACTGGGAAAATCTCTTTGCCGGGGATGTCCGTGCAGAGGGCGTCCATGCCGACAGTATTTCCGACGGCATGATCCTCTCCCTGACGGAATTGGGCGTAGTGGATATGGAGTATATCGCTGCGGTCACCGGCGAGAACCTGAAGACGGTGATCTGCGCACTGAAGGGCTCTGTGTTCCAGAATCCCGAAACCTGGGAGGAGTGCTTCTATAAGGGCTGGGAAACAGCGGAGCAGTACCTCTCCGGCAATATGGTGGGGAAGTGGAAAGCGGCAAGGGAAGCGAACAAAAAATATAACGGCTACTTTGATGAAAACGTGAAGGCCATTGAAAAAGTGTTGCCGCCGGCTGTTTCCACCGAGGATATTTACATTACCATCGGCTCTCCCTGGGTACCGACCCATGTGATTGACGAATTTATCCGTCACATATTGAATATCCGTGGCAATTGCTACGCATGTACATCCCATGATACCTACACCGGCACCTGGGAAATTGAAAATAAAAGCACTTATAAGCACCGTGTGCCTGCCCGTACCACCTACGGCACGGAGAAAATGCCGGCGCTGCAGATTTTGGAGCGGACGCTGAATATGAAGAGCGTCACGGTGATGACCGAGGTGCGCAGCTATACCAACAAATCCGGCAAGAAGCGTGTAGTGGACCAGGCAGAGACGGTGGCGGCGCTGGAGAAGCAGCAAAAAATGATCGCAGAGTTTAAAAAGTGGGTGTGGAAAGATCCGAAGCGCAGAGCGGAACTGGAACAGATCTTTGACGATAATTTCGGCAGCCACAGAAAACGGTATTTTGACGGTTCTTTCCTGCGTTTTCCCACCATGTCCCCGGAGGTGCAGCTGTATCCCTATCAGAAAAACGCTGTGGCACGGATCCTCTTTTCACCCAATACCCTCCTTGCCCACGATGTGGGCTCCGGCAAGACCTTTATTATGATCGCTGCCGGCATGGAGCTACGGAGAATGGGACTTTCCAAAAAGAATCTGTATGTTGTGCCCAACAACCTGGTGGGACAGTGGGAGAATATTTTCTACCGTCTGTACCCCAAGGCAAAGGTGCTGACCGTAGAGCCCAAGTCCTTTACTCCGGACAAGCGTGCGAAGGTGCTGGAGACCATTCGGGACAATGAATATGACGGCATCATCATGGCCTACAGCTGTTTTGAAGAGATTGACCTTTCCCGGGATTACATTTTGCAGGAGCTGGAGCGGACACGGGAGGAGATCCGCAAGCTTCTGACCCAGTCCCGTAAGACCAGCAACAAGCTGCGCCGCAAGGCAAAAAGCGTGGACGAGGCCATTTGCGAAGCGGTGACCTGCGCCATGAAAAGCTGCAACAGCGTATGCTTTGATGAACTGGGCATCAGTCGGCTTTTTGTGGATGAGGCGCATAATTTTAAAAATGTCCCCCTGGACACCAAGATCGACCGTGTGCTGGGTATCAGTACCACCGGCTCCAAAAAGTGCCAGGATATGCTGGATAAGGTGCGCATGATCCAGAAATGTAACGGTGGCGGCGGTGTGGTCATGGCCACCGGCACACCCATTACCAACTCCATCACCGATGCTTTTATTATGCAGCAGTACCTGCAAAGCGGTGAGCTGGCGCTGTTGGATCTGCAAAGCTTTGACAGCTGGGTGGGTATGTTTGCCGAGCGTGTGACGGAGTTTGAAATTGACGTGGACACCGGTGGCTATCGCCTTGCCACCCGTTTTGCCCGGTTCCATAATCTGCCGGAGCTGACGACGCTGCTGTCTTCTGTGGCAGATTTTCACCAGGTCTGCGCCACCGATGAGGTGCCGGAAACCGACGGCTACAGCGATACGCTGGTATTTAAAACAGAAGAATTTTCCGAATATCTGAAGACCATTACCCAGCGTGCGGAGACAGTCCGTGCCGGTCTTGTGGAGCGCACCGAGGACAATATGCTGAAGATCACCACAGACGGCCGCAAGGCAGCGCTGGATCTGCGGCTGGTGCAGCCCCAGGCAGCGATGACACCCCAGTCCAAGGCAGAAAAGTGCGCAAACAATGTATATGAGATCTACACTGCCACCGCCGAAAGAAAAAGCACCCAGCTGATCTTTTGCGACAGCTCCACCCCCAAGAAGGGCTTCAATATTTATGATGAGGTGCATCGCCTTTTGACGGAAAAAGGCATCCCCCCGGAGCAGATGGCATATATCCACAATGCCGACACGGAGAAAAAACGGCAGAGCTTGTTTACCCGTGTACAAAAAGGCGAGGTGCGTATCCTTTTCGGTTCCACCTTTAAGCTGGGACTGGGTGTGAATGTGCAGGACAAGCTGATCGCTGTCCACCACCTGGACATCCCCTGGCGACCTGCAGATATGACCCAGCGTGAGGGACGCATCCTGCGCCAGGGCAATGAAAACAAAAAGGTGTACATTTTCCGTTATATCACCGAGGGCAGCTTTGATGCCTATTCCTGGCAGCTGCTGGAGACAAAGCAGCGGTTTATTGCCGAGCTTCTCTCCGGCTCTATGGATCAGCGCAGCGGCTCCGATATTGAAAGCACGGTGCTGGATTACGCAGAGGTCAAGGCGCTGGCAGTGGGCAATCCCCTTGTGAAGCTGCGTGTGGAAGCAGCCAATGAACTGACAAGACTGCTGACCCTCCAGCGGAAAACCGTGGAAAGCCGCATCGCCATGGAAAAGGAGCTGATGGAGCTTCCCGGTCTTATGACGCATCAACAGCAGCTGATAGAAAAGTGCAGAGAGGACAGAGCCTTCGTGGAGAGCACCCCGGTGACCAAAGACCCTCAGCAGCGGAAAGTCACCCAAAAAGAGATTTTTGATGCGGTGCAGACCAATGTGCTGGAGGTTCGGGAGCGGGAGCTGCTTGTTTACCGTGGCTTCCGGGTGATTCTGCCTGCCAATATGTCGGAGACAAAACCCTACCTTTGGCTGCAACGGGAAGGCCGTTACTACGTGGAGCTGGGCGAAGCGGAAGGCGGCTACCTGACCCGTATGGACAATGTACTGAAGGGTCTGGATGACCATGAGAAAAAGCTGGAGGAGAACCTGCAGGAAATGCAGCTTCGGCAGAAGGGCTTGCAGGAAGAGCTTGCCCGTGATGAGGACTACACCGACCTGATCAACAAATACAAGTCAAAGCTGAAGAAGCTGGACAAACAGTTAGGAGTGGAGAACGATGGCTGATGTAAAAATGACAAATATACCGTCCATGAACGTAAATCGCATGGTGGAGCTGCTGGGAGATGCCTACTGCACCGTCCTGGGCAGAGGACAGAAGCTGATGCTTCTGCCCTCTGTGATGCTGTGGGGTCCTCCCGGTATCGGTAAGTCCCAGGCCATCCGCCAGCTGGCAAAGCGGATTGAAGAGGACACCGGGAAACGGGTGGTGGTAACCGACGTGCGTTTGTTGCTGTTTAACCCCATTGACCTGCGTGGTATCCCCACCGCCAACGAGGATAAGACCCTGGCCGTCTGGCTGAAGCCGCAGATCTTTCAAATGGATCCCGATGAGAATGTGGTGAATATCCTCTTCCTGGACGAGCTGTCCGCTGCGCCCCAGTCGGTGCAGGCGGCGGCATATCAGATCACCCTGGATCGTGTGGTGGGCGAGCATAAGCTTCCCGATAACTGCATCGTCATCGCCGCCGGTAACCGAACTACAGACCGTTCCGTGGCATTTAAAATGCCCAAAGCGCTGGCAAACCGTCTTATGCATATTGAGGTGGAGGGTAATTTCAGCGCCTGGAAGGCATGGGCGATCCAAAGCGGCATCCACCCCAAGGTGGTAGGTTTTTTGAGCTTCCGGCAGAATTACCTTATGAAATTTGATGCCGCCTCGGAAGAGCTTGCCTTTGCCACACCCCGTGCCTGGGAGATGGTGAGCAACCTTTTGAACCATGTCAGCGATGATGTGGATAAAATGTTCCCCCTGATCTCCGGTATTATCGGAAGCGGCACGGCGGTGGAGCTGCGCACCTGGGCGCAGATCTATGAGGAGCTGCCTGCCATTGAGGATATCTTTGACGGCAAAAATCCCCCTATGCCCAAAGGCACCGATGCTATGTATGCCCTGGCATCCTCTATGGTGGCTTATGCCGCCGAGCATCGGCAGGAGCTGGCAAGACTGGAAAAGTCCATTCTTTATGCCGACCGTATGCCCCCGGACTTTTCTGCCATGCTCATGAAGGATTATATGTACATTGAAAAAGGCTTCAAGGAAAAGCTGCTGGGCTTGCCGGCGTTTTCCCGTTGGCTTTCCACAAAGGGGAGACTGCTCAATGGAACTGTCTGAACAGCAGGTTCGGAATTATACCCGTAGACTGCTTTTGTCCCGTATGCGGCTTTTGAATAGCCACGGCTTCTATGGATTGCTGCTGATGCACATGAGCTTTGCCCTGGATGAAAATGTGGAAACCGCAGCCACAGACGGGAAACGCATCCTCTTTGGGCCGGAATTCCTGGAAAACCTTTCTGACCCGGAGCTGGACTTCGTGATGATGCATGAGCTGCTCCATGTGGTGCTGCGCCATTGCAGCCGGGAGGGGCAGCGTGAGCATACCCAATTTAATATTGCCTGCGATATCGTGGTCAATTCCAATATCCTGCTGGAAAACGGTATGGATCTGCAAAGCATCACCCTGCGCAAATGGGGTGTGAGCATGCACCTTGCCCCCAACGGCAAGGAGGGACACGGCTACACAGCGGAAGAGGTCTATGATATGCGGCCCTCCAGCCCCTCCGGGATAATAGGAAGACCGGGCGCCGGGGGCAGCAGTGGCAGCACAGACGGCAAAAACGGCGGACACTGGGATGACCACAGCCACTGGAGCGACTGCGACAGTGACGAGCATTTGAAGGAAACCTGGATCAAGCGGTTTTCCGATGCCTGCGAAGCCATCAGTATTCGGGAAAAAATTTTGGGACGGGATATGCTGCCCCGATTTGCCAAGCGGATGTGGGAAAAGCTGCAAAAGCCCCAAGTTGACTGGCGCACCGTTCTCAATGAATTTGTCCAGCAGGAGGTAAATGACTATTCTTTTTCACCCCCTGACCGACGCTTTTCAGAATCTCCCTTCTTTTTGCCGGATTTCAATGCGTTGGGAGACAGCGACACCCCGGTGAATATCCTCTTTATGATGGATACCTCTGCCTCTGTCACAGACAAGGAGCTGGCGGCAGCCTATTCTGAGATCAAAGGCGCCATTGAGCAGTTCGGTGGCAAGCTGATGGGCTGGCTGGGCTTCTTTGATGCCGGTGTGGTGGAGCCTTGCCCCTTTGAGGATGTGGATGACGTGCTGCAAATAAAGCCGGTAGGTGGTGGCGGCACGGATTTTCACATTGTGTTTGCCTATGTCCGTGACCATATGCAGGATGAGCCCCCTGCCTGCATTATTATGATGACCGACGGCTGCGCACCCTTCCCCAAGGAAGAGGCCGCCTGCGGCATCCCTGTTCTGTGGCTGCTCACCAGCGAAAATATCACACCCCCCTGGGGCAAAATTGCCCGTATTTCGCCCGTGTCAGAGACCTGAAAAAGATATTGGGCTTGTGGCATCATCACCGATGCATACGGCAACGAAACCATCTCTGAGGAAGCAACCCTGACCGTCAAGTAAAATAAAATCACCGGTGTGGGAGCGATCCCACA
>JAFYNQ010000116.1 GCA_017548065.1 Oscillospiraceae bacterium
AGTCTGCAGCTGGCTTTGACACCGCAGTTCTGCGTGTGGCAGCTACCGACAAGAGAAACGGCTACCAGTACCGCTGTGTCATCACCGATATGCTCGGCGTTGAATTCATCACCGATGCAGCGACCCTGACTGTCAACTAATAAAAATCACCGGTGTGGGAGAAATCCCACACCGGTGTGTTTTTATAGAATATCAATTCGTTCCATGTAGTTGAGTCCGTCATCTTCTTTCTTAAGACGCAATACGAATGGAACAGAATTTAGATTTGTACAAAGTTCAAAATCACGCTGAGGAAAAATGTGTTGCCGTTCCGGATCAAAGAATTTTGCGCCGCTGGTATATTTCAGTGCAGCCATTCTTTCGTGGATGTCTTCCAACGGCTTGTTTTCAAGAAGGCTTTTGATATAGTCTGCACAAAGATTATCTTCATCTGTTTGCTTGTTTGCCATGAGACCCATGCAAACAAGGGATACACATTTTGGGTTCTTTCTCTTGATATACTCGGCAACTGCAGAAGCGTTAACAAGGCTTCCAGTGATGATCTCATCTGCATTGGAAGCGTTAGCGATTCCTTGCGTTCCTGCGCTTGTTGTATGAACAACGGTTTTTCCGGTTAAATCAATTTTTTCAAGGTCTGTAGGACAGTTACCGTAGTCAAAACCGTCAATAATAATGCCTTTACGTTCACCGCAAAGAATGGCGTCTGGGTGCCTTTTCTTGAAGTTACGTGCAATTTCAACATCACCAACAGGAATGATTTTTGCAGCGTTATTTCGCATAAGATAAGTTTCTACGGTAAAAGCCCTGAAAACATCAATAATAACTGCAATTCCTCGTGCTTGTTTAGCGCCCTCAACCATATGTAAAATTTTAATATCCATAGGAGCCTCCTGAATTTTTTTCGTTATTATATCACTTAATAATTTGTGTGTCAACGAACTAAATCCCTTGCAAAATCTTGAAAATGCGGCTATACTATAAGAAACGCAATTATAAGTGAGGAATGTTTATGAATCCGTTATTTGATGCATATTTTAAAAACTTGAGTAGTAAGCGCATTGCTGTTCTTGGTTTGGGTGTAAGCAATCGTCCGCTGGTTCGCTTGCTTTTGAATTACGGCTGTGATGTTACCGGTTGCGATAAGACACCTAGAGAGAAGTTGGATGCTGAAGTCCTGGAATTGGAAAAGCAAGGTTGTAAGCTTCAATCCGGCGAGGGGTATCTTAATGACCTTGTTGCGGATATTGTTTTCCGCACTCCCGGTATGCACCCCGGTAATCCTGCTTTGGTGTCTTTACGTGAAACCGGTGCATTGGTGACCAGCGAAATGGAACTGTTCTTTGAACTGTGTCCGTGTAAGATTATTGCCGTCACAGGTTCAGACGGAAAGACAACCTCCACAACTTTGATTTCCGAACTTTTGAAGGCAGCAGGAAAGAAGGTTTGGCTTGGAGGCAATATTGGTACACCGCTGTTGCCGGTTTGCGATCAGATCAGCGCAGAGGATGTTGCGGTTGTTGAACTAAGCTCTTTCCAATTGATGGATATGCAGAGAAGTGCTAATGTTGCTGTTGTAACAAACCTTGCACCAAATCACCTGGATGTTCATAAGGATATGGACGAATATATTGAGGCAAAGCGGAATATTTTTAAATTCCAGGATTCTGCTGATACTTTGATTTTAAATGCCGACAATGAAATTACATCCGCATTCAAGGGGAATGGTAAGACCCGTTTCTTTTCCAGAAAAAAACATGCAGACGTTTGCGTTGAAGGAGATTTGATCCTGCGTGATGGTATTGCGGTTTTGAATAAGAAGGACATCCTGATTCCCGGTGAGCACAATGTAGAAAATTACATGGCTGCGATCTTGGCTGTGGAAGGTATCGTTGGGGATGATGTGATTGAACGTGTAGCGAAGACTTTTGGCGGCGTTGAGCATAGAATAGAGCTTGTTCGTGTGAAGGATGGTGTGCGATTCTATAACGATTCCATCGCTTCTTCTCCCAGCCGAACGATTGCCGGTCTTCGTAGCTTCCGTGAGAAGGTGATTCTGATCGCAGGTGGTTATGACAAGCACATTCCTTATGATGTTCTTGGACCTGAAGTGTGCGAACATGTTAAAACTGTATTTGTAAACGGTGCAACTGCGATACAAATCAAGACTGCAGTGGAAAATGCACCCCAGTATAAGCCGGGCACTCCTGAAATTGTTGTGTGTGATGATTTTACCGATGCTGTTGAGAAAGCTGCAAATGCTGCGGAAAATGGTGACGTTGTTCTTATGAGCCCTGCTAGTGCTGCTTTTGATCAGTTTAAGAATTTCATGGAGCGCGGAAAATATTTCAAGAAACTTATTATGGAGCTGTGAGCATGAAAGCGAATGTTATAACAAGGTACATGCGGAAGGTTTTACCTTTGCGTCGTACCGGTGTTGTTATTGTTGCAGCTGGTTCTGCATCCAGAATGTGTGGTATTGATAAAGTGATGGCGCCTTTGGGCGGCGGTCCCATGATTTTGAAAACGGTTACCGCTTTTCAAAATTGCGATGCAATTTCTGAAATCGTCATTGTTACCAGACAGGATCTTATGATGCAGATCATGGAGCTTTGCGCAGAATATGACAAGGTTCGGGGCGTTGTAGTAGGCGGTGCCACACGTCAGGAATCTGTTGAAGCCGGCATTGCGGCATTGTCAAAAGATGTAAAACTGATTGCAGTTCATGACGGCGCCAGACCGCTTGTTTCTTGCGAACTCATTGACCGAGTTGTGCGTGCTGCTAATACATTTCATGCAGCTGTTCCTGTGATCCCGGTGAAAGACACGATCAAGTTTGTTCAAGGTGGTGTTGTGAAGTCAACACCTGACAGAAGCAAGCTTTTTGCGATCCAAACGCCGCAAGCGTTTGATCGTGATCTGTTGTGTGCCGCATTAAAGAAGGTTCACGTCAATGAAGTTCAGGTGACCGATGACAGCAGTGCGGTTGAATATCTCGGCTTTACGGTCAAGACCGTTGATGGCGATGAAAAGAATCTGAAGGTGACAACGCCTATTGATTTGAAAATTGCTGAGTTTTTTATGGAGGAAACGTAATGCGTATTGGTCATGGCTATGATGTACACAGACTGGTTGAGGGAAGAGCACTTGTTTTAGGCGGTGTTCAGATTCCTTATGAAAAAGGTTTGGATGGTCATTCTGATGCTGATGTTTTGCTTCATGCTGTCTCTGATGCTCTTTTGGGCGCTGCTGCACTGGGGGATATCGGTCAGCATTTTCCTGATACGGATCCTGCATTTAAAGGAGCAGATTCTCTTGTTTTACTGAGGCACGTCTTTGAGAAAATTGCGGATAAAGGTTATAAGATCGCTAATATTGATGTAACTATGATCGCACAGAGACCGAAGTTGCGTCCGTATATTCCGAAAATGGAGGAGAATATTTCACGTGCTTTGAATATTGCGTCGGATCAAATCAACATTAAAGCAACAACGGAAGAACATCTGGGTTTTACCGGTGACGGCAGCGGCATGTCTTGTCATGCAGTTTGTCTCTTGGAGAAAGCGGATGGCAGAGGATAAGAAATTACTCGGTAGTCCGTTGGTTAGATTTCTTTTTCTTGTTTATGTGGCATTGATGATATGGCTTCTTTTCCTTCAACGTATGGAGACGGCAATGGTTGCTGAAGAGAACTGGAACTTTGTCTTTTTGGCAACGTTGAAGCTGTATTGGAAGCTGTTGTTTTCCGGCAATTTATATTACGCTCGGCAGGCTGTAATAAACTTGGCAGGAAACGTTGTTATGTTCATTCCCCTCGGTTTTTTCTTACCTGCTATATGGTCAGGTTGCAGGAAATTTTTACGATTGATTGCTGTTTCTGTTTCCTTGGTTTTTCTAATTGAAACGCTGCAGTATGTTACAGGGCTTGGTAGTTGCGATGTGGACGATCTGCTGCTGAATATTCCCGGCATAATCATAGGTTATTTTATATGGAAGATAATCGTCAGAAAACGCCGATAAAATCACATATTCAACCTCCCGGACATAGATTGTTCCGGGAGGTTTTTCTATGAAGAATACTTGGATAACGTTTCGTTCTGTTACACCGGCACAACGTGGCGAGACGGTGCTTCGCAGGAACGGTTTATCCTGCATATTGCGACGCACACCCCGCTGGATGCAGGAAAAGGGATGCGGATACAGCCTGCAAATTCGGACGATCAATACTGAGGTTTGTATTCGGTTGTTTCGTGAAAATAATATAGAGTTTAAAAAAGTATATCTTATTCGTGATAACGGCTCTGCGGAGGAAATGACATTATGATCTATCTGGATAATGGCGCAACAAGTTATTACAAACCGGATTCTGTTAAGCGTGCAGTGTTGTGGGCTATGGAAAATTGTGCGAATCCTGGGCGTGGTGGATACGAGCAATCAAATAAAGCTGCACATGTTGTTTTGGGATGCCGGGATCGGGCATCCCGTCTTTTTAATTGCGATCCTGAACACGTTGTCTTTACTTCAAACTGCACCCATGGTCTGAATATAGCCATTCGCTCGTTGATAAAGCCAGGTGCAAAAGTTTTGATTTCAGGGTTTGAGCATAATGCGGTTTTAAGACCACTTGTTGATATTGGCGTGAAGCTTTCGATTGCCGCAACAAAGCTATTTAATTGGGATGATACGCTGAGTTCCTTTGAAAAGTTTTTGCGTCAAGGTGTAGATGCTGCGGTCTTTACTCATGTTTCAAATGTATTTGGATATGTTTTGCCAGTTGAGGAAATAGCTGAGCTTTGTAAATATTATAATGTACCTTTTGTTATTGATGCTGCGCAATCTGCTGGTTCTCAGAAAATTTCTTTTGGTGATTTGGGCGCTGATTTTATTGCAATGCCAGGACACAAAGGACTTTTAGGGCCGCAAGGCACCGGTTTATTATTATGTAAAGATATGTGTGAACCGCTTCTGTTTGGCGGAACGGGTAGTATGTCAGCAGAGACATCAATGCCGGATTTTTTACCCGACAGACTGGAAGCTGGGACTTTGAATGTTCCGGGAATCGCAGGTTTAAGTGCTGGACTGGCGCATTTACTGCAGGTTGGGACAGATAAAATTTGTAGTAGGGAAGTAAGGCAGGCAGATATTTGCGCAGAAGGACTCAAAGAATTGGGGGTTCAAGTCTTTGACGGTGAGCATCGTTCAGGTACAGTTTCGTTTGTATCCAAAATGGATTGTGAGGAACTTGCTCAACTTTTGAGCGATATGGGGATTGCGGTCAGGGCGGGACTTCATTGCGCGCCCATCGCGCACAGAAGTGTCGGCACATTTAACAGCGGCACAGTTCGTGTCAGCTTTGGTTTGGATGCATCGCCAATACAATCAAAAAGATTGCTGGAATCTTTAAATAAAATTAAATCTAAAAGAAAAATTTTGTGAATAAGTATTGCCAATATTGTATCCATCCGCTATAATAGAAAAGATAATAGGCTAGTTATGCACATTTGATGGATTGGGGATGGAATAGAATGGAAGGTTTTCAGGCTTTGATCGAAAATTTGCCGGTTATTAAGCTTTGGGATATCGTAGACGTTTTAATCGTTACTTTTTTGATTTATAAGTTGATTCCGGTATTTAAGTCTACAGGAACCGGCAAAATCGCCTGTATTATTGCGGTCGTTCTTGTAGTGACTTGGCTGACCGGTGTGCTTGAGCTGTATGCGCTTAATTACATCCTCAGTCAGCTTGTCGCTGTTGGTTTGCTTGCTGTTGTGATTTTGTTCCAGCCGGAGATTCGACGAATGATCGATCATATGAGCAACCTGAAGTTCAAAAAGTTCCTCTCAACAGAAAAGACAACAAAGCAGATGGAACTTGTCATTGATCATACAGTGAAAGCTTGTGAGATCATGAGTCAGGAGCATTACGGTGCGCTGATTGTGTTCTCCCGTGAAAAGCAGCTGGACGAATATTACAAAACCGGCACACTGCTGGATGCTCAAGTGTCCGACCAGCTCCTTCGTAATTTGTTCTACCCCAAGTCTGCGCTTCATGATGGTGCTGTTATTCTCCGGGGTGACCGCATTGCTGCTGCTGCCTGTGTTCTTCCGCTTTCCGACAGTGATCGGATCAGCGCTGATTTGGGTACAAGACACAGAGCAGCTCTCGGCGTCAGTGAGATTTCCGATGCTGTTGTCGTTGTTGTTTCTGAAGAAACCGGCGCTATTTCCGTTGCTACCGGTGGTGTGCTCAAGCGTCACCTTGCAGCAGAGACACTGAAGCAGCTTTTAACAAACGAGCTTTGTCCTGAAGAAGAGAAGACAGAGAAGAAATTCAGCTTCCTGCTTCGTCAAAAGCTGCAAAAGAATGAGAAGGAGGAGAAGCAGGATGAAAAATAAAATTTTAACAGCTCTTCTTTCTTTTGCAATCGCCGTCAGCGTCTGGCTCTATGTTGTCACTGTAGTTAGCCCCAATTCTGATAAGAAATATGAAGATATTCCCATCGTAAGGCAGAATGAGATCATTTTGCAGGATCGTGGATTTATGGTGACGCATATTGATGCGGAAACCATTGATCTTCATCTTGGTGGAAATCGCTCGGATCTTAACAAACTGCATGTTGGCAATATTATTGCTTCTCTTGATTTGTCAAAAATTCATCAGGCTGGTACGCATTCCATTCCTTGCGATATCAGCTATCCTGAAGCAAAAGGTGCTATATCTGTCATTTCCAATACACCGTCCACTGTTATGGTAACTGTGGAAGAGCGTGACAATCAGCCGATTCCGGTTGAGGTGATTTACAACGGTACCGTTGCTAATGATTTTGTAGCAGACAAGGACAATAAAGTATTGACTCATACCGAGGTGAATGTTGCCGGCCCGAAGTCTGTTGTAGAGAAGATCAAGACTGCACGGATCACTGTTGAGCTTGAGGGCAGATACGAAAGCATCAACGAGAACTTTGTTTATACTTTCTATGATGCTGACGGTCAACCGGTAGACGCTCAAATGATCAGCACTGATGTCACAGAAATCGGCTTGTCTTTGAAAATTATGCGTATGAAGGAAATTCAGTTGCTGGTAACTGTGATTGATGGCGGTGGCGCTACCGCTGCAAATAGCGAAATTATCATTGAACCGCAGACTATTTGGGTATCCGGTAGTGATACGCTGCTTGAAAAGCTTGAGAATATTGAGCTTGGAACACTTGATCTTTCCGAAATTGCGGAAGACACCGAGAAAAGCTTTGCTATTAAGCTTCCTGAGGGCATTACTGATGAGACCGGCGTTACAGAAGCGAAAGTTACTGTGCGATTCCCGGAACTGGCTACCAAGGTATTTACGTTCACTGAATTTACTCCTGTAAACGTATCTGCTGACCTGGATGTTGAATTCATGACCAAGGTGCTAGAAGTGAAGGTTCGTGGTCCGAAAGATAAAATTGAGGCATTGAAAGCGGAGGATTTAAGCATTACTGCTGATTTCACCAATACAGAAATGGGTGCGGTGAAGATCAAAGTTACAGTTGTCTGCGAAGATGCAGAAATTGGTGCTGTGGGAGCTTATTTTATTTCTGCAAACGTTACCGAAAAGTAAATTACAGCTGTTATCACAGCCATAAAAGGGGATAGTTGATTTGATTAAAAGTATGACTGGTTACGGACGTGCCGTAGAAACGGTGAATGGCAGAGAATTTACGGTTGAGATTCGCTCTGTAAATAACCGTTATCTGGATTGCACTGTTCGCCTTCCTCGTGCTGTATCTTTTGCTGAGGATGTTGTTAAGCAGGCCATTAAGCAGTCTGTAACCAGAGGCAAAGTTGAGGTTTATATTTCTCTTCGTAGCGAAAACGGAGAAGAGACCCAGGTTACCCTCAATAAGTCAGTTTTGGAGGGTTACCTTACCGCAATGCGTCAGATGGTTAATGATTTCGGGGTAAAGGATGACATCAGTACATCCTCTTTGTCCCGTTTGCCGGATGTCTTTGTTGTTGAGAAGCCTGAGGTGGACGAAGAGCAGCTTACCCAGGATCTTCTGTCTGTAGTGGCAAAGGCGATTGAGAATTACAATACCATGCGCACAACCGAAGGCAGGGCGCTTGATAAGGATCTTCGTACAAGAGGCGAAACTATTCTCGGTTTTGTGGCGCTTGTTGAGAGCGGAAATGCACAGACGGTTATTGATTACCGTGCCCGTTTGGAAGCCAAGCTTCGTGAGGTGCTGGAGAATACCAACATTGACGAGAGCAGAATCCTTACGGAAGCCGCTATCTTTGCCGATAAGGTTGCTGTTGATGAAGAAACTGTTCGTCTCCGCAGCCATCTGGAACAGATGAATGCAATGCTGGATGCCGGTGGTGCTGTGGGCAGAAAGCTTGACTTCCTGCTTCAGGAAATGAACCGTGAGGCAAACACCATCGGTTCCAAGTGTACAGATGTGAAGCTGGCACGGATCGTTGTGGATATCAAGGCGGAGCTGGAAAAGATCCGTGAGCAAACGCAGAATATTGAGTAAGGTGACTATATGAAGCTTATCAATATTGGTTTTGGTAGCATGGTTGCCGCTAACCGTGTGCTTGCGTTTATGGACCCTGACTCTGCGCCAATCAAGCGTATTGTCCAGGAAGCAAAAGACCGTGGAATGCTGGTGGATGCTTCCTATGGCAGAAAAACAAAGTCCGTGTTACTTATGGATACAGATCATGTAATCCTTTCTGCGCTGACTCCTGATGTTTTGTCGGGTCGCTGGGAGGGAAGAGAAGACACAGTAAAGGAGGAAGAATGATGGGTAAGGGAAAACTCTTTATTATCTCCGGTGCGTCCGGCGTGGGCAAGAGTACAGTTTTAAAGAAAATCATGAAACTCTATCCTGAGCTGCGCTTCTCTGTTTCTGTTACAACCAGAGCCCCCAGAAACGGTGAGGTTGACGGTGTTGACTATGATTTTATCACCATGCAGACATTTGAGCAGATGGTAAAGGATTCTGCTTTTGTAGAGTATGATTTGCATATGGATTGTGGATATGGAACTCCCCGTGCTCAGCTTGAAGAAAAGATGCTTAACGCCGGTGTTATTTTGGACATTGAGCCTAATGGCGCCTTTAATGTGCGTAAAGAGTATACAGATGCAACGCTGATCTTTATTGCCCCTCCCAGCTTTGAGGAGCTGGAGAGACGGCTTCGTAGCCGTGGTGACACTTCTGAGGAACAGATCCTGAAGAGACTTGCCCGTGCAAAATGGGAGATTGAGCAAAGTGTTCATTATGATCATGTGGTTGTCAACGATGAAGTAGACACCTGTATGAATAAAATTATTGAAATTATCACAAAGAAATTGGAGGAAAATTAATATGTTGTACCCCCCTGTAGCTGATATGCTGAAGAATGTGAGCAGCCGTTATTTGCTGGTGAATGTTGTTGCACAGCGTGCAAGACAGATTTCTGAAGAAGCAGAAACAAATCACATTGAACTGCCCGAAAAGCCTGTTACCCTTGCAATTCGTGAGGTTGCTGATGGCAAGCTGACTGCGACACTGAAGGACGAATATATGTAATTTTTGCTATCCTGATATCAGAAAGGAGTGGGGAGCTTGATCGCTAAAATTGCCGTAGACGCGGCCACTTTTGCCATTGATAAACCCTATTCCTATCTGGTTCCGGAAAACATGCAACTTCATGCCGGTATGCGTGTTCAGGTACCTTTCGGTAAAGGTAATCGCTGTGTGGAAGGTGTTGTCATTTCTCTGGAAGCTGACGATGCTTCAGGTTTGAAAGCAGTGGAAAAAGCTTTGGATGAAGAGCCGCTTTTATCTGACAGAATGCTTCAATTGGCGGCTTTTATGCGTGAACGGTATTTCTGCACGTTTTATGATTCCGTAAAGACCATGTTACCTTCAGGATTGTGGTTTCAGGTAAAGGAGACTTATAGTCTTACAACTGACAGAAGTTGGGAAGGAAAAAACATTCGGATACCTGTTGCCATGGAGATTTTACAGCTCCTTGCTGATTGCGGCGGCGTTACAGAAGGAAAGATTCTTCGTGATCTTCTTCCTGATGAGGATGTCCGGGAACGTGCGATTACGTATTTGCTCCGTAAAAAGTGGCTTTCCACTGAGGTGGATCACCTTCGCCGATTAGGCGATAAGGTTGAAAAAATCGTGTCACTTGCCGTTCCTGCTCATGAAGCTATGCGTTATGCCGAGGGCTTGGGAAAATCTGCGAATATGCAGAAAGCTGTACTTTCATTGATTTGTTCTGTTGGCGAGGTTTCGGTAAAAGAACTTTGTTATTTTACCGGCGCCAAGGCACCGACGGTTAATCGTCTTGTTTCTTTGGGGCTTCTCAATTCTTATCAGCGTGAGGTTTTACGTTGTAGGGAAATTGTGCCTAATCAGAATGCAGAGCCGATTATATTAAACGAGGAACAACAGTCTGCGTTTCATGGTCTTGAGGATACGCTGTTGGCTTCTAAGTCTAAACCTGCGCTTTTACATGGTGTGACCGGTTCAGGAAAGACGGCTGTTTATATTCGTTTGATTCAATCTTGTATTGATCAGGGAAAGCAAGCTGTTTTGCTTGTTCCTGAAATTGCGCTGACGCCCCAATTATTGGGTCTTATGGCAGCGTATTTTCAAAACCGTGTGGCTGTTTTGCATAGCAGCCTGCCTGCTACAGAGCGTTATGATCAGTGGAAACGAATCCGTGACGGCGAGGCCAGCGTTGTGGTTGGCACCAGATCAGCCGTGTTTGCACCTTGCACAAATCTCGGACTGATTATTATGGACGAGGAGCAGGAACATTCATATAAATCAGAAAACACCCCACGTTATGATGCCAGAGAAATCGCACTTTGGCGTGGAATTAAAGAGAAGGTTTTGGTACTTTTCGGTTCTGCTACACCTTCAATACAGACTATGTATCATGCAAAGAATGGTGATTACAGCTATTATCAACTGAAAAGCAGATATAACGGTAAGCCGCTTCCAAAGGTGGAGATCGTTGATACCAAAGCGGATCTGCAGCTTGGCAACAGTTTTTCAATTTCCTATGCTTTGCAGGATGCGATTGGTGAAAATCGGAATGCCGGAAAACAAACGGTTCTCTTTTTGAACAGACGCGGTAACAGCAGAGCATTGGTCTGCATTGACTGTCGGGAAGCACCGGAATGTCCCAGATGCAGTTCAAAGCTTACATATCATAGCGCAAACGAACGCTTGATGTGTCATTATTGCGGTCACTCTCAAAAGGTTACTAAAAACTGCCCGAAATGCGGCGGTGAATTAAAAAGAATGGGGACGGGCACACAAAAGATCCAGCAGGAGCTGGAGTGCATCCATCCCGGAATTTCCGTGCTTCGCATGGATACGGATACGGTGAGTGCGACCAATACCCATGAAATGATTTTATCTAAATTTAAAAACGAGAAGGCGAATGTGCTTCTAGGGACGCAGATGGTTGCAAAGGGATTGAATTTTCCCGATGTGACACTGGTGGGTGTTTTAGACGCTGACATGGGACTTTTTGCCGACAGTTACCTGGCGGCTGAAACTACATTCAATATGATCACCCAGGTTGTCGGAAGAGCCGGCAGGGGAGATGTCCCCGGCAGAGCGATGCTCCAGACCACAATGCCGGATCATAAAGTTATCAAACTGGCGGCCGTTCAGGACTACGACGGCTTTTATGATCTTGAGATTGAAATCAGAAAATTACAGAAGTATCCCCCTTTTGGGGAATTGGTTTCTTTTACATTTACCGGTAAGGATGAAATCAGAGTTTTGCGAAGTGCCGCAAAGTTTCGTGATGGAATTCTGTCTTGCCTGAAAATGGATACTTATCGCAGAGAAAGCTGTGATGTACTTGGTCCCGCACCTTGTCCGGTGCCTAAAATCAACTTTAATTATCGTTACCGTCTTACGGTTCGGTGTGGTTTGAACAAAAATCTGCGCCAGTTATTTGCCCATTTGTTGCGGCAATTTTCCCAGGATCGTGAATGCAGAGGCGTGTCTGCTTTTGTGGATGTGAACGGTACGGAATAATAAGGAGTCAATATGGGATTACGAAAGATTTTAACAGATGCCGAGCCTGCTTTGCATAAGACTTGCAGACCGGTGGAAAAATTTGATAATAAGCTTCATAAACTGCTGGATGATATGCGTGAGACATTGGTGGATTCCGGCGGAGTTGGTCTTGCTGCGCCCCAGGTCGGCATCCTGCGCCGTGTGGTTCTGGTTGACATTGGTGATGAGATCCTGGAACTGGTGAATCCTTCTTTGGTGGAAACCAGTGGCGAGCAGGTGGGTGCTGAAGGTTGCCTGAGCATTCCCGGTCGTTATGGTCTTGTAAAACGTCCCTATGTTGCTAAGGTGCGCGCCCAAGATCGTGATGGCAATTGGTATGAAGCCGAGGGTGAGGAATTGATCGCCCGCTGTTTCTGTCACGAGCTTGACCATTTGGATGGTATTCTGTATACTCAGGTGATGGAACGTTTCCTGACAGAGGATGAATTAGACTTTTCGGAGGAATAAGCGTTGCGTATTGTTTTTATGGGAACGCCGGATATTGCGGCAACTTGCTTAACAAAGATCATAGAGGATGGGTTTAACGTTGTTGGTGTGTACACCCAGCCGGATAGACCCAAGAACCGTGGCATGAAGTTGGCTTTTTCTGCAGTTAAAGAAGTGGCTGTTGCCCATGACCTTCCCGTTTTTCAGCCCGAGAATTTCAGGGATGAGGAAACGGTGGACACGCTTCGCCAGTTGCAGCCGGATCTGATTGCAGTTGTTGCATATGGTCGGATCCTTCCACAGTCCGTGCTGGATATTCCTGGAAAAGGATGCATTAATATCCATGCCAGTATTTTGCCTGAATACCGTGGCTCTGCGCCCTATCAGTGGGCAGTGCTTGATGGTAAGAAGGAAACCGGCGTTACAGCCATGTATCTCTGTCGGGAGATGGATGCTGGTGACATTATTGATGTTTCCAAAACACCCATTGAACCCAATGAGACAGCAGGTGCGCTTCTTGACCGCCTTGCGGTTCTTGGTGCTGACTTACTGAGTAAAACCATTACTAATATTGCCGGCGGCACTGCAAACTCTGTTCCTCAGGAGCACGAGAAGGCGACTTATGCGCCGATGTTGGATAAAACCATGTGTCCCATTGACTGGAATAAAACTGCGCAGCAGGTGCATGATCACGTTCGTGGTATGAATCCCTGGCCTGTTGCTACTGTAGAGTTTGCAGGTAAGCGCTTTAAGGTTTATGAGACAGCTATCGTAGCAACGGAGCCTGAGGCTGCACCCGGTACTGTTCTTGGCCTTACAAAAACCGGCTTGCGTGTTGCCTGTGCCGATGGTGTTGTTGAGATTCGTTTGCTGCAGGCAGAAGGCGGTAAGCGTATGGCAGCGCCCGACTATTTCCGTGGACATCCGCTGGAGTTATAATTATGAGTGCAAGAGAGACGGCGCTGTGTGCTTTGATCGCCTGCCGTAAGGGGGGCGCATGGTCAAACGGGGTTTTAAAGGAATATTGTGAACGGGACAATTTGGACCGTCGTGAATCTGCGTTGGCTTCCAGACTTTGCTATGGCGTTTTGCAGAACCGTGCTAAATTGGATTTCTACCTGAAGCAGTTATTGACGGGAAAGCTGCGTGATCTTCATCCTGCTGTTCATGATATTTTGCGGCTTGGACTGTACCAGATTTATGAAATGGACAGAATCCCTGATTCTGCGGCTGTTAATGAGTCAGTGGTTTTGGCAAAAAAGTATTGCCCGAAGGTAAGAAATTCCGGTGGGCTTGTGAATGCTGTTTTGCGTAATGCTGTGCGTACCAAAGGTACCTTGAAAGCGCCCGAAAGTCTTTCAGATCGCTTTTCTCATCCCGAAAATCTCGTCATGCTGTTGAAAAGCTATGTAGGGGAAGACAGACTGGAAGCCATGCTTCGGGCAAACAACGAGGCGGCGCCTACAGTTATTCAGGTAAACACGAAGTTAGCAACTTCCGCTGCTGTGCTGCAAAGTCTTGAAGCGGACGGTGTGTCTGCAGAAAACCATAGGTGGCTGCAGGATTGTCTTGTGCTTCGGGATACAGGCAACATGGAACAGCTTGAAGCTTTTAAAAAAGGCTGGTTTTATGTGCAGGATGCGGCTGCAAGATTAAGTGTTCTGTGCGCAGAAATACCGCTTGGTGCAAAGGTTTTGGATTGTTGCGCTGCACCGGGGGGAAAGAGCTTTGCGGCTTTGGTCGCCGGTGCCGGCTCTGTGATTTCTTGCGATGTGCATTCTCACAAGCTGAATTTGATCAAGAACAGCGCCAATCGTCTGGGTTTTGAGAATATTACTGTTATTGATCAGGATGGCTCTGTGTTTAATCCAACCTGGGCAGAACAGATGGACGTTGTCATTGCGGATGTTCCTTGCTCTGGTTATGGTATTATCCGTAAGAAGCCGGACATTCGTTATAAAGACCCGGACACCATGAAGGAACTGCCGGCTTTGCAACTTGCCATTCTGTGTAATCAGGCAAGATATGTGCGTCCCGGTGGCACCTTGATGTATTCAACCTGCACGCTGGTGCGCAGGGAGAATGAGGGTGTTGTTGAGAAATTCTTGAAGCAAAACCCCGAATTTTATCTTGAAGCATTAAGACTTCCTTGTGTATTTCCTGAAAATCAATCCGGCATGCTGGCGTTGGTACCCGGTGAATATGATACAGATGGCTTCTTTATTTGCCGTCTGCGGAGAAAAGTATGAATATTAAATCCATGACAATGGAAGAGATTTCCCATGTCCTCAAAGATATGGGACAACCTGCCTTCCGAGCCAAACAAGTATATACATGGCTTCACAAAGGTGTTCGGAGTTATGATGAAATGTCAAATCTTCCGAAGGCTTTACGGGATGTTTTGACAGAACAATATCCCATTTTTGTGCCGGAAGTGGTACGGAAGCAGGAATCGCAAAAGGATGGTACGATCAAGTATCTGTGGAAATTGCATGATGGCAATTGCGTTGAGACAGTACTTATGCGATACCATTACGGTAATACGGTTTGTATTTCTACAGAGGTGGGCTGCCGAATGGGGTGCGCATTTTGCGCATCTACCCTAGGTGGTCTTGTGCGAAAGCTTGAACCCTTTGAAATGCTGAATCAGGTGCTTTTCACCCAGGTGGATTCAGAACTTCCGATTTCCCACATTGTGCTTATGGGCATCGGTGAACCTCTTGATAATTTTGATAATGTCATGCGGTTTCTGGAACTGGTAAACAGTGCTGACGGTATGAACATATCTATGCGGCATATCAGTCTTTCTACCTGTGGGCTTGTACCCGGTATTGATAAGCTTGCAGAGAAAAAACTGCAGCTTACATTGTCTGTATCTTTGCATGCTCCCACAGATGAGATCAGAGATACGATCATGCCTGTGAATAAGGCATATCCCACAGAACAGCTGATCGCTGCTTGCCGCAGATATTATGATAAGACCGGCAGACGCATTTCTTTTGAATATGCCATGATCAACGGTGTGAATGATACACCTGAAGCAGCCAGAGTTCTCCTGAAACGGCTGAAAGGACTTCCTGCACACATGAACCTGATTCCGCTTAATCACGTGGAAGAAAGCCCGCTGAAGCCTAGCACAAGGGAAGCTGTTCATAGATTTCAAAACATTCTTGAGGACGGTGGTATTCCTGCCACTGTTCGCAGAACCCTTGGAAGTGATATTGATGCTTCCTGCGGTCAGCTTCGCAGAAAGTATACCAAGGGCGAATAATCATTGCGAAAGGATTGTTGCGATATGAAATATTGGGGTGTTACAGATCCTGGCTGTGTTAGAACACAGAACCAGGATGCATACCAATTAGAAACACTGAATAAAAATACGCTGCTTTGTGTCGTTTGCGATGGCATGGGCGGTGCAAAGTCCGGCAACGTGGCAAGTTCTTTGGCTGTGGATGTTTTTGCTCAGGAGGTCAAAAGATCCTGGAAATCCGACATGAAGCAGGATGAATTGGATCAGATGCTCCAGGGTGCAGTGAAGCTTGCAAACTTTACTGTATTTGATCAGTCAAAACAGTTTGATGAATTTTCCGGTATGGGAACAACACTGGTCGCTGTGCTTGTACACGGTAAATATGCGACTATTGTCAATGTAGGTGACAGCCGTTGCTATTGCGTACATAAAGATGGTGTTTCTCTTTTGACAACAGATCATTCTGTGGTTCAGCTGATGATCCAAAGAGGTGAGTTGACACCTGATCAGGCCAGAAGCTTCCCTGGTAAAAATCTCATTACAAGAGCAATTGGCACAGAAACGGTTGTAACACCCGATATTTTCCATAAAAAACTGGAAAATAATGATTGCTTGCTTCTGTGCACTGACGGTTTGTCCAATTTGGTGGATGAGCAAGAGATTTTGTTTGAGATCGTTCATGGTGCTGATAAGCAGAGTGGGTGTGAGAGGCTTCTTGAGATTGCCAAGAAGCGTGGCGCGCCTGATAATGTAACCTGTGTTTTGGTCCAGGTCTGATACGATGACGAAAGGAGTTTCAGTATGGATAAATATATAGGTCGTCTGTTGGATAACCGGTATGAGATCCTTGAAGTCATCGGTACCGGTGGTATGGCAGTGGTTTATAAAGCACGTTGCCATAGATTGAATCGTTTTGTTGCGATAAAAATTTTGAAGGATGATTTTATGGAGGATGAGGAGTTCCGTCGTCGCTTCCATTCCGAGAGCCAGGCTGTTGCTATGCTCAGTCATCCTAATATTGTTTCCGTTTACGATGTCTCCACATCGCCTTCTGCAGATTACATTGTCATGGAGCTGATTGATGGTATTACCCTGAAACAGTACATGGAGAAGAAGGGCGTTCTGAACTGGAAGGAGACGCTGCATTTTGCCATCCAGATCGGCAAAGCTTTGGAGCATGCACACGGACGTGGCATCGTTCACCGTGATATCAAGCCGCATAACATCATGGTTCTGAAAAACGGCTCTGTTAAAGTTACAGACTTTGGCATTGCACGTATGATGTCCCAAGGTAACACCCTGACAAAGGAAGCGCTTGGTTCTGTTCACTATATTTCTCCTGAGCAAGCAAAGGGTGTGCGTGTGGATCACCGCTCCGATATTTATTCTCTTGGCGTCGTTATGTATGAAATGATGAGCGGCAGACCGCCCTATGACGGTGAGTCTCCCGTTGCAATTGCCATCAAGCATATTAACGGAGGCGCTTCCATGCCTTCCTTGCTTAATCCCAATATTCCCGGTGGTCTGGAACAGATTATCATGAAAGCAATGGAGAATGATGCTGATAAGCGCTTCAAATCTACAACCCACATGCTGAAGGATATGGATGAATTCCGCAAGAGTCCTGTGATGCTCTTTGATTACAACGTGCCGCCTACGGACGATGTAACAAAGCTGCAGCATGTTACCGATCCCGTTGTTCAGCAGCCTCCGAAAACAACAGCGGAGAAGCTGGAACAGAAGCGGGGCGGTGAGAATGCAAATGGTGGTAACCGTACAACTACCGACCGTCCGGCACGCAGAACAGATGCCGGTAGCCGCAGAACGACACACGGCAGAAACGAGAAGAAGGTAGATAAAAGCGCAAATGTGGCAACCATTGCAATTATTGCTTGCTCTCTTGTTATGGTGGTTGCGATTGTTATTTTCCTTGTTGTCCTCCTTAGCGGCGGTGCGACTCAAAAACCTGAGCAAGTGAGTGTTCCGGATTTGGTTGGTGAGGTGTACGATGAGGTTGGAGATTACGAAAACTTTATCATAAGGCTCAATGAGCGAGTCTATAACAACGATTTCCCGGAAGGTCAGATTATCAGTCAGACACCGGAAGCCAACGATTTGGTTGATAAAAATACCGAAATCTACGTAAATGTCAGCATGGGCAAAAAGGTTGAACCTGTTTATATGCCGGATGCAACCAATCAGGAAGAAAAGCAGATTAAGAACGTCCTAAAAAATCTTCAGATGGATCTATGGGTTGAGACTGTAACCGAGTTTAATGATGAGATCCCCGAAGGAAATATCATCCGCACAGAGCCGGAAGCCAATGCGCTTCTTGAAATCAGACAAGAGGTTATTCTGTATGTTTCTGCAGGTCCTGAAATTAAGAAGGACACAATGCGCGATGTGGTTGGTCAAACCCAAGAAAATGCTATAAAGATTTTAGAATCCCTTGAACTGAATCTTGAAATTGAGACTGAAGAGGTATTTGATTCCAATATTGAAGCAGGTTGTGTTGTAAGAACCGATCCGAAGGCAGATGCACCCCTTGAGACCGGCAACAAAGTAAAACTTTATATTAGCAAGGGTGCCGAAATGGTTACGATGCCCAATGTTACAGGTATTGATATTGATAAGGCAATTGTAATTTTGATTAATTCCGGCTTTAAGAATTACGAAATTGACACAGTAAAAAGTGATCAAGAGAAGGATACTGTAGTAAATCAGTCTGTTGAGAAGAATACCGAGGTTGATGTTCAGACTAACATTGTACTTTCGGTATCTCAGGGACCTGCCGACGCTCCGGTTGTAACCAAAGACGTTGTTATTGATCTTCGTGGTTCTGCTACAGCCGGCGAATGCCATGTGAAAATCAAACTTGGTGACACTGAGGTATTTAATGAAGTTGTTCAGCAGGGAACTGCGTCTGTTACTTTAAAAGATCAAAGCGGTTCCGGTTCTGTATTCTATGAAGTGATCATAGGTGATCAAGACGGCTGGATAGAAAAGGTGTCTTTTGATGATGCACAATAAAGTTCTAACCGGACGAATTGTCCGATCTTTAAGTGGCTTCTATGACGTCCAAACAGCCGACAGTGTTATAACCTGCCGGGGACGTGGTTCTCTTCGTCGCACAGGCATGACGCCTCTTACCGGTGACTTCGTTGAGATCACTGTTGAAAAAGGGAAGGGAATGGTGGAGAGGATCCTCCCCAGAAAGAACTGTTTTGTTCGTCCTGCTGTGGCAAATGTAGATGCTTTGGTTGTGTTTGCTGCTAATACGAATCCGGTTACAGACCCCTTTCTTATTGATCGGGTTGCTGCAATTGCAGGAGACCAGGAGGTTCCGGTCTATTTGTGCATCAACAAGTGCGACCTTGACCCGGCACTGGATCTGCAAAAGATCTATACCAATGCAGGCTTCTCTGTAATTTGCGCCAGTGCAGAAACCGGCGAGGGCGTAGAGGCACTTCGTGCGCTGCTGCGTGGCAAGTTAACTGCCTTTACCGGTAATACCGGCGTAGGAAAGAGCAGTATGCTCAATGCGTTGTGTCCTTCCTTGTCGCTTCCCACTGGAGAGGTTTCTGAAAAGCTCGGAAGAGGCAGACACACAACTCGTCATGTGGAGCTGTACTGTCTGGACGATGATACATTCGTGGCAGACACCCCCGGATTTTCTTCCTTTGACACAGATCAGATGGACGTGTTGCTGAAAGAGAATTTGCAATACGCTTTTTTGGATTTTGCGCAGTATCTTGGATGCTGCCAGTTCAGAGATTGCTCGCATCGTGCAGAACCCGGTTGCAGCATAAGGCAGGCTGTAGAGTCAGGCGTACTTGAAAAGAGCCGCTATGACAGCTACCTGCGCCTTTATGAAAAAGCTGAGCAGGTCAAGCTTTGGGAGTTAAACAAATAAAATGACCATCTTGCGTAGATCGGAACTTTATGTTCTCTGCCTGCGCAAGATGGTTTTATTTTGGGCATAGCTGTTGACACAATCCTGCGGCGATTTTTATTCCTAAGGATTGCGCTTCCTGCAGCAATAAAGAAAGTTCTTCGGAAGTGCGTTCAATAATGATTTTTGCATTATTTTCTTTGACCGCTGCACGATATCTGCTTTTTAGCTTTTCATCATATAGATCTGTTTCTGTTAAAAGTGAGTAATTTACTCTTTCAAAAGTTGTATTGCCTTTTGAAATCGTTATGATTTCTGTTTCTGTTGCCAGTTCTAACCACAGTTCACGGGTTTTCCATTTTGAAAGTTTGTCAGGAAGCGATTGGTGGGGGAGCGGACATGTGATGAATACTGCACATGACGCACAATGTGCGTATGCCTCGGTAACACCAACTTTGCCTCTGAGTTTGGTAGTAAGTTCTTTGACAATGTTTTCTGTGTGATGATTATTTTTTCGTTGAAAATCCAAAAGAAATATATCTGTTTTATATTTGTCTGCAAGGGAATTCAGCTGCATGGCTATAACATCTGTATCATGGTCACACGGTGGTGTTCTGTCATCTAATATGATCATGCTACCTGCCGGCAGCCAATCAGGTATATTGGAAAGACCATTTCCGTAAGAAGAAAAATGACACGCCATCCATGCCGGCAGATCTTCTGCGACGGGAAAAGTTGCTAACTCAGCCTTCGTCATTGCAACATATCGCTTAATATCCATGGACAAACCCCCAATACTGTGTTATAATACTTTAAAAATATATGAGGATGGAGAGTAAATATGTCCTTTTCCTTTTTGCCGGATATTATCCTGGATTCTATTACTGAATTGACACCGGAGTTTTTGAAAGAACGCAGTATCAGTCTGTTAATGCTTGATTTTGACAATACGATCGTTCCGTATACCACATCGGTACCCACCGAAGAAATGTCTGCTTGGTTAAAGGTTATGGCTGATTCGGATATTCAAATTTGTATTGTCTCCAACAGTCACAAGGATCGTGTTAAAATTTTCTGCGATAAATACGCCTTGGAGTGCATTACCGGCGCAAAGAAGCCTTTTTCAAAAGGTATTGTTGCATGCTTAAAAAAGTACGGAATGCAGCCTTCTCAGGCTGCAATAGCCGGTGATCAGATCTACACAGATACTTTGGGCGGCAATTGCTGTGGTGTTACTACAATTTTGGTCAAAGCAATCCATAATCATAACATTTGGCTTAAGCTTCGTCATGTTGCGGAGATACCTTTTATTTGCATTGCAGGAAAGAGGAGAATTGAATTATGAAGAATATTGATAAATATTTATCTTTGCTTAGCGAGGAACTTGACGGTTTACTTCTTACCAGCCGTTACAGCAGACATTATGGCACTGAATTTGACATTGCGGAAGGCGTAGCGATCGTCACAAAAGCAGGCTGCTGTTACTTTACGGACAGCCGTTATATTGAGTCTGCACAGAATAACATCTCCGGTTTTGAAGTCGTGGAGATGAACAGAGAAAACCCCTATAATAAGCTTTTAAACGATGCTATCGCTCGCTTTGGTGTTAAGACTTTGGGTTATGAAGAGAGTTATCTTACAGTATCCGAATGGGCTTCTTTCCGCGATGGACTCAACGCCGAATTGGTGGAAGCAGGGGAGAGGATCAATAGCTTCCGTTCTGTCAAAGAGCCTTGGGAGCTGGAAAGAATGCGTGAAGCGCAGAGAATTACCGATGCTGCATTTTCTGAGGTTCTCCAGAGAATTAAGCCGGGTTTGACCGAAAAGCAGTTACAGGCAGAACTGATTTATTGTTTGTACAAGAATGGCGGCGAAGGTCTTTCCTTTGATCCCATTGTTGTCAGTGGTCCGAATACTAGTCTGCCCCATGGCGTAGCAGGGGACAGAGTGATTTGTGACGGAGATTTTGTTACTCTTGATTTCGGAGTTACCTACGGTGGTTACTGTTCCGATATGACAAGAACTGTGGCTGTGGGACATGCAACAGAGGAAATGCGAAAGGTTTATGAAACTGTCCTGGAGGCACAGACTGCTGGTATTTCTGTGACTAAGGCCGGTGTCACCGGCGCTGAAATTGACGGTGTAGCACGAAAGGTGATTACAGATGCCGGTTATGGCAAGTATTTCGGCCATGGCTACGGTCACAGCCTTGGTATGGAGTGCCATGAATGGCCGAATTGCAGTCCTTCCGGCAAAGTTCCTATGGAAGTAAATATGATCACATCTGCTGAACCCGGCATCTATTTGCCCGGTAAATTTGGCGTTCGTATTGAGGATGTAGTGATCTTTACAGAAGACGGTTGTGAAAATATCACGAAAAGCCCGAAAAATCTGCTGATTATTTGAAAAAAGTAAAATTTTGCTATTGCAATTGACAACGCTATGCGTTATAATATACCAGCTATAAGTTTGTAAACTATGCTTCGTTAAAGAAGTAAACTATTAGGAGGAAAATGTTATGATTTCTGTTAGCGATTTTAGAAACGGTATTACCTTTGACATGGACGGCAAGGTAATGCAGATCATTGAGTTCCAGCACGTTAAGCCCGGTAAGGGTGCTGCATTCGTTCGTGTTAAGATGAAGAATGTCATCACCGGCGGCGTGACTGAAACTACCTTCAACCCCAACGATAAGTATCCCACCGCTTACATTGAGCGCAAGAAGATGGAGTACTCCTACGCAGACGGCGATCTGTACTACTTCATGGACGGCGAGACTTACGAGCTGATCCCCATTGAGAAGTCCATCCTGGACGACAGCTTCCGTTTTGTCAAGGAGAACGACACCTGCACAATCATGAGCTACAAGGGCAACGTGTTTGGTGTTGAGCCTCCCCGTTTTGTTGAGCTGGAAGTTACTGCTACCGAGCCCGGTTTCGCAGGCAACACCGCTACCAACACCCTGAAGCCCGCTACCGTTGAGACCGGCGCTGATGTTAAGGTTCCTCTGTTCATTAACGAGGGTGAGAGAATCCAGATCGACACCACCACCGGTGAGTACCTGGGCCGTGCAAAGTAAGGTGAACGGAATGACGATTACAGAAAAGGCTGCTTATCTGAAGGGTCTTATGGAAGGTAGTTCTCTGGACACCGAGAAGCCTGAAGGCAAGATGATCGCTGCTATCGTTGAACTGCTGGGTGACATTGCAAAGCGTGTTACCGACATTGAGGAGACCACCATTGCCATCTCTGACGAGTTGGACGAGATCGAAGAAGATCTGGATGCCATTGAAGACTTCATTCTTGATGAAGAGGATGAGGACTACGATGACTATGAGGATGACTTTGAGGACGATGACGAAGATGATGACGATGACTACGATGATGAGGGTTTTGACTTCGGCGACGAAGAGACCACCATCTACGAGGTCAAGTGCGTTTGCGGCAATGTGATCAACTTTGACGAAGAGACTCTGATTGCAGGTTCTATTCATTGTGATCAGTGCGGTGAGCTTCTTGAGTTCTCCATTGATGATGAAGAGGACGAGGAAGAGACCGATGAGGACAATGCTTAATCATTTGCCCTCACAGGTAATTGTATAATCTAAATCCGGGACATGTTTGTGTCCCGGATTATTTTTTTGATTTTTCAAGGAAATATCGCAATGCACCTTGACTATATTTGCGAATTTAGGTAAAATATATCCATCTATATACATAGAAAGGATTTAGAATTATGGAAAGCTATAAAAGAGAATTTATTCAGTTCCTGCAGAGTGCAGGCGTTTTGAAGTTTGGTGACTTTACCGCCAAGTCCGGCAGAAAGATCCCTTACTTTATTAACGCCGGTATGATCAAGACCGGTGATGAAATCGCAAAGCTGGGCGAGTTCTATGCTAAGGCTTATTTTGATAAGGTCGGTAATAAGAAGGCTGTTCTTTACGGTCCTGCCTACAAGGGTATTTCTATCGCTGTATCCGCAGCGGTTGCTTTAAGCAAGAATGGATTGGATGTTCCTTTCTTCTTCAATCGTAAAGAAGCTAAGGATCACGGCGAAGGCGGTGTGTTCGTTGGTTATGTTCCTCAGGCCGGTGAAGAGATCGTAATCGTTGAAGACGTTATAACTGCAGGTACTGCAATTCGTGAGAGTATGGCAATTTTGGGCGCTCT
Organism: Oscillospiraceae bacterium; assembly: GCA_017548065.1. GTDB lineage: Bacteria > Bacillota > Clostridia > Oscillospirales > Oscillospiraceae > Faecousia. The sequence continues at coordinate 23,815 of JAFYNQ010000116.1, forward strand.
TGAGGGCGTCAAGGTGGCTGCAACCTTCGTTATGGTCGACCGTAAGGAAAAGGGTCAGGGCGAGAAGGGTGCAATGCAGGAGATTGAGGAGCAGTTTGGTTTCCCTGTATATTCTGTTGTTGATGTTTATGATATCATTGAGTACCTGGAAGAGGATCCTGCAAACGAGGAAAATGTTACAAGAAATAAGAACTACCTGGCTGTGAACGGAGCAAAGTAATGAGAAGCTTGATTGATATTACGGATTTTTCTGTAGCAGAGCTGGATGAACTGATGCAGGTGGCATGTGACATCAGCGAGAATCCCGCTAAGTATGCTGAAGCTTGCCACGGCAAGAAGTTAGCTACTTTATTCTTTGAACCCTCTACCCGTACCCGTTTGAGCTTTGAAGCGGCAATGATGGAGTTGGGCGGTAATGTGCTGGGCTTTTCTGATGCCGGCTCTTCTTCTGCATCCAAGGGTGAGAGTGTTGCAGACACCGCTAAAATGATCAGCTGTTATGCTGATATTATGACGATGCGCCATCCTAAAGAGGGCGCTCCTTACGTTGCTGCAAAAGCTGCAACCATTCCCGTTATCAATGCCGGTGACGGCGGTCACTGCCATCCTACACAGACCCTTGCTGACCTGCTGACAATTTACCGTGAGCTTGGTCGCTTGAACGATTTGACTATCGGCTTCTGCGGCGATTTGAAATACGGGAGAACTGTTCACTCTTTGATTTCTGCATTGGCTCGTTATGAGAATATTAAGGTGATCCTTATCTCTCCGGAAGAACTGAAGCTTCCTAAGTATGTCAAATATGAAGTGCTTGATAAGAATGGCATGATTTACGAAGAGCTTACTTCTTTGGAGGATGCTATTTCCAAGCTGGATGTTCTGTATATGACTCGCATTCAGCGTGAACGCTTTGATAGCTTTGATGAATACGAGCGTTTGAAGGATAGCTATATTCTGACTGAAGAAAAAATGCAACTGGCAAAAGAGACTATGCGTGTCCTCCATCCGCTGCCTCGTGTTAACGAGATCAGCGTAAAGGTTGACAATGACCCCAGAGCTGCTTATTTCCGCCAGGCGCTGAATGGTAAGTATATGCGTATGGCACTGATCCTGAAACTGCTAAAGGAAGCAGGGGAGGGACTGCAGATGCAGGAACCAAAGGATGTAGTGATCAACGAAATCACTTGCGACAATCCTCGGTGCATTACTTCCACAGAGCAGGAGCTGGATCATGTGTTCAAGTGCGTGAATCGTGAGAACGGCATCTATCGCTGCATCTATTGCGAGGCAAAGAAAACACTCCAGTAAATATTACCCCCGGTGGCAGGCAAAAGATACACAAAATTTTCGCCCACGCCGGGGGTATTCGTGTTGAAAGAAACAAAATTGCAAAAACATTATGTTGTTTCTTGACACCGCTTTACTGGCATGTTAAAATTGACAAGTAAATTATATACCGCTTTCTGCGACTGACGGATAATGTGGAGCACCACGGAGGAACAGAGAGCGTTGGCGCAAGCCAATAAGCCGACCGTCTGGGCGCATTTAGCTGTATAGGCTGAGTGCGCTCTTTTTGCGCTTGTAAGGAGGATATTTATGAAAAAAGTTGGTATCGTAATGGGTAGTGACAGTGATCTGCCGATCATTCAGAAGGGTGTAGACATGCTTCGTGCGTTGGATATTCCTTTTGAAGTTCATGTATACTCTGCCCACAGAACACCCGTTGAAGCTCGTGACTTTGCACTGAATGCAAGAGAGAACGGCTTTGGTGCGCTGATCTGCGCAGCAGGCATGGCAGCACACCTGGCAGGTGCTATTGCAGCTAATACAACTTTGCCGGTCATTGGTATTCCTTGTAAAGGCGGCATGATGGACGGCCTGGATGCACTGCTTGCAACTGTGCAGATGCCTACCGGCATTCCTGTTGCAACTGTTGCCATCAACGGCGCTGCAAATGCCGCGCTGCTGGCTGCACAGATCATTGCAGTTGAAGATGCGGAGCTTGCTCGCAAGCTGGATGATAAGCGTAAAGCGGATGCTGCAGCTGTCCTGGCAAAGGATGCCGGCATTCTTGAAAGACTGTAATATACGGTGAATAACCGCAATTAATAAAGGAGAAACGAAATATGGAAAAGAAGCTTGTTTACACCGGTAAGACAAAGGACGTTTTTGCTCTTGAAAATGGTAATTATCTGCTGAAGTTTAAGGATGACTGCACCGGTAAGGATGGCGTGTTTGATCCCGGCGAAAACTCTGTTGGCCTGACCATTGAGGGTGTTGGCGACGTCAACCTGCGTATGTCCATTTATTTCTTTGAGAAGATCAATGCAGCTGGCATCAAGACTCATTTCGTAAACGCTGACCTGGAGAACACCACCATGGAAGTTCTGCCCGCAAAGGTCTTCGGCAAAGGTCTGGAAGTTATCTGCCGTTACAAGGCTGTTGGTTCTTTCTTCCGCCGTTATTCCGATTACTGCACCGAGGGTCAGGATCTGCCTGCTTACGTTGAGACCACCTTCAAGAACGACGAGAAGGGCGATCCGCTGGTTACCAAGGACGGCCTGGTTGATTTGGGCGTTATGACCGCTGAACAGTACGATGACCTGAAGGCTATGACCCAGGCAATCACCAAGATCGTTGCTGATGACCTGAAGGAAAAGGGTCTGGATATGTACGATATCAAGTTTGAGTTCGGCTACGATGCTGACGGCAAGGTGATGCTCATTGACGAGATCGCTTCCGGCAACATGCGTGTTTACAAGGATGGTCAGTATATTGATCCCATGACCCTCAACAAGCTGTTTTTCGCTTAATCACTAACTGAAGGAGAGTATCATGGGAGGCTTTTTTGGTATAACATCCCGCACAGATTGCATGACCGATGTTTTCTTTGGCGTGGACTACCATTCTCATTTGGGTACACGTCGCGGCGGCATGGCTGCTTATGATGCCGAGATCGGTCTGCAAAGGGAGATTCACAATATTGAAAATTCTCCTTTTCGTACCAAATTTGAGCATGTTCTGGAGGAAATGAAGGGCAATGCAGCTATTGGCTGTATCAGCGATTCCGATCCTCAGCCCTTGCTCATCAGTTCCTGCATTGGCACGTTTGCCATCACTACTGTTGGTCTGATTAATAACTCCAAGCAGTTGATTGATCAGTATTTGTCCTTCAGCGGCGGCCATTTTAATGCTATGACCGGCAGCAAGATCAACTCCACGGAATTGGTTGCAGCGCTGATCAGCCAGAAGAGCAGCTTTACCGAAGGTGTTCAGTTTGCACAGCGTGTAATTGACGGCACTGCAAATATTCTGATCTTGACCGATAGCGGTAAGCTGATCGCAGCTCGTGACCGTCTTGGCAGAATCCCGGTTCAGATCGGTAAAAATGATGACGGCTGGTGTGCATCCTTTGAACAATTTGCATACACAAAGCTGGGTTATGAGCACGTTAAGGAGCTTGGCCCCGGCGAAATCGTTGAGCTTACACCTGACGGTATGACTCAGTTGGCCGCACCCGGCAAGGAAATGCGTATGTGCGCCTTCCTTTGGAGCTATTACGGCTATCCCACATCAATCTACGAGGGAATCAATGTTGAGGCAATGCGTTACCGTAATGGCGCAGAGATCGCAGACCGTGATATGTCCCAGGGTCGCTCTATGGAGATTGACTATGTTGGTGGCGTTCCTGATTCCGGTACGCCCCATGCCATCGGCTATGCTAACCGTACCGGCAAGGCCTTTGCACGTGCTTTTATTAAGTACACACCTACCTGGGCAAGAAGTTTCACACCTGCCCGCCAGACTGATCGGAACAAAATCGCCAAAATGAAGCAGATCCCCGTTCACGAACTGATCGTTGACAAGAATCTGCTCTTTGTGGACGATTCCATTGTTCGTGGTACACAGCTTCGTGAAACCGTTGAGTTCCTCTATGAGAACGGTGCGAAATCTGTCCATATGCGCTCTGCATGTCCTCCCATCATGTATGGCTGTAAGTATTTGAATTTCTCCAGAGCTACCAGTGATATGGAGCTCATTTCCCGCCAGTCCATTGTTGAACTGGAAGGTGAGGAAGGACTTAAGCATATTGAAGAGTATGCTGACGGTAATACTGAGCGTGGCAAGAAGATGCGCAAACTGATTTGCGATAAGTTTAAATTTGACTCTCTGGGATTCCAGACGATTGAGGGTGTTATCAAAGCGATTGGTCTTGAGCCTTGTAAGCTTTGCACCTATTGCTGGAACGGAAAGGAATAAAAGATATGTCTGAAAAGAGTTACTCTGCCAGTTATGCCGCTGCCGGTGTGGATATTACTGCCGGTTATCGTGCTGTTGAGCTGATGAAGAAGCATGTTGCCCGTACGCGCAATGCAGGCTGCCTGGATGACGTTGGCGGCTTTGGCGGTTGCTTCGGTCTTCCTGTTGCAGGAATGGAAGAGCCCGTTCTGGTGTCCGGCACTGACGGTTGTGGCACAAAGGTTAAGCTTGCTATTTTGATGGACAAGCATGACACCATCGGTATTGACGCTGTTGCTATGTGCGTTAATGACATTATTTGCGTCGGCGCAAAGCCTCTGTTCTTCCTGGATTACATTGCCTGCGGCAAGAACATCCCTGAAAAGATCGCCGAGATCGTCGGTGGTGTTGCAGAAGGCTGCGTGCAGTCCGGTGCTGCTTTGATTGGCGGCGAGACTGCAGAACATCCCGGCATGATGCCCGTTGAAGAGTATGACCTGGCCGGTTTTGCTGTTGGTATCGTTGATAAGAAGAAGATTATTGATAACACTAAGATGGCTGCAGGCGATGTTGTGATCGCACTGCCTTCCACCGGTATTCACTCCAATGGTTTCAGCCTTTGCCGTAAGGTATTCAACATTGATAACAATGATCCTGCCCTCTATGAGCCTAAGGAAGAACTGGGCGGAAAGACTACTGCAGAGGCCCTTTTGGTTCCTACCCGTATCTATGTGAAGCCTGTTTTGGCTCTGCTGGAGAAGGTTAACGTGAAGGGTATCAGCCACATTACCGGCGGCGGTTTCTACGAGAATATTCCTCGTAGCATTCCCGATGGTCTTGGTGCGGTTATTGACCGCAGCGCTGTTAAGGTTCTGCCTATCTTTGATTTGATTGCAAAGACCGGCAATATTCCTGAGCGTGATATGTTCAATACTTACAACATGGGTGTCGGCATGAGCATCGTTGTTCCTGCAGAAGAGGTGGAAACAGCGATCGAGATCCTGAAGGCACACGGAGAAGATGCATACGTTATCGGTAAGATCGTTGCATCCGAAGAGAAGATCGTCATTGAATAAGAGGGGATAGACCATGTCTAAAGCAAAAATTGCTGTGCTGGTCTCCGGCGGCGGCACAAATCTCCAGGCGTTGATTGATGCGCAAAATAGTGGAATTATTAACAATGGTGAGATCGTGTTGGTAATCTCCAACAATTCTTCTGCTTATGCGTTGGAGCGTGCAGCAAAGGCCGGAATCAAAAGCCTCGTGGTTTTGAAAAAGGAATGTGGCAGTCAGGCTGCTTTTGAGCAGAAGATCAAAGATGCGTTAACGGAAAATAATATTGATTTGATCGTGCTTGCTGGCTTTATGTCCATCCTGAGCGAGGACTTTACAAATGATTACCCCGAACGGATCATCAATGTCCACCCGTCCTTGATCCCTTCTTTCTGCGGTGCCGGTTTTTACGGGCTGCGGGTACATGAGGAGGCACTGGCTTACGGTGTTAAAGTTACCGGCGCAACAGTGCATTTTGTCAATGAAATTCCCGATGGCGGTAAGATCATTGCACAAAAAGCAGTGGAAATCCAGGAGGGGGACACCCCTGAAATTTTGCAAAAAAGAGTCATGGAGCAGGCAGAGTGGATTATTTTACCTGCCGCTGTTGAACTTGTCAGCAAGCAGATTGTTAGCTAGAGAGGAAAGTACTTATGAATGTTTATGAAGTCGGTTCTTTGAGTGAAAAACTCTCCACAAATGCATATCCCGGTCGTGGTATCGTACTGGGTGTTTCTCCTGACGGTAAGAACGCCATTGCAGCCTATTTTATTATGGGCAGAAGCGTTAACAGCCGTAATCGTATCTTCGCACTGGAGTCTGACGGTATCCGTACAGAGGCACATGATCCCAGCTTGATGAAAGATCCTCACCTGATTATTTATCATCCCGTTCGCGAAGCTGGTTGTGGCCTGATCGTTACAAACGGTGATCAGACAGATACCATTTGGGAGTATCTTGCAAAGGGTGAGAACTGGGAAGCTGCACTGCGCTCAAGAATGTTTGAGGATGACGGCCCCAACTGGACACCTCGTATTTCCGGTCTGCTTGCACAGAATGGCAGCTACAAGATGTCTATCCTGAAGTCTGCCGATGCAGAGGGAAGTGCGTGTGCACGTTTCTTCTATGAATACCCCGGCATCGCAGGTTTAGGTCATTTTATCCACACCTATGTTTGCGATGGCAATCCTGTGATCCCTACTTTCCAGGGTGAGCCTGAGCGTGTGTCTATGGTCAACGATATTGATGAAATGACAAAGATGCTGTGGGAAAACCTGAATGCTGACAATAAGATTTCCTTGTTCGTCCGTTACACCGATATCAAGACCGGTGAATTCCAGCAGCGTATTCTTAACAAGCACGAAGGAGACTGATAAACATGAATGAGTTTGAACTGAAATATGGTTGTAATCCCAACCAGAAGCCTGCCAAGCTGTATATGCATGACGGCAGTGATCTGCCCTTTACCATTTTGAACGGCAGACCCGGCTACATCAACTTTATGGATGCGCTGAATTCCTGGCAGCTGGTTAAGGAACTGAAGGAAGCTACCGGCATGGTATGTGCAACTTCCTTTAAGCACGTTTCTCCCACTTCCGCAGCTGTCGGTAAGGTTCTGCCTGCTGATTTGAAGAAGGCTTGCTTTGTTGATGATATTGAAGGTCTGGATGAGAATCCCTTGGCTTGCGCTTACGCCCGTGCCCGTGGCACCGACCGTATGTGTTCCTTCGGCGACTGGGTTGCACTGTCTGATGTTTGTGATGCTATGACTGCATCTCTGATCGCACGTGAAGTTTCCGATGGTGTTATCGCTCCCGGTTACACCGATGAAGCACTGGCTATCCTGAAGACCAAGCGTAAGGGTAGTTACAATGTTGTTGCTATTGATCCTGACTACGTCCCTGCAGAAGCAGAAAATAAGCAGGTCTTTGGCATTACATTCCAGCAGGGTCGTAACAATTTTAAGATTGGCGAAGAGCTTCTTACAAATATTGTTACCGAAAACAAGGACATTCCCCAGGATGCAAAGATTGACCTGATCGTCGCTTTGATCACCCTGAAGTATACTCAGTCCAATTCTGTTTGCTACGCTGTTGACGGTCAGGCAATCGGTGTCGGCGCCGGTCAGCAGAGCCGTATTCACTGCACTCGTCTTGCAGGCTCCAAGGCTGATACCTGGTTCCTGCGTCAGCATCCCAAGACTCTGGCACTGCCTTTCCGTGAGGATCTGGGCCGTCCTAATCGTGACAATGTCATCGATGGTTATATTAACGGTAACGAAGAGGACGTTTGCGCAGAGGGCATCTGGCAGAACTACTTCACCCAGCAGCCCGAGCGTTTGACTGAAGAAGACAAGAAAGCATGGCTGGCTTCCCGTCAGAATGTTGCACTGGGTTCCGATGCATTCTTCCCCTTCAGTGACAATATCAAGCGTGCAGCAGCTTCCGGCGTTAAGTACATTGCAGAGCCCGGCGGCTCCATTCGTGATGACCTTGTCATTGAAGAGTGCAACAACCGTGGTATTGCCATGGCCTTTACCGGCATGCGTTTGTTCCACCACTAATAAGCGTTATTTCAGGCGGGGTGTTTACCCCGCCAACGCAGCGATTATAAGGAGTTTTTCTTTATGAATATTTTAGTAGTCGGAGGCGGCGGAAGAGAGCACGCCATTATTAAAAAGTTAAAAGAAAATTCTGCTATCAAGACCATTTACGCTCTGCCCGGTAACGGTGGTATGGCAAAGGATGCAACATGCGTTGACATTGCAGCCACCGATCTTGATGGTATTGTTAATTTTGCAAAAGAGAACGCAATTGACTATGCAGTCGTGGCACCTGATGATCCGCTGGTGCTTGGCTGCGTGGACAGACTGAACGAAGTCGGCATTCCTTGCTTCGGTCCGAAAGCCAATGCTGCAATTATTGAAGGCAGTAAGGCTTTCTCCAAGGATCTCATGAAGAAATACAATATCCCCACCGCTTCTTATGAGATCTTCACAGAATTAGATAAGGCTTTGGAATACCTGAAGACAGCTCCGATTCCCACTGTTGTCAAGGCTGACGGTCTTGCATTGGGTAAGGGCGTTATCATAGCCCAGACCCGTGAGGAGGCTGTGGAAGCGGTCACTGATATGATGGCAAACGCAAAGTTCGGCAAGTCCGGCTCTACTGTTGTTATTGAAGAGTTCCTGACAGGCCCTGAGGTTTCTGTACTGGCATTTACTGACGGTAATGTTGTAAAGCCTATGGTTTCTTCCATGGATCATAAGAGGGCAGGGGACAATGATACCGGCCTCAACACCGGTGGTATGGGTACCATCGCACCCAATCCTTACTACACGGAAGATATCGCCAACGAGTGCATGGAGACCATTTTCATTCCTACCATTAATGCCATGAACGCAGAGGGCAGAACTTTTAAAGGTTGCCTTTATTTTGGCTTGATGCTGACACCCAACGGTCCTAAGGTTATTGAGTATAACTGCCGCTTTGGCGATCCTGAAACTCAGGTTGTGCTGCCCCTTTTGGAGAGTGACCTGCTCACCGTTATGCAGGCAACCACTAATGGCACGCTGGCTACCACAGATGTAAAATTTGCTGACAGACATGCATGCTGTGTCATCACCGCATCTGCCGGATATCCCGAAAGCTACAAAAAGGGCTTTGAGATCACCATGAGTGCAGAAGCAGAAGCACATACATACGTTGCCGGCGCAAAGCTGCAGGATGGTCAGCTTCTTACCTCCGGTGGTCGTGTTACCGGAACAACCGCTGTAGCTGATTCTTTGGAGCAGGCAATTTCTGACGCCTACAAGTTGGCAAAAGAGGTTTGCTTTGAAGGCGCATACCGCAGAAGTGATATTGGTCAGCGTGGCCTGGCCGCATATAAATAAGGAGGAATTCCCCCTATGGTCTATCGCGTATATGTAGAGAAAAAGCCCGGACAGACCCACGAAGCTGACGGTCTTTTGAAAGAGGTTAAAGACTTTCTGCAGATAAAAGGTCTTGAAAGCGTTCGTCTTTTGAACCGTTATGATGTAGAAAAGATTGAAAAGTCCTTGTTTGATTATGCGGTTGGTACAGTCTTTTCTGAGCCGCAGGTTGATAATGTCTCTTATAATGTTCCTCAGGGACAGATCGTATTCGCTGTTGAGCCGCTGCCCGGTCAGTTTGACCAGCGTGCTGACTCTGCTGCACAGTGTATTCAGATCCTCTCTCAGGGTGAGAGACCTTTGGTAAGAACCGCAAAGGTATATGTCCTTTCTGGCAATCTGTCCGAAGCCGATGTACAGGCAATCAAGCACCATGTTATTAACCCCGTTGAGTCCCGTGAAGCCAGCCTTGCCGAGGCTGAAACATTGGAGATGGAGGTTACCGTTCCTGAGTCTGTGGCAACTGTGGAAGGTTTTCTGGAACTGGACAGCGCAGGTCTTTCTGCTATGGTGAAGGATCTGGGTCTTGCTATGGATCTGGATGACATTACTTTCTGCCAGGCTTACTTCAAGTCTGAAAATCGTAATCCCACCATTACTGAGATTCGCATGATTGACACTTATTGGTCCGATCACTGCCGTCACACTACTTTCAATACCACAATTGACAATGTTTCCTTTGAGGATGCTCTTCTGCAGAAGGCTTATGAGGACTACCTTGCCACCCGTAAGGAGCTGGGTCGCACCAAACCCATCAACTTGATGGATATTGGCACACTGGCAGGCAGGTATCTGCGCAAGAACGGCATGCTGGAGAAGCTGTACGAGTCCGAAGAGATCAACGCATGTACTGTACGTATGACTGTTACTGTGGATGGCGAGGAGCAGCCCTGGTTGCTTTTGTTTAAGAACGAGACCCATAACCATCCCACTGAAATTGAGCCCTTTGGCGGTGCTGCTACCTGTATCGGCGGTGCGATCCGTGATCCTTTGGCTAGCCGTGCATATGTGTACGCTGCTATGCGTGTCACCGGTGCTGCTGATCCTTTGAAGAGTGTAGGTGAGACTATTAAGGGTAAGCTGCCCCAGAGAAAGATCGTCACCACCGCTGCCGCCGGTTACTCCTCCTACGGTAACCAGATCGGTCTTGCAACCGGTATGGTTGATGAACTGTATCACCCCGGTTACGCTGCAAAGCGTATGGAGATCGGTGCTGTTATTGGTGCAGTTCACGAGGATCATTCCAAGCCTGACTTCCCTGCACCCGGTGATAAGGTCATTCTTTTGGGTGGCAAGACCGGTCGTGACGGTTGCGGCGGCGCAACCGGCTCCTCAAAGAGCCATACTGTGGAATCATTGGCTTCCTGCGGCGCAGAAGTTCAGAAGGGTAATGCACCTGAAGAGAGAAAGCTTCAGAGACTGTTCCGTAACGGCGAAGCTGCTGTTATGATCAAACGCTGCAATGACTTTGGTGCAGGCGGCGTTTCTGTTGCCATCGGCGAGCTGGCTGACGGCCTGATTATTGAGCTGAATAAGGTTCCCAAGAAGTACGAGGGCCTTGACGGTACAGAACTGGCTATTTCCGAGTCTCAGGAGCGTATGGCAATCGTTGTTGCAGAAAAGAATGTGGAGCGGTTCCTGGAACTGGCTGCGCAGGAAAACCTGGAGGCAACTGTTGTTGCTACTGTTACCGAAGAAGCTCGCCTGAAGATGATCTGGAACGGTCAAACAATCTGTGATATTAACAGAGAGTTCCTGAACTCCAACGGTGCTGAAAAGCATGTGGATGTAGAGCTGGCAGCACCTGCTGACTTTACTCCTGAGATCACCGGCACCTTCACAGAGAACATGACTCGTGTTGCTACTGATCTGAATACTTGCTCTAAGCGTGGTCTTTCTGAGCGTTTTGACGCTACCATCGGCGCCGGTACTGTCCTGATGCCCTTCGGTGGCAAGCATCAGCAGACTCCCATCCAGGCAATGGTTCATAAAATCAGCCTTGAGAAGGGTCATACCGATGATTGTTCTGTAATGAGCTGGGGTTACAATCCCTTTATTACCGAGAAGAGTCCCTATCATGGTGCTTACCTTGCAGTTGTGGAATCTGCTGCTAAGCTGATTGCTACAGGCGCTTCTTTTGAAGATGTATACCTGACCTTCCAGGAGTATTTCCTCCGTGTCGGTAAGGATGCAAAGCGTTGGGGTCAGCCTACTGCTGCACTGCTTGGTGCTTTCAAGGCACAGATGGATCTGAAGATCGCTGCAATCGGCGGTAAGGACTCCATGTCCGGCACATTTGAGGATATTGATGTTCCTCCGACATTGGTTTCTTTCGCTGTTACCACCGATAAGATTCCCAACATTGTTTCCAACGAGTTCAAGAAGGCCGGTTCTTCCGTTGTTCTTCTGCAGCCTGAATATGATGAGAACGGTTTGCCCAACGCAGAATCTCTGCTTGCACTGTTTAATCGTGTCACAAAGCTGATGCGCGAAGGCAAGGTGCTCTCTGCATACACTCCCACCATTGGCGGTATTGGTGAGGCTGTCCTGAAGATGTCTATCGGTAACGGTTTCGGCTTTGCATTCAATAGCAAACTGTCTGTTGAGGACATCTTTGGATATGCCTACGGCAGCTTCCTCCTTGAGGTTACCGAAGCTGTAGACGGCATTGAGATCGGTACTGTAACTCAGGAACCTGCAGTTGTTTACGGCGAAGAGAAGCTTTCTATCTGCGACCTGCAGAAGGCCTACGAGGACAAGCTGGAGAGTGTTTATTCCTGCAACATCCCCGATGCTGTTACTCCCATTGAGACTGTTTCTACACCCGAAAAGGCTCGTGTAGCGCCTGCAGTTAAGGTCGCAAAGCCCAAGGTGCTGATTCCCGTATTCCCCGGTACAAACTGTGAATACGATTCCGCAAAGGCTGTTGCCGATGCCGGTGGTGATCCCGAGATCTTCGTTGTGAAGAATATGTCTGCAGATGCAATCGCACGTAGTGTTGAGGACTTTGCCGGCAAGATCGCACAATCCCAGATGATTTTCGTACCCGGCGGCTTCTCCGGCGGCGACGAGCCTGATGGTTCCGGTAAGTTCATTACTGCATTCTTCCGTAATGCGGCTATTAAGGAAGAGGTTACCAAGCTTTTGGAGAACCGTGACGGTCTGATGTGCGGTATCTGTAACGGCTTCCAGGCGCTTGTGAAGCTCGGACTCGTTCCTTACGGAAAGATTATTGACACCGATGAGAATTGTGCTACATTGACATTCAATGTCATTGGTCGCCACCAGAGCCGCATTGTGCGTACTCGCGTTGCTTCCAATAATTCTCCTTGGCTTGCAAATACCAAGGTTGGCGACGTTTACAATGTTGCCATTTCCCACGGTGAGGGTCGCTTCTACTGCTCCGAAGAATTGGCACGTCAGCTGATCGCAAACGGTCAGGTCGCTACCCAGTATGTGGATCTGAATGGTGAGGCTACTGCTGATGTTCGTTTCAACCCCAATGGATCTATTTTCGCAATTGAGGGTATTACATCTCCTGATGGCCGTGTCTTCGGTAAGATGGGTCACAGCGAGCGTATTGGTGAGGGTCTTTATAAGAACGTTCCCGGTAATTACGACATTCAGATGTTCAAGTCTGCTGTGGAATATTTCAAATAAGACCAGTTAGAGAATAAAAAGCTTCCCTTTCTTTGGAAAGTATGTTATACTGACCAGAGAAAGGGACTTTTTATAGGAGGATTTTGATATGACGAAGATTTTGGAGCCTGCAAAGGAATTAAATATATCCGGCAGCTTTGATACCGTTGTTGTTGGCGGTGGTTTTGCCGGTGTGGCAGCTGCTTTGGCAGCTGCAAGAGGTGGCAATAAGGTTCTTTTGTGTGAAAGAGTTTTTATGCTCGGTGGTCTGGGCACTGCCGGTCTTGTTACCATTTATTTGCCTCTTTGCGACGGCAGGGGACACCAGGTAAGTTTTGGTATTGCAGAAGAACTGCTGAAAGTGTCTATTCAGGACGGCTACGAGGATAGATATCCCAAGCCTTGGCTGGAGGGTGGCACTTTGGAAGAGAAGGCTGCCCAGCGTTATCTTGTTCGTTATAATGCTGCAGCCTGCGCTATTGCATACGAAAAGCTTTTGCTTGATGAGGGTGTAAAGATCCTCTACGGTACAACCGTGTGCGATACGATCGTTGAGGACGGTGTTATTACACACCTGATCGTTGAAAATAAGTCCGGCAGAAGCGCAATTGCCTGCGGCAATGTAATTGACTGCTCCGGCGATGCTGATGTTGCTCGTTTTGCAGGTGAGGAAACTGCGCAGTATGGACGTGGTAACATTTTGGCTGCTTGGTATTACCATACCGATGAAGAGGGAAATAAGCTTCAGATGCTGGGCTTCTCTGATGTTAACATTGAAAAAGGCTCTAAGCGTGTTGGCGAGAACGAAGCAATGGTCAATAAGAGACGCTATGCTGGTTTGGAAGCGGAAGAAATCACGGATTTTGTCATTTCCTCTCACCGTTCTACTTATAATCACTATTTGCTGGGTAAACCTTTGTCCAACACCCATATGCTGACTTCCATTGCAACGATCCCCCAGGTGCGTATGACACGCGGCTTGAAGGGTGATTACTGGATGACAAGAGAAGATAACCATAAATATATGGAAGATTCTGTTGGCATGTTCAGTGATTGGCATGGTAAGGGTGACGGGTCTGTTTATGAGGTACCCTTCAGAGCGCTGCACGGCAGTAAGATCAAGAATCTTGCCGCTGCGGGCCGTACCATTGCAGCAGATGACATGATGTGGGATCTTACTCGTGTCATTCCGGTTTGCTCTGTTACCGGCGAAGCTGCAGGAACAGCGGCTGCGTTGGCAAAGAATTTTACGGATGTAGACATTAAATCACTGCAGAAGAAGTTGGAAGACAACGGCGTTATGCTTCATAAGAATTGGGAAGTTGAATAATAAATGCCGGCAGCTGATCAAAACAGCTGCCGGCATTTATTATGGAATTTTAATGGTTTCACCCGGCTTGATTTCGTAGACATTGGCCTTCTTGTCCCGAATCCATACAGAACGGACGCTGGGGTTAAAAATCACAGAACCGTCTGCGGAGCTTTCTAAACGGGAATAATCCAGGCACGCATTGTAGATTTCTATGTTTGTTGCATACCAGATATCATCCTTGTTAGCCATCTTTTCTGTAAAGTCCTCAATAATCTTCCAGTTGTCATGGTCGTCAAATTCATAGGAATGACCCCATACATAAAAGACCTGAGGTTGATAGGGGACTTTCGTTGTTAGAAATCTATCCGCCAATTCCATAAGCCTTGGATTCTTGTGGTGACAGGTAGCAGGAAGGCGTAGCCAATCCTGGGGCAGCACGAAATTTTCTGTTGATACAGTTGTTCGTGCATAGTAGATCCCGGTGCATTTGAGCATATTGACAATGCTGTCGCTATAAATGCCGTTGGGGTAGGCGAATCCGTGAACCTGCGTTTGAAAGAGGGTTTCAAGATTCTTACGATCTTCAAGTACTTCCATGGCACCGCAAGCGATATCGGTTGCAGAAAGATAAGCATGGGTGACACAATGAGAAGCAACCTCAAATAAGTCGGGAGTATAGACGGTAAGTGCTTCTTTAACAGAAAGCTTTCTGTGTCTTTCTCCGGGCTTCTTAACACCGTCATCTGAACCAAAATAGCCCGAATTGAGGTTAAAAGTTGCTTTCATATTGTGAGATCTAAAAATATTTGCCAAACGAATATCCTGCTCAACACCATCATCATAACTGAAGGTGAGTGCTTTTCGTTTTCCTCCGGGGAAGCAAAGAAAACGCGTAGTCATTTAAATTAGCCTCTCATCTTCAAACCGCCGCAGGCGAGAATGGTGTTTCCTGTGACCCAGGAGGAGTCGTCGCTGGCCAGGAAAGATGCAACAGAAGCAATTTCAGAAGGCTGTCCCAGACGGTTTGCAGGAACATTTGCAATCTTTGTCTTCATAATGTCTTCGGGAATGGTCTTTAGAATATCAGTCTCAATCATGCCGGGAGCAATGGAGTTAACAGTGATGTTCTTTCTTGCACTCTCCAGTGCCAAGGTGCGGGTGAAGCCGTCAATAGCAGCCTTGGATGCAGCGTAGTTGGTCTGACCAATGTTACCGAAAGCGGAGGTGGAGGAGATGTTGATAATCTTTCCGTATTCACGCTCACGCATACCTGCGATAACAGCCTGGCAGCAGTAGAAGGTGCCATAGAAATTAACATCCAGAACCATTCTTGCCTGTGCATCGGTCATCTTGTGGAACATAGCATCTCTTGTGATACCGGCATTGTTTACCAAAATATCAATGCGACCGAATTTTTCGGTGACTGTTGCCATTGCAGCATTGACGTTTTCCTGATCTGCGACATTGCACTTAATAGCAATCACACGCTCACCGGTGGGGTCAAGCTCCAGGGCGGTTTGCTGTACAAGAGCTTCGTCCATGTCAAAGAGTGCTACACCTGCTACATCGTCAGCAAGGAAACGCTCTGCGATGGCTCTGCCGATGCCCTTTGCGGCGCCGGTAACAACTGCGTAACGGTTAGTAAGTTTACTCATAATAAATAACCTCCAAGAGTTTTTTCTAATATTTTAGAACTTTGTTTTTCGTGTGTCAATAGGTGAGGGAAGAAAACCTATAAAATATCAAGAATATTTGCAACTGAGAGTCACTTTTTGTTGACATGAAAGCGTTTCTTGTGGTATTCTTATATAGTACAAATTTGCCGATTGGCAAAACATAATGAGGAGATGTACTTATGAAAAATATTGTTATCGTTGACGGCGTACGTACCCCCTTTGGCCGACTGGGCGGTGGCCTGAAGCAGTTCCACACCGCTGACCTGGCAGCTATTGCTACCAAGAAGCTGATTGAAAGAACCCAGATTGATCCCAAGGAGATTGACGCTGTATACATGGGCTCTGCAAAGGGCGATGCTCGTTGCCCTAACCTGGCTCGTTATACATCTTTGTTGGCTGGTCTGCCTTACGAGCTGTCTGCTACCGGTGTTGAAATGCAGTGCGGTTCTGCTATTGCTGCTTTGAATCATGCCGCTTACCGTATTATGGCAGGCGACGGCGATTGCATCGTTGTTGGCGGTGCTGAAACCTTCAGCCAGCTGTTCTTTAAGTTCTCCACCTCTCAGGAGCCTTATAAGATGACTCCTCCCGTTGCCTTTGAGAACAATCTCGCTCCCAAGGCAGAAGACAACCTGATCATGATCCAGGTTGCTGACAACATGGCAAAGAAGTGGGGTATCACCCGTGAGGAATGCGATGCTTACGCACTGCGCAGCCAGATGCTGACCAAGCAGGCAATGGAAAGTGGCTTCCTGGACAACCAGGTCATTGACGTTGTCATTCCTGCTACCAAGAAGACTCCTGAAATCGTAATTTCTAAGGACGAGCATCCCCGGCCCCAGACCACAGCTGAAGCATTGACAAAGCTGAAGGCTATTTACGAGGGCGGTGTTACCACTGCCGGTAATGCTTCTGGCCGTAACGACGGCGGCGCAGCTTTGCTGATGATGACCGAAGAGAAGGCTAAGGCTTTGGGCTATACACCTATCGTTCGTTGGGTTGCCGGCTCCGATGTCGGTGTTGATCCCAAGCTCATGGGTATCGGACCTGCTTACTCCAACATGAAGATTCTTGACCGTCTGGGCATGAAGCCTTCCGATGTGGGTGTTTACGAGTGTAACGAGGCTTTCGCTGCACAGAACCTGGGCGTTATTCGCCAGATGGAAATCATGAGTGGCGAGACCATCAACATGGATTCCTGGAACCCCAATGGCGGCGCTATTTCCTTCGGTCACCCCAATGGTGCTTCCGGCGGACGTATTGCTATTTCTGCTATCCGTCACATGGAGAAAACCGGCACTCAGTTCGGCATGATTTCTTCTTGCTGCGGCGGTGGTATTGGCGTTTCTGCACTGTTTGAGCGTATCTGATTTATATTGCTCCCACGGTGTTCCGTGGGAGCAATCCACATAGGAGGTAATTAAAATGGCAAAACCTTTGGACGGTGTAACCGTAGTTGAGCTTGCTACCTTTGTTGCAGCTCCTGTTTGCGGTCGTTTGTTGGCTGACCTTGGCGCTCGTGTCATCAAGGTTGAGGCAGCAAGAGGCGATAATTGGCGTGGTGTGGGAAGTGTTCATTGCCCGAACCGTTACAACAAGGATGAGAATCCCGTTTTTGATATTTACAATACCGGCAAGGAGTTTGTATCCCTGAACCTGAAGGCACCTGAAGGTAAGGAAGCAATGATGAAGCTTTTGAGCGGCGCTGATGTTTTCCTGACTAACACTCGTCCTGCCGCATTGAAGCGCCTGGGTCTTGACACCGAAGAAATCTGCGCTAAATTCCCCGGTCTTATTTATGCTCTGTTGCTCGGCTACGGCGAAAAGGGTCCCGACGCCGACAAGCCCGCTTTTGACTCCACTGCATTCTGGTCCAAGAGTGGCTTCCTGCATGACCAGGCACTTCGCAGAGATGACTTTGCACCTATCAACCCTCCTTTCAGCATGGGTGATACAGTTTGCGGTTACTTGCTGCTTGCTGAAATTTGCGCAGCACTTTTGCGCAAGGAGAAGACCGGCGAGGGTGATATTGTTTCTTCCGGTTTGTTCCACAACGGCATCTTCACCACCGGCACGATGACACTGATCAATCAGCGTCCTTTCGGCAAGAAGTATCCCGTGACCCGTATTGAGCACAGCGTACCCGGTGGTATGTATCGTTGCTCTGATGATGCATGGGTTTATGTTGGTATTTCTTCTGCGCCCGGTAAAATTCCGGATATGCTGGCCGCTTTGGGTCACCCTGAGGTTGCAACAGATCCCAACTACCTGACTCCTGAAATGCGTGTTGTTGACAAAGAGGGTATTTATGAGATCTGCCGCAAGGCATTCCTGACCAACACCAGTGAATACTGGCTGCAGAAGGGCGTAGAACACGATTTCCCCATTGTTAAGCTGAATACTTACGGTTCTGTATATGAGGATGAGCAGGCTTGGGCAAATGGTTACCTGGAGAAGGTGGCTTTTGCCAGCGGCAATGTGGATATTATGCCTACCAGCCCCATTGAAATGAAGTCTGTGGGTGAGCTGAAGACCGTTCCTGCGGAAGGCGTGGGCGCTCATACAAGAAGAGTCCTGGCTGAGCTGGGCTATTCCGAAGAGCAGATTGAAGCAATGATGGCAGCCGGTGCTGCAAAATAAGATTAAAAAGAGAGTCTGCAAAATGCAGACTCTCTTTTTTAGTTGATATCAAGTACAGTCAATGTGTTTTCAACTACCTTAAAGCGGATGTTCTTTTGGGCAAAGGACAGACCGTAGACACGATCCGGGTCCTGCTGATAAGAAGGCCGAGGATCGTGGGAGAGTACACCCAGCAAGGCGCTACGCTTGTTTTCCGGCACTTTAGACAGAAGACCGTCATCAATATTGACCTGCAGCAGAAAGCTTCCTGCGGAATCTGTAAAGCCACCAACAGCATCGCCATGACAGTCGCTGTAAGGAATATACGGCTTTATGTCAAATATTGGAGTACCGTCCATAAGGTCGGCGCCTTCTACATGAATCACAGTGCCGTATTCTTGTGTGCGCTCAATACCCGCAATTCGGACAGACGACAAGCCAATCTCATTGGGACGGAAAGGGGAGCGGGTAGCAAAAACACCCATTCTGGTATTTCCGCCAAGTCGGGGCGGTCTGACCGTCGGTGACCACTCACTGCGTACAGCCTTGGAAAATTGCCAGATTATCCAAAGATGAGAGAAATCTTCAAGCCCTCGAAGTGCATCTTCATTACGATATTCAGGTTCAAATACAATGGTGGACCGTAGCTCCGGGACAAGACCACTTTGTCTCGGGATTCCGAATTTATCAGGGAAATCGCTTTTCATCTTGGCAATGATATTCATTTGGACAGTTTCCATTTAACCACCCACCTTTCTGAAAAGGAAGGAGATCATAAAGAATATACCTAACACCAGGGAGATTGATGCGCCTGCGGATGTTCCCAGATAATAAGATATGCACAATCCAATGATGGATGCAATCAGCGCAATCAGGACAGAATAGCCGTGATATTGCTTTGTGTTCTTGGCAATATTCCGGGATGTTGCAGCCGGCAGCACCAAAAGGGAATTGAGAATCAGCAAACCGACCCAGGATATGGAAAGGGTAACCACAACTGCAATCAGCGTTGTAAAGATAGTTTGGGTTAAATGTACAGGAACACCACGGGAGGATGCAAGCTGGGGATAAATTGATGTAAGTGTCATTTTATTGGATGCAAAGAGCCAGAACACCAATACACCGATAAGCACAAAAAACAGCAGTAACAACTCGAGGGATGTAACAGACAGTATATCACCGATCAGATACTGATTGTATTTTGTGAAGCTGCCGCCACCATAAGTTGCGATAAAGATGCCAAGGGCAACTGCTGTACTGGAAAAGACACCAATCAATGTGTCAGCTGCATGGTTGCTTTTTGCCCGCACAAAAGAAAATAGAAGGGAAAACAGCACCGAGAATATAACAGCGACTACCGTGGGTGCTGCAATGCCCAAGATGGCACCTATCGCAATACCGGTGAATGCAGAATGTCCAAGAGCATCGGAAAAGAAACTCATTTTGCCGGTAACAATGTTAGTAGACAGGATACCAAACAGTGGCGCCATAAGCAGCACGGCCAAAAGCGCATTTTTCATGAAGTTCCAGTGGAACATTTCAAAAGGAAGCATATCCCAAAAAGCGTACCAAATGCTCATTGTGTGCCTCCTTTTCTATGAAAGACGGTTTGGAATTCTTTGGAATTCAAAACTTCAGAGGGCGTTCCCTGGCACAGAACTGCACGATCCAGGAGAATTACGTGATCAGCATAGGTTTCCAGGGTGGAGAAGTCGTGGGTAGTCATAAGAATGGAGAGATCATATACCTGACGGATCTCATCAAGCATATCCATAAGCATGGACATGCCTTCCACATCAACACCGGACAGAGGTTCATCCAAAATTAAAATATTAGGAAGCGGTTCCAGTGCGAGAGCAAGAAGGACTCGCTGCAGTTCACCGCCGGACAGCGTTCCCACACGTTTGTTGATCAGTTCTTCACCATGTACACGCTCAAGGCATTCTTCAATTTTTTCTTTCATTTTTTTGGAAATGCCAAGAAACGCAGGGCGCTTACTCATGCAGCAAGCAAACAGATCCGCTACCGTTACGGGGTCACCGGGATCAAAAGTAGGACTTTGGGGGACATAGCCAATCGTAAGCTTGCGATTACGCTGTCCCGGGATAGCGAAGGATATAACGCCGGTGGATTCCTGCTGACCTAAAATAGCTTTCAATAATGTGCTTTTACCGGCACCGTTAGGGCCGATAATAGCAATCATCTCCCCGCAATGGGCATGGAGGCTGATATTTTCAAGGATCATATCGGAACCGATCTTTACAGAAAGATCCGCAATACGCAAGCAGCAAGAATGACCGCAGTTGCCGCCATGGGATCCTAAATTCATTTTAACGCCTCCTTTAGTGTATCTATATTTTTATACATGGCATCAAACCAACTATCGCCGGACATGGCCATATCCAGAGTATATACGGGAATACCGCATTCTCTTGCAATGATGTTAGCGGCAGAATCGCTGCCGTTTGTTTCGGTGAATACTGCTTTAATATCATTTTTTTCAATCAGGGAAATAATTTCGGTCAATTCTTTTGCAGAAGCTTCACTTCCGGATTCTTCTTCAATTGCCTTAATGATCGTTAATCCATATTCTTCAGCCATGTGCCCAAATCCATCATGAAATGTGATGATTTTGCGGCTCGTCATGGAAGAAAGCTGACTTTCACCATAAATTTCTACATCATTGATCTTGTTCAGAAGCTTGTTTTTGTTATTTTCAAAAGTTTCCTTATATTGCGGATAGTGAACAATAAGACCGGCGCAAATGTTTTCGCACATCTCTTTTGCGTGTGTAACCGAAAGCCACAGATGGGGGTCGCTTTCGTGACTGTGCTCGTGGTCATGCTCATGGTCGTGTTCTTCTTCGTTGGGAATACCGGTAGCTATGATCAATTCTTTTTCTTCCGGCAAAATATCACTCATGAAGCTCTCAAGACCTGCCCCTGAAATGACGACCAGCTCTGCTGCTTCTATTTTCTTCGTTTGCTTGACCTGCAAAGTGTAGTCGTGGAGGCAGGAAACGCTTTCAGTGATAAGTCTGTCTACCGTAATATCTGTACCTTCACAGAGCAAAGCTGTAAATTCATAGACAGGAAGGGTAGTGGCAACGATATGTGCAGGCTGTGTTTCTTCACAGCCTGAAATTAGAAATATTAACAATAATACTATCGGAATAATTCGTTTCATTCGTATCAACTCGGTTCATGTTATAATTACTCATTATAACACAGTTGATGCGGAATAACAAGGATAAAACAAAAAGAGCAGGTGCAACCTTTGTTGCACCTGCTGCGTATTAACTATGCTCTGCCAGCCACTGTTCAGCTTTTCCTTTTCCGAGACGCTTGATATCTTCTGTTGCATAAGGGGATGCTTCGCCGCCGTTTGTGTAAATGAAATAAAAGCCTTCCGGAGTCTGATACAGTGTTTCTTCGTAGCCATTGGGATCGCCATAATAGCTGTAAGTAAATTTCTTGATCAGCGTTGCAGTTAGTGTGTCGTAGATTTTGTTGCAAATCCTTTTCTTCATAATAATATAGCCTCCTTGTGTTTTGCAGCATTATTATACTTGCTTTTTCATAAAAAGCAAGTCATTTTCTGTTGAAACCATATTTTTACTGGATTCTTTTCTTTCAATATGTTACTATTACAAGGAGGTGAGAACAATGCATGATATACCGTTTTTTCAAACCGAAAACGGAATTGCTTCCTTGATACTGAAAGAAATCGTATACAAAAAAATTGCCTACATTAGAATTCAAAACGCACTACATCCGGATGCGCTGCTTCAAGAGTGCATAGATTTTTGTCGGGCAGTTGGAGCAGAACAAATTTTTGCCACCGGAAATAATCATCTGACAAAATACCCATTGTATACATCCATTGTTGATATGGCTTGTAATAAGAACGAGATTCCTATTGTCAATTTAAACCTTGTTCCCGCAGATAAGGATAACTACGAACAATGGAGAAGAATCTATAACGAAAGAATGTATAGTGTGCCCAATGCTGCGACCATAACACTCCAGGACGCAGATAAACAAATTCCGGGGTCGTTTTTTGTTTATGAGAAGGAAACA
>JAFYNQ010000019.1 GCA_017548065.1 Oscillospiraceae bacterium
AGCGGAGTCACAGTGCTGGGTGATAACACCGCAGTTGTAGGACTCGATCAGTTCCTTAGCGAAAGCGGACTCATTGACCTCGTCAGCCCATGCGCCCAGAGTCTTGACGTGGATGGTAGCCTCGGGGTTCACAGCCAGAACGCCCATAGCGAAGCCGTTGATACCGGAAGCGGTCTCAGCGTACTCGGTGCCGTAAGCAGCAACATAACCGATGTTGTTGTTCTTCAGCTCCAGGGACTTCAGACCTGCAGCGATACCTGCCAGGTAACGAGCCTGGTAAGCACGGCCGAAGTAGTTGTTGAAGTTGGTCTCGTTGGACAGGTAGCCGGTGCCGTGGGAGAAGATGACCTCGGGGTACTCTTCAGCAGCCTCAGCCATTGCATCGATATAACCGAAGGAAATACCGAAGATGATGTTAGCGCCTTCGCCAACCAGGGTGTCAATAGCGGTCAGAACCTGCTCCTTATCCTCGGGGATCTCGTCCTGGATAACCAGCTGAGTCTCGGGATCCATGCCCAGCTCCTTCATAGCGGTCACGATGCCGTTATGGTGAGCAAAGGTGTAGCCGGCAGTGTCGTTCTTGCTGTTGATGTAGATAGCGCCAACAGTCAGGTCTGCCAGGCCGCCTGCAGCTTCAGTACCTTCGGTAGCCTCAGCGGTACCTTCGGTGCCTTCCGTAGCAGCAGGAGTGGTCTCGGGTGCGGCGGTCTCGCCGCAGGCTGCCAGACCCAGTACCATGACCAGAGCCAGCAACAGTGCGATGATTTTTTTCATGCTTGTTTCCTCCTAATTTTCTTTTGTTGTATAATGAAGAATTTCTCCATTATCACCTAATAAGAATACCACAAAGCAAAGCGAAAGTCAAATTCTACTTTGCAATTAAGACGAATTTATGCGTGGATAAAGATGATTCTTGCAATGCCGTCTCTGTTCGTGTAGACGGTGATGCGGTCGCCCTCTGTAAGGCTTTCTGCGAGAATGCCCTCACGGGTGGTGTCAATGATCACGGTGCTGCTGTCCATGGTGAAGGCGGTCTCGGTGCCTTCCTCGTCCACGGCAACGTGTTTTTTCTTGCTGTTAAGGCCGTTGTAGCGCTGTCCCTTGACCACTTCGCTGCCGCCGCAGGCATAGTTGGGAGCGTTGACCTCTTCAATAATATCGGTGTTTACCTTCAAAGACACGGCGGTATAGCTGTCCAGCTTGTCTGCCAGCGCCTTGTCACCGGTGCGCAGCTGCAGCACCTGACCGTCATGATACAAGGTGAAATGATACCAGCCGTCATAGTTGGCTTTTCGGGTGGTCTCCTTGGTTTCGCTGTCATACTGAGGGGAGATGTTGTAGTACATGGTCTCCGGGCCGTTGCAGCGGCGGACAACGAAAATCTTCACCAGCTCACCGGTGGGCTGACTGAAGGCATACATGTAGTCGCCCTGCTGCAGCTTTGTTTCTGCGCCGTACTGACCGGTGGTGGACATGTTGTACACCTTGCACTCGGGCATCATGACGTTGTTGGCAAGAGAGGTGGGCTTGCCGTAGGTCATTCTTGTGACAACAGAGCCGGTGACAGAGGCAACAACACCGCCGCTGGACCAGGCAGACTGTCCGAAAATGCACTCCGGCATGTAAACACGCTGCAAAATGTTGTTTTCATCTGCAACAATGCCCACGCAGCGGCTGGCAGTGCTGTCCAGGTAGGTCATAAGGGCCTTGTCCTGGGTCTTGTAGGTGACAGCCTGGGTGTCGCCCTCTTTCACAAGGGAAACGCTGTAGAAGCCGTCGGCATCCGGCTTGCGGGTGGTCTCCTTGGTGGAGGAGCTGTACTTGCGGCTTGTGCTGAAATAAGCAGGCACATCCACGATTCGGTTGGTGACGTACACCAAAACCGCACGGTTTTCCGTGTCGGTGAAAACGGTGACACGGTCGCCCTTCTGCAGGCTATCTACAACCTGACCCTTGCGGCCTTCGGCATAAGCGGCGGCGCTGATATCAATGATGCAGCAGTTTTCTGCCACATTGCCGTTCCAGATCTCACCCTTGCCGCTTAAGAAATTGAAGGTCTCCACGTAATCGCCTTCCATGGCGGTGACGTCATGCTCTTCACAGGCCAGCAGACCACGGATGCCAAAGGCGGACTTGCGTGTGTCAATGATATAGCCGTCCGCATCAAAGACAAAGCCGAAGTGGGGACTGTCGGAAGAAGCAAGATCAATGGTGGTCACCAGGGATTTGTCCTTGCACTGCAGTGTCACCGTCTCGCCTCGGGCATAAAAATCAATGGAATATACGCCGTTTTCGTCCGGCTCACGGGTGGTCTCCTTGGTGGAGGAGCTGTATTTGCGGCTTGTGCGCCAGTACACGTCGGATTCTACCGGGTGGGAGATGATATAAATGCAAAGAATGTTGCCCTTTTCGTCTGCGTAGGCGCTGATGGCATCCAAAGGCTTCAGCTCGGATGCCGTTGCAGCGGTTACGTTGCCGTCGCAGATGTCGTAGAGCTTTGTTTTCTTGTTCAGGGTGGCGGAGGACACGGCGCCGTTCATGGCAAGAGAGCTGTTGACATGGATGGTGTCGCCCTGGATGACCTTCACAAAGTAATCGTCAAATACCTCGGTGACAAAGGACTCGGCAGGTGTTACCTGGGTGATCAGGCGGTTTTTGTCAAAGGTCAGACCCATGGTATCCATGGAGTCAATGTACAGCATGGTTGCTTCGTCGGCAGTGGCCAGCTCCACCACCGCACCGTCGCAGGCAAAACGGATCCAGTACAGACCGTTTTCGTCCTTTTCACGCATCTGGGTGTTGACGGCGTAGTTGTGACCGTCCAGGTTGCGGTACAGCTTGGGGGTGCTGTCACCTAACAGCATCACAGCGCCTACCACCATCGCTGCCACAAGAACCAGGCAAAGCGGCAAGATCCATAAAAGCTTCTTTTTCATATATCTTTCCTTTCAAATTCATATGAGTATGCCCAAACAAAAGGAATGCTGTCTCAAGGGTTTGAGACAGCTTCCGGGAATTAAAAATGATAATGCGATTTGCAAACTTAGTCAGCTTTTAAGTTCGTAAACTTAAAAGCGATAGCCTGCTGACATAAGGCGCTCCAGGGCGGTGTTGGCTTCCTCGTCGGTGAACAGAGCGGTGTGCTGCTTTTTCACAGACAAAGCCTCCAGGGTCAGGTCAAGGCGCTTTTTGTCCGCCAAAGACCAGAAGCCGTCGCTTTCCCGATGGCCGGAGAGACAGCGGTGGGCAGCGGCCATGTCCTGCACGGGACGGATGCGCACACCCAGCTTTTCTGCCGCACTGCGTGCAGCTGCCAGGGCTTCCAGGAATTTTTCTTCCATAGCCTTACTTTTCCAGAATGATGGGGCCGGAGGAGGCAAGACCCTGCTTGATGTGTGCGGCAGCAGCCTCGGGAGACAGCTTTACCTGCTCGCCGGTGCGCATATCCTTCACAGAGCAGACACCCTCTGCCAGCTCGTCCTCACCCAGCAGTACAGCGTAGGGAACGCCGATGCGGTCAGCGTAGGACATCTTCTGCTTGAACTTCTTCTGTTCGCCGTACAGCTGCACACGGATGCCGGCGCCACGCAGTGTTTCTGCCAGTCCCACAGCGGCAGCAGGGCTGTCGGTCATGGGCAGCACCAGCACATCTGCAGGTGCGGAGGGCAGCTCGGGATTCAGCAGACCCTGCTCGTCCAGCACGTAGAACAGACGGGTCAGACCGATGGAGATACCCACACCGGGCAGTGCCTTTTCGGTGTAGTAGCCAGCCAGGTCATCATAGCGACCGCCGGAGCAGACGGAGCCGATCTCCGGGTGATCCAGCAGGGTAGTCTCATAAACAGTGCCGGTGTAGTAGTCAAGACCTCTTGCGATGGTCAGATCCACAGCAAAGTTTGCCTCCGGCACACCGAATGCGCCCAGGTTCTCGGTAACAGCGCGCAGCTCTGCCAGACCGGTATCAAAAATTTCATTTCTGCCGCTGTAGCCCTCCAGGGCTGCCAGCACCTGGTCATTGGTGCCGTTGATGGCGATGAACTTCAGGATCTCATCTGCCTGGGTCTCGGTGAGAGCGCAATCCTCCACCAGGATGGCACGCACCTTCTCGGCGCCGATCTTGTCCAGCTTGTCCACGGTGCGCATAATGTCGCCGCTCTTCTCGGACAGACCCTCCATGGCATAGAAGCCGTTGAGGATCTTACGGTTGTTCACACGGATCTGGAAACGGGTGAGACCAAAGCCACGGAACACTCTGTAAATAATGGCAGGAATTTCTGCCTCGTTGAGAATATCCAGCTTGCCGTCGCCGATGATGTCAATATCAGCCTGGTAGAACTCACGGAAACGACCGCGCTGCGCACGCTCGCCACGGTAGACCTTGCTG
>JAFYNQ010000117.1 GCA_017548065.1 Oscillospiraceae bacterium
ATGGACGAGCCTCTGTCCAACCTGGACGCTAAGCTGCGTAACCAGATGCGTGCAGAGATCATCAAGATGCGTGAGCGTATTGACACCACCTTTATTTACGTTACCCACGACCAGACTGAGGCTATGACTCTGGGCGACCGTATCGTCATCATGAAGGACGGCTTCATCCAGCAGATCGGCACTCCTCAGGAAGTCTTTGATCATCCCTACAACCTGTTCGTTGCAGGCTTCATCGGCTCTCCCCAGATGAACTTCTTCGACGCAAAGCTGCTGAAGCAGGACGGCAAGTACGCTGTTGAGCTGTGTGGCCACGTTGTTGAGCTGTCCGAGGAGAAGCAGGCTGCGCTGGCTGCTAACGACGTTGCAGAGCAGGAGATCACTCTGGGCATCCGTCCCGAGCACCTGGCCTTGGATGAGAACGGCATTGAGGCTAAGATCGAAGTTAACGAGCTGATGGGCTCCTCCGTGCATCTGCACGTCAATGTCATGGGCAAGGACGTTATCGTCATTGTTTCCACCATGAACATGACCGGTGCTGAGGTTGCTGCTCTGGCCGCTGGTGCCAGCGTGAAGATCGGCTTCGCCGGCAAGGTCTGCCACGTCTTCAGCAAGGAGACCAACATCAACCTGGAAGCTTAATTCCAACTTACTTACAAACGGGTCTGTCTTCGGACAGACCCGTTTTTTATAGCAAAACCCCCGGTGCAGATTCACAGCTGCACCGGGGGTTTTATGAATATCCGTTTTTACATGAGTCCCATGCCCCAAATCACCGCTAGTGCGGTCAGAGTTACCAGGGTATCAATGGTAACACCGTAGAACATAGGCGCAAGACCTGCTTTTTTGAAATCTGTGAGGCTGGTGTTTAAACCGATGGCAGCCAGGGCGGTGACCATCAGGAACTTGCTGGCGCTTTTCATTATGCCGGAAACTTCTGTGGGGATCAGGCCGATGCTGTTCACAATGGCAAGTCCCAGGAAGCCGCAAATGAACCAGGGGATGATCTTCATCATGTCCACTTTTTGACCGTCGCCGGTGGCCTGCAGCTCTTTCTTTTTCATGCGCACACCGATCCAGGCAAATACCAGCACAGTGGGAATGATGGCAATGGTGCGGGTAAGCTTCACCATGGTGGCAAAATCACCGGCAGCCTCGGAGAAAGCGTAGCCGGAAGCCACCACGCTGGCGGTGTCATTTACAGATGTGCCTGCCCAGATGCCGAAGGCAACGTCGGACATGCCCAGGGCTTTGCCCATCAAGGGATACAGTGCGATCATCACCATATCAAACAGAAAGGTAGAGGACATGGCGAAGGCAATGTCCTTATCGTCTGCATCAATGACCGGGGCAATGGCTGCCACGGCAGAACCGCCGCAGATGCCGGTGCCTGCGGAGATGAGATTGCTTAATTTCCAGTTAAGACCGAACAGCTTGCGAATAAAGTAACCTGCACCGAAGCACACAGCAAAGGTGAAGATCATCACGAAGAAGGTCATCTTGCCCACAGACAAGATGGTATTTACACTGAGGGATGCGCCCAGCAAAATGATCGCAGCCTTCAGTATCTTTTTGGAGGTGAATTTCAACGCAGGCTTGATCCACTTGGGATGGAAGAAGCTGTTGATGATAGTACCCATAAACAGCGCAATAATAGATGCGCCCAGCAGCTCGCCGGGAATCAGCCGCTCCAGCAGCACAGCCAGGGCTGCCACAGAAAAACAGATGAGAAGACCCAGGGCGAACAAGCCGTTTTCTTTGACTTTGGATTGCGTTTTGTATCTCCTTTGAAATGAGTTGATACGTAAAATGGAAATTGTCAGTACCTGCCGTCGTATATCTCTTTTGCCAGCGTGGTATATTTTGTCACAAATTCCGTTTTTGCATTGGTATAAGCGTCCCGGTCATGCTCGTATGCTTTCCATAATGAACGCTTTAATGTTTCGTATTCTTTTGCAATATCGGGAAACTGATTAAGATAATCCCGAAAATACAATTCGTGGTTATTGCCGGTATATCTCAGATGCAAATGGAACACTCTCTCGGCAAAGCCGTTCTCTGTGTAGCCTTTATTGAAGGACAGCTCTTTTTCACTTTCCCACATACAAAGATAGCCGCTGTGGACGATAAGATCTTTATAGGCAAACAAGCTTCTGTCCCCGGGGACTTCCACAAGAATATCAATAATAGGTTTTGCCCAAATGGAAGAGACAGCCGTACTGCCGATATGGCTTATTCTTTCAGCTTGCGGAAGGACCTTCTTTAGCAGTGCTTCCTCCTCCTGATACCATTCTTTCCAACACCCTTGGTGTGCGGTAAGAATGATAGGGAACAACTGCCACAGCTCTTCCAAGGTCATTTCCGATAATTGCTTTCCCATGGCTTTCTCCGTTAAATTGGAATTTGTTGAATTAGAGAATTTTTGCTTTGCTCGGCTTGTCGGAGCAATAAAGCACTGTCAGCTTGCTTCCCACAGCAGGAACTTCTTTGCCTGCGCCGATCCATTTTCTTTTTGTGTAGGTCTTGCCCTCCACAACATACTCCACTTTGATGATATGCGGAAAAGTTGCTCCGTCCAAAGGGCCCATGCGTACAGGTTTTGTATTCACCTTTAACCACCATTGCTTTGCAACAGACAGTACAGTTCCAACCGTTTCTTTATCCATACTTGCTCATTCCTTCGTCGAATTTAAGGTTATCTGATTGGTGCGCAGACAGCGTACGAAGCCGAAACTTACTTTACACCCAAAACGGATTTCAGCAGCACCTTTGCTTCAAATGCGGGATTTTGTTCTACGCAGATAGAGGCGATGGGCTTTGCTTTGGGGAGGTATTCATAGATATAAGTGGTCTCGATCTCACCGTTTTTGCCGTAGCGTGTCTCACTGTCGCTGAAATAGGTGGCGGTGTAGCCGGTGTGGCGGTAGAAGGAATGGGGGATGGGCGCATTCTGCTTGCGACCGACAAAGCCAACGTTGCCGCCGTAGGTTACGGGGACGGTCTCTTTTTCACCGTCTGTGTAGGTGATAATATAATTTGCCACTACATCCAGCTCCAGCCAGGGCTGACGGGTGATCTTCCGCAGTGCGCAGTGACGGAAAATCAGGCTGCTGTAGCTGCCGCCTACGGTAAATTCCGGGGTGAGACTGTCGGCATTTTCACCCAGCAGCGCAAGCTCTGCACCGGGAAGACGGGAGGGGTAGCGGATGTTATTTAAATCCTCACGCAGCTTGGGCATCAGGGAAGAGATCAGACGGTCATATACCTGGAAATAATTGCGCTGATAGCTTTCTGCCCAAAGCAGCTGGGCGGTCATGTGGAAATCGTACAGCTTGCCCTCCTGCTGCAGATCCTTCTCGGTGGTTGCTACCCAGGCAGAGATCTGTCCGCCATTCAAGCCTTCCTTGCGAATGCGGGTTTCGTACCGGGGGAAATGGCTGGAGTAGAGATTGCCGATGAGTACCTGGAAATCCTTGGAAAGAAGATTGTCTTCAATGTCCTTATCCAGATGGAAATACCAGATAAAGTCCAGAATCACAATGTCCTTGGGAATCAGGTCAATGGCGGGATGGGTGGGGTACTTGGGCATGGGCTGGAGCATATCGCCCCAAATCATCATGCGCAGACCCTTTTGCGCCAGATAAGCGTGAATTTTGTTGATGTCCCCGGCAAACAGCTCTGTGGGGGTCTTGTCCTTACAATGGGGACAGACACCGATGGAGCGTACCTCGTCATGACCCATGTGGACAAACTCTCTGGGCTCAAATACCTCAATGATCTCGTCAATGACGTCAAAAAGGATCTCATAAGTGCGGGGGTTGGAGGGACAGTAATCGTGGTGATAGAAGGTGCTGGGCAGCTTGTCCTCCTGGGTGGTATCCACGTTGTCCTTCAGCTGCTCCGGTGCGATCTCTGCAATTTCCGGGAAGGCATGGGTCAGGTACTGCACGTGGGCAAGGCTCTGCACCTCGGGGATCACATCAATGCCGAAGCTGCGGATGTAGGCGATGTATTCCTTTAAAAGCGCCTTGGTAATGGGCTTGCCCTCGGCAATGCCGTTATGGGGGAAGGCAGGCCAGCCCTGGCTGCGCATTTCCACAGCGTGGGCAAAGGCGGCGCTGATCTCCGGGTGGCGCTCATAGATCATGCCGCCGGACACCTGGAGAATGACAGTGTTGTAGCCCATGGGGGAGATGACGTATTTAATAAGCCGCTTGGCAAAGTCCATGCCGGCTTCCGACGGGATAAACAGATGGACACCACGGAATGCCTTGAAGGGTCGGTCAGTGATGCGGACAAGGGGCAGTTCCTTGCTCTGAGCAAGCTTGATGAAGCTTTCGGCGCCGTACACGAAGCCACGGAGATTGGAAGCGCAGATGGTTGCGCCCTTTTCTGTGATCTCCAGGGTGTAGCCGTCGGCGGCAATGGCGGCATCTTCTGCAAAGCAAATATTGCCGCTGTCAGAAGAGATGGTGTTCGCCTTCCGTTCGTTCCACTTCTCGCACAAGATGGCAGCTGCCTGCTTGGCTTCGGGGGTGCTTGCGCAGCAACCGGTGAAAGCTTCGGCAGGAACATTGCCCTCGCCCAAAACAACGCTGTCCGGGGTGGGGAAGAGGTCTGCGCCGTCCTCCAAAGCGCCAAACAGCTCTATATTCTCCAGCTGCAAAGAGGAAAAATTCAGGCTCAGGATCACCGTAAGCGCCTGGCAGCTAACACCGGCGGTGAGGTTCAGCACCGGTGTCTTGATGCCCTTGCCGGTCTCGGCGGTATGGACGTAAACTGTCTCGCCGTCTGCCACCACTTTTGCATAGCTGACAGCGGTTTTGGGACCAAAGTGCAGGGCAATGGTGTCCACAAAAGCTGCCTGGGGCAGCGTAATATCCAGCGCCAGCTCCTCGTCACGGATCTGCGCCCAGCGGATCTGCAAAAGCTCCGCCTTCATAGGATCACCCACCAACTCTGCCTCCGGCACCAAAGCCGTTTCCGCAAAGTGGCAGGAGAAAGGTATATTGTCAAAAAAATCGTTTAATCTACCAATTTTCATAATATGTCACCCCTTCAAAAATCTGGCTTAATTTTACACGATTCCGGTGACAAAGTCAAACTCCGGTTTGCAAAAAAACAAGCTGCAGCAGTTTGCTGCAGCTTGCATTTTGGATTAGTCCTCAAAAGTCAGGATGTCCTTGTAGCGATCCTTGAAGATGGCGTAGACAGCTTCCAGAGTAGCCTCGTCCTCAATGGCCAGGTAGTTTTCATTCTCCTCGTCCACGGGCTCGACCTCCAGCAGCACGATCTCATTGCAGCCTTCTTCGGTGGGCAACAGAGCAAGGTACTCCTTGCCTGCGTACTCAATGCAGTCCAGATACTCAAACTCGGTATCCACACCGTTTTCGTCGGTCAGCACAATGATGCTGTCCTCTTCCTGCATCAGTTCCTTTTCTTCCATTACTTTCTGGCCTCCTTAACAATTTCAACAGATTTTTTGCAAAGCTCGGTAATCTCATCCCAGGCGCCGTTCTCAATCAGCTCTGCGGTGACCATGTAGCTGCCGCCACAAGCGCAGATCACGGGAGAAGCGGCATAGGTTGCCAGGTTCTTCAGGCTGACACCGCCGGTGGGCATGACCTTAAACATGGGGAAGGGAGCGGCCATTGCCTTGATCTTATCCAGACCGCCGGACTGCTCGGCAGGGAAGAACTTCAGCACTTCCAGACCCAGCTTGTAGGCAGCGTGGTAATCGGTGGGTGTGGTGCAGCCGGGGAAAATGGTGATGCCCTTTTCCTGACAGTATTTTACGATCTCAATATCAAGACCGGGGGTGACAACAAACTTGCCGCCGGCAGCGATGGTCTCGTCCACCTGCTGGGTGGTCATGACGGTGCCTGCGCCTACCAGCATTTCGGGATGGCTCTCTGCCATGATGCGGATAGCATCGGCAGCGCCGGCTGCACGGAAGGTGACCTCAGCCACGGGAACGCCGCCTGCGCACAGAGCATCTGCCAAAGGCTTGGCATCACGCTGGGGGTTGGAAAGCTTGATAACCGGGACAACGCCGATCTCGCTGATCTTTTTCTGTAGTTCGTTCATTTTAGATTACCTCCTGATGGTATATACTATTTAATATTATAGTAAAATCCCTGTTATATGTCAATGCGGAAAACGGCGGAAAAGAAAAGCCGCAATTTCCCTTAATTTCCAGCGACTTTCCCTTGACAAACCGCTCCAAAAGTATTACTCTCTATATAATAAATTGGGGAGAATTTTCTTTTTTGAAAATGGACCTTCGGAAAGGGGAGAGAGAAATGCGGCAAAGCGGTATTTTAATGCATATCACATCGCTGCCCGGCAGGTACGGTGTTGGTACTTTGGGACGTGAGGCCTATGGCTTTGTTGACTTTTTGGAACGCAGCGGACAGTCTGTATGGCAGCTGCTGCCTCTGACCCCCACCGGCTACGGTGACTCTCCCTACCAATCCTGCTCTGCCTTCGCAGGCAACCCCTATCTGATTGATATTCCGTCCCTTGTGGAAGCAGGACTTTTGACGGCGGAGGAGCCGGAAATGTATGCCTGGGGCGATGACCCGGAGCAGGTGGATTTCGGTCTTCTTTATGAAAATCGGTTTGCGCTGCTGAAAAAAGCCTTTGACCGTTTCGCCGATCACCGGGCGCTGGATGCATTCTGCCGGAAACATGCGGATTGGCTGCCGGACTTTGCGCTGTTCATGGCGCTGAAGGATAAATTTTCCGGAAGTCCCTGGTACAGCTGGGATGCGCCGCTGAAATATCGGGATCCCGATGCCCTTTGGGAGGTTCGTAAGGAACTGGAGCGACCCATTCGTTTCTACTGTTTCCTGCAGTATCTTTTCTATACCCAGTGGGAGGCGCTTCGCAGCTATGCCCACGGGAAGGGGATCCGTTTTCTGGGCGATGTGCCTATTTACGTGCCGCTGGATTCTGTGGAGGTGTGGTGCAGCCCGGAGCTGTTCCAGCTGGACAGTCAGCGTAATCCCCGGGCGGTGGCAGGCTGTCCCCCGGATGCTTTCACGGAAGACGGTCAGCTTTGGGGCAACCCTCTTTACCGCTGGGAGACGCATAAAAAAGACGGCTACCACTGGTGGCTGCGCCGATTGGGCTTTGCTATGGGTCTGTATGATATGGTGCGGCTGGATCATTTCCGTGGCTTTGAGGCATACTGGTCTGTGCCTTATGGAGATGCCACTGCCAAAAACGGCAAGTGGGAAAAAGGTCCCGGCATGGATTTCTTTGATACCGTGAAAAAGAAACTTCCCCAGCTGGAGCTGATCGCAGAGGATCTGGGACTTTTGACCCAGGA
Source organism: Oscillospiraceae bacterium (assembly GCA_017548065.1). Classification (GTDB taxonomy): domain Bacteria; phylum Bacillota; class Clostridia; order Oscillospirales; family Oscillospiraceae; genus Faecousia. The sequence goes on from JAFYNQ010000117.1 coordinate 7,331, forward strand.
TGTGTTTGATCTGCGGGATGGGGCAGGCCTTCCCGGTATGCGTGTGCTGGAGTTTGCTTTTGACTCCCGGGAACCTTCTATCTATCTTCCCCATACATATATACAGAACACAGTATGCTATACCGGCACCCATGACAACATGCCCTTGCGGCAGTGGCTGGACACAGCGCCAGAAGCAACACTGACCTATGCCAGGGAATATATGCGCCTTTCCGAAGGGGAGGGGCTGGTGCAGGGCGTGATCCGCACAGCGCTGGGAAGTGTCAGCAAGCTGTGTGTGATCCCAATGCAGGATTGGCTGGAGCTGGGAGAAAAGGCCCGTATGAATTTCCCCGGCACCATGGGGAAAAACTGGACCTGGCGAACGCTTCCCGGAAGCTTTTCCGAGGGCTTGGCGGACAGAATCAAGGCAATGACCGTTTTGTACGGTCGCTGTGAAAATAAGGAGTATTGACTATGAGCTATAACTGTTTGAATATTTTGAAAATGACAGAAGCATTTCTGAAGTTTACCCACGATGTCTCCCTCCGTGAGGCATCCGCAACGGAGCTTCATGAGGCACTGGGTACTGCTGTGATGATGAACATCAGTGAAAACTGGAACAACAGTAAGCACACCCGTATGCATCAGAGAAAGGCTTATTATATTTCTGCTGAGTATCTCATCGGCCGCCTGGTGTATTCCAATCTGTACAACCTGGGCATCCTGGACGAGATGAAGCAGCTGTTTGCCGAGCGCGGTGTTGACCTTGCCATCCTGGAGGACGTGGAGGATGCTGCCCTGGGTAACGGCGGTCTGGGACGATTGGCTGCCTGCTTCCTGGACAGCGCAGCCAGCATCAATATTCCTCTGTCCGGCTACGGCCTGCGCTACCGCTTCGGTCTGTTCAAGCAGAAATTTGACGCAAACGGCAGCCAGGTAGAGGGCGCAGATGACTGGGCAAAGTACGGTGACCCCTGGTCTTACCGCCGCTATAACCACACTGTTCGTGTGGAGTTCCCGGAGCACACAGTGCTGGCTGTGCCTTACGATGTGCCTGTTGTAGGCTACGGCACCAACAATATCGGCACGCTGCGTCTGTGGCAGTGTGAGGCCGAGGAAGAACTGGACTTCAATGCCTTTAATGATCAGGACTATCTCCGTGCCCTGGCACAGAAGAACAAGGCAGAGGACATCACCCGTGTGCTGTACCCCAACGATTCCACCTGGGAGGGCAAGCGCCTGCGTATCAAGCAGCAGTATGTGCTGTCTTCCGCATCTCTGCAGGATATGCTGCGTGTGTATAAGTCTGTCCATGGCACAGATATGAGCCACTTTGCAGAGCATTATGCCGTGCAGCTGAACGATACCCACCCTGCTATGTCTATTCCCGAGCTGATCCGCCTGCTGATGAAGGAGGGCATGGACTTTGAGCAGAGCTTCTGCGTGGCACAGAAGACCTTCTCCTACACCAACCACACCGTCATGGCAGAGGCACTGGAAAAGTGGCCCCTGGATCTTTTGGGCAGCGTTGTGCCGGAGATCGTGGATATTATCTGCCGCATTGACGAGAAGCTGAAGCGTGAGCAGCCCGGGCTGTATATTATCCGTGACAACACAGCGCACATGGCAAACCTGAGCATCTATGTGGGCAGCTACGTCAACGGCGTGGCAGAGATCCACTCCCAGATTTTGAAGGATGACTGCTTCCGTGACTGGTATGCCGCCTTCCCCGACCGTTTCCAGAACAAGACCAACGGTGTGACACCCCGTCGCTGGATGGGTCTGTGTAACCCCGAGCTGAGCCAGCTGATCAAGTACCGCATCGGCGGCGACTTCCTGGGCGACCTGGACAGACTGACAAAGCTGAAGCCCATGATTGATGACGACATGGTGCGCCAGTTCAACGATGTGAAGCGGCTGAAAAAAGAGCAGCTTTGCAAGATCATCCTGGAGAAAGAGGGCATCCGCCTGAATCCCGACTTTGTGTTTGATGTGCAGGTAAAGCGTCTGCATGAGTATAAGCGCCAGCTGATGAATGCGCTGTCCATTGTGGATATCTATTTCCGTCTGAAGAGCGGCAGCTTACCGGATTTCCAGCCTACGGTTTACCTCTTTGGCGCCAAGGCAGCCCCCGGCTATGCCCGTGCCAAGGCGATTATCCGCTATATCAACCGCATTGCCCGTATGATCAACAACGATCCCGAGGTGCATGATAAGCTGAAGGTTGTATTTGTGCAGAACTATAACTGCTCTTATGCCGAGCATATTATTCCTGCGGCAGATATCTCCGAGCAGATCTCTCCTGCAGGCACAGAGGCTTCCGGCACCGGCAATATGAAGCTGATGCTCAACGGCGCTGTGACCCTGGGTACTATGGATGGCGCCAATGTGGAGATCGTAAAGGAAGCCGGCATGGAGAATAACTATATCTTCGGTGTCACTGTGGATATTATCAATAACTCCAGAGCTACCTACAATCCCCGTTGGATCTATGACCACAATCCCGACCTGCAGAGAGCTGTGAACACCCTGGTGGACGGCACTGTGCCCACCGATGATAGTCAGCGTGAGCTGTTCCATGCCATCCTGGATGGTACAGATTGGCATCAGGCAGACCACTACTTCCTGCTGATGGATTATGAATCCTATATGGAAGCAAAGCTCCGTGCCAACCGTGACTATGCAGACCGTGTAGCCTTCGGCAGAAAGTGCCTTGTAAACGTAGCCAGCGGCGCAAAGTTCTCCTCCGATCGCACCATTCGTCAGTATGCTGAGGAGATCTGGCACATTGAACCCACCCAGTATTGACCCAAACACTATGTAAAAACCGCCTGTCCCTTACGGGGCAGGCGGTTTTCTTGTTTACACTTATTACTTGGGAATGACATCCACGATGACGTTGGATTCGTTCAGAACCAGTTCCATCTGGGTGGCGGCGATCACCTTGTCGGCGGTCTCCTTGTCAATGCAAAGCATGGTTTTGAAGGAGGAAGTACCCTTCAGCAGAGTGATGGAATAGAAGCCATTCTGCACCAAAGTAGCAGAAGAGGCCTGACCGGGAGCAGGGTTCATGTAAATGGTGCCGTCGGAGCTGGGGACAAATTCGGGGGTGTTGTAACCCTCACCCTTTTCCACCTTCTCAATGCCGGACTCGGCAAAGATGGTATTCAGCTGACCAATCAGCTGCTCCTGCAGTAGCTCTGCAGTACCCTGGGGGTACTTGGTGATGCCTGCTTCATAAGTGATGGCCCAGCTGTAGGATGCGGGCGTGGGCAGATAGCCGTGTGCTTCGTTGGCGCAGGATGCGTAGAAGGTCATCTTGAAGGGGGATGCATCACGAACGGCCATGGCGTTGGTGTCGAAAATCTCAAAGGGAGCGGTAACGCAAGCCCAGTCGCCAATGGTGAAGGCGTACAGAGGCACGGTGCTGTTGCCGTTCTTTCTGTTGGGTGTGACCCACAGATTTTCGTTCAGGATAATTTTGTCAGCTCTGCCGGGGGTCAGCTTGTTGTCAATGACATCCGCTGCCTCACGGGCAAGACGCTCGCCGTGATCCACATAAGTCTTCTGATCAACTTCGCCTGCAATTTGGGAGCCGTTGTTGACATTGCCGGAACCGCTGAGGACGAAGGAAACTTCGCAATCATACTTGGCTTCCAGAGTCTGTCGGAGAATGCCGGGGTAGTTGGGGCCTGCCATCTTATAGAGGGTGTCGTCATTAACACCCATGGGGTGACCGCACCAGTTGACCAGCACAACGTCCTTCTTGTTCTCATCGGGACGGGTGAACTTTACCACCTGCATCAGGTTGTCCACCTTGGTGGCATGACCGATCAGCTTGTCCTTAGGAACAGAACCCACGGCCTTGCCCTGATAGCTGCCGTCAGAGAGCAGATAATGACGGACGGTGTTGGCGCGGTCAATACGGGTGTAACCGGTCTCCATGGTAGCAGGTGCCAGGTCAGCAACAGCGGCCTTTGCGCCGGCGGTCACGGAGTCAATAAACATAGCAATGTAATTGGTAATGGTGGGTACAGCCTGGGAATAGTCCGGTGCGCTGTGGCTGTGAGAAGCGGTGAACAAGATGTTACTGAAGGGAATGCCGGTCTCGGCGGAGATCTTCTCACGGGCAGACTTGGTCATGGCATCGGCACTGTTGGTCATGTCAGTGGAGATGAGAAGTACCTTGGTGCCGTCTGTGTCGGCAAAAGCAACGCAGGTGGCATACATGGGCTCCAGGAAGCCTTCGGAGAAACGCTCCATAGCATCGCCGTAGCCACGTAGAGGCACGGATTCGGTGGGCGTGATGTCTGCCTTGGCATAGCCAACGGAGAAACTTTCAATCTTGGGGGCGCCCGCGGTCTCACCACCGCCGCAGCCGGAGAAGATGCTGACGGTCAGTACAAAGCAAAGAAGCAATGCAATAATCTTTTTCATAGTAAAACCTCCTATGTTATTTTAGAATATATACATTATAACAATAAAATGGCTGGATGGCAATAGTGTTATATTAGACAAAATGGGCTGCGATTTTATGTTTCGGCAGATAAAAAGGTTACTCTTTCTTGGGGGTATAGCCGTACTTCTTTTTATACAGCCGTATGAAAAAGGAGAGGTTTGTGAATCCGGCGGACTCCGCAGCCTCGGAGACGTTGTACTCACCGCTTTGCAGGCGGACTCTTGCGGCATTCAGACGTAAAGCGTTGCGGTATTCCACCGGGGACTGTCCCGTATATTCCCGGAAAAGCCGACGGAAGGTGGACTCACTCATGTTGCACAGCGCTGCGTAATAGGTGATGGGGTGACTTTCGGTGCTGGCGGCGGAAAGCGCAGACAGAGCAGGCAGCAGCTTCTTGTATTTGGAGGGGATCCTGGTGCATTGCTCATCCAGCTGCCATAAAAGATTGTAAAAGCAGAAAAGAGAATAGAAGGAATTTCCGAAGGGGTGGTTGCCTGCAGGCAGGAAGAAAGCACCGATCAGCTCCGCAGCGTTGGGCAACGGCAATACGGCGCACTGCTGTAAATAGGAGGGCAGCGTGCCGGAGGAAAGATCAAATTGTACAACTCTTATTTGTGTGTCTGCCTCCAGGTAGGTGCCGGTGTAGGATGTTCCCTGGGGGATAAAAACCAGCGTCCCTTTTTCTGCCTGCAAGGGCGCTACATCCTCCTGCAACAGCGTGAATTGCATAACACCGCTTAAAACCAGAATAAAGCCGTGCTTTGTTCTGCCGTTTCGGTAGGAATGGGTGTAGCCTGCCTCCCGGCTTACCTGCAAAACATCAATTTTTTGGACAGTAAACCCGGGGGACTGCAAATTGTGTTCAAGCCGCATGAAAACACCTCCTGACCATAGGATACTTCTTTCGGGCAGCGGTGTCAATGGTGTGAGCGAATTGTGTTAAAAAATGTCAGATTGGGGATTGTGACACCGACGGCGGTGTGGTATGATACAATTGAAAGGACGGCGATTTTATGCGCAGTGATTTCTTGCTGAAAACACCGGAAGCAAATAACCTTTATGAGATCTACGCAAAAGAGCTTCCCATTATTGATTTTCATAACCATGTGTCTGTGACGGATATTGCCGAAGATCGGAAATTTAAAAATCTCACAGAGCTTTGGCTGGCATCCGACCCCTACAAGCACCGCCTTATGCGCATCTGCGGTGTTCCCGAGCACTATATCACCGGCGATGCCTCGGATTACGAGAAATTTGAAAAGTATTGCGAAATTTTCCCCTTGCTGGCAGGCAACCCGGTCTATGACTGGTCACGGATGGAGCTTTCTGCCATTTTCGGCATTGCGGAAATGCCTTGCAAAGAAAATGCACGGCAGATCTATGATGCGGCAGGCGCGCTGCTGGCAACACCGGAGTATTCCAACAATGCCATTTTAAAGCGCTTCGGCATTCACTATCAGTCCCCGGTGGCACAGCTGCAGGATGACCTTTCCGGCTTTGACGGTGTTACGGTCGCACCCTCTCTTCGTGGAGACAATCTGCTGACGGAAGAATGGGATATGGCGGAAATTTGCCGCCGCCTGGATGCGTTTGCGGAAAAGGGCTGCCGCTTTGCTGACCATGCCCTGGATGCAGACTTTTTCTCCCACAAGGACCGGGCAGAACGCCTGGTGAAGCTGGGAACGGAATACGCAAAGCGTGGCTGGACACTGCTTCTGCATATGGGCGCAAAGCGCAGCACCAGTCCCCGACTGGCAAAGCTGGCAGGCCCTGCCGGTGGCTATGCCGCCGCAGGCAGCAGCTTTTCTGTGAATGATATCTGTGACCTGCTGGGCGCAATGGAAGCGGCAGGCGGTCTTCCCGATACAGTGCTGTTTCCGCTGAATATGGCAGATCAGGCAGCTTTTTCTGTTCTGCAAGGCTCCTATTCCCAGGACGGTATTGCCTCCAAGGTGCAGCTTGGACCTGCCTGGTGGTGGTGCGACCACCCCATGGGCATTGAAAATACTTTGAACTGCATCGCATCCTTTGGCGTGGTCTCCCGGTTTATCGGCATGACCACCGACTCCAGAAGCATTCTCTCCTTTGTGCGCCATGACTATTTCCGCAGATTGCTGTGCAGCTGGCTGGATGAACAAAACAAAGTGCGTCAGTGGGAGCTGACACCCTCGCAGCTGGGAGATATGATCAGAAATATTTGTTTTGAAAATGCAAACCGAAAGATTTTGGGAGGTAAATGAAAATGGGTATGTTTGAAAATAAGATCGCAGTGGTCACCGGCGCCGGTGGCACGCTTTGCTCCGAGATCGCTGTTCGTCTGGCAGAGGAGGGCGCAAAGGTATTTCTGGTGGGCAGAACTGCGGAAAAGCTGGAAAAGGTCGCCCACAAGATCGCACAGCTGGATGCCCCCAAGGCAGAAATTTTTGCCTGCGATGTGACCGACAAGGAAGCCATTGCCCGATTGGGCGAATTGGTGGCAGCAGCCGGTGGCTGTGACTACCTGATCAACGGCGCAGGCGGAAACAATCAGAAGGCAATGCCCTCCATTACAAAATTTGACCCTCGTGAGCTGGATGGCACGCTGCCGGAGGGCGAGCGTGGTCTTTACAATATTGATACCGAGGCTTTTGAAAGTGTGCTGAAGATCAACACCATGGGTACCGTGATCCCTATGCTGGAGTTTGCCAAGCAGATGGCAAAGAAAGGCAGCGGCAGCATTGTGAATTTTGCATCCATGAATTCCTACTGCCCTCTGACCCGTTGCTTTGCCTACGCCATGAGTAAGGCAGCTGTCACCAACCTGACCCAGTCCTTTGCCGCCTACTATGCGCCTGCCGGCATCCGCATCAATGCGGTGGCACCCGGTTTCATGGTCAATGAGCGCAGCAAGAACTACCTGGGCACTGTGGAGGACGGCCTTACCAAGCGTGGCGAGCAGGTGATCTCCCACACCCCCATGGGTCGCTTCGGTCAGGCTGCCGACCTGGTAGGCTGCGTAAAGTGGCTGCTGAATGAAGAAGCCTCCGGCTTCGTCACCGGCGCTACCGTGCCGGTGGATGGCGGCTTCCTCACCCTGGGAGGCGTGTAATATGCTGCTGACCGATTATTTCCGCAGCACACGGGATGCTACCTGGGATTTTGCCCTGCAGTCCGGTGTGCGCCACGGTGTGATCCGCCTGCCGGAGGAGGAATGGTTTGACCTGACCAATAAGACCCACTGGCAGCAGGTACATAAGAATTTTACAGACGTTGGCATCACCCCGGTGATCGTGGAGCCTATGCCTAACTGTGTCCATGACCATATCAAGGCAGGCGACGAAAAACGGGACGAGAGCATTGAAAAAGTGATCAAGATGCTGCCCATTATGGACAGCCTGGATATCAGAACCATCTGCTTTAACTGGATGGCGCACATCGGCTGGCTGCGTACCCGCAGTGATTACCCAGAGCGTGGCGGCGCAAAGGTCACCGCCTTCTCTATGGCAGATTTTACCCCCGTGGAGGCGAAGATCACAGCCGCGCAGCTTTGGGAGAATTACAAATATTTCCTGGAAGCGGTGATCCCCGAGGCAGAGCGCTGGGGCATCCGCCTGGCGCTGCACCCCGATGATCCCCCGGTGCCCAGACTGGGTGACGTGGAGCGGATCATGATCTCCGGGGAGAACATCCGCAAAGCGGTCTATGACATTTGCCCCAGCCCCAGCCTGGGCATTACCATGTGCCAGGCAAACTTCTATATTATGGGAGAGGACCTGGAGCAGTATATTAAAGAAATGGCGGAGAAAATTTTCTTTGTCCATTTCCGTAACACCGTAAAAACAGAAAACGGCTTCCGTGAGACCTTCCATGATAACGGCGCATTGCCCATGGCACGTCTTATGGAGGTATATAAGGCATGCGGCGTAGACGTGCCTATTCGGGTAGACCATGTACCCACCATGGCAGGCGAAGTGTCCACACTTCCCGGTTATGATGCCATGGGAAGATTGTTCGCGATCGGTTATTTGAAAGGAATTATGGAAGCAGTGGAGGGGAAAGCATGATCAAAATTGGAAATGAAGTAATTCGCAAAACGCAAAAATTCTGGAACCATTGTTTGTTCCATCCCACCGATGCTGTGGAAGATCCCTGGGGCAAACGGATCCTGGATCGCATAGCAGAGGACGGCAGCATCGGCACAGTGCGTATTTATGCCATGCTGGAGGACATTGTCTACCGTGATGAAGAGGGCAACCTGCAGTACGATTTCCGCCTTTCCGATCTGCGCCTTGACTATCTTGTGGAAAAAGGCTATGATTTACTTATCGCCTATGGCGGCATGCCGGATTGCATTGCCAGAAGCACAGAGTATAAAAAAGCATCTGCTTTTAATGCCACCCGTTACAAGGGTAAGATGTGGAACACCTCTCCTCCTGAGAAAATTGAGGAGTGGGAGGCAGTGTGCCGTGCTTACACAGATCATATCGTGGAGCGCTACGGCATTGACCTGGTGAGCAAGTGGCATTTGCACTGCTTCAATGAGCCGGATATTCCCTCCTTCTTTATGTCCCAGCTGCCCTCCGGTCACGAGGAGGAGCGCTCAACGGAATATAATGAAATGTATACCGCCTTCATCCGTGCCACGGCAGACGTATACCCCAGCCTGACAGTGGGTGGCCCTGCCCTTGCTAACAAGACACTGTTTTTGGATTATTTCCTGCAGTATGTGCGGAAAAACAACCTGCGCCTGGATTATATTGCGCTCCATAACTACGGCACCGGCCCTAAGTTCTTGAAGGACGGCACCGGTAAGGTCACGGTGGAGAACAATATCAACAGACATGAAGGCTACATGGATATTATCCGGAAAAACGGCTATGAGAAAAAGGAGATCGTCATTGACGAGTGGGGCATTGCCACCCGTGGCTTTGCCAACCGCCTGGAGTGTCCGGAGCTGATGTTCCGTGAAACAGAGGTGTTCTCTGCTTACTATGTGAAGCTGATCCGCCGTTTGCTGGATACGGGTTACGATATGTCCACCCTTTCCATCTGCCTTTCCGGTCAACATGAAATGACAGAGGATTTCTCCGGCTTCCGTAATTTCTTCACACTGAACTTTATTGCAAAGCCGATTTACAATGCCCACCTACTGGGATCCTGGCTGGCAACAAGCATCGTGGAGAGCAAGACAGAGCTGGAAGACCTTTTTGTGATCCCCACCAAAACAGAAAAGGGTTACAGAGTTATGTTAACCTACGCGGAGGAGAACTTCCGTGAGGAGCTGCCGACGGTTGCAGAGGCGCTGTCCTTTGAAGAGGACGTCACCGGCAAGCAGGTGACGGTGTGGTGCATTGACAAAGAAAACACCAATCCTTACCGCTTGTTTGAGAAGATGGGCAGCCCCCAGTGTCCTGACAAAGAACAGCTGGCAACGCTACGCAAAGAGGGCGCACTGAAGCCGGTGGCAACCTATGTGGCGGAGGGTAGTACTCTGCAGCCCTTGACACTGACCGCCAACTGCGTGTATTTTATTATAGTAGAATAAAATGGAGGAGAGATCATGAAACTCAATTCCCGTGAAGAGATCATTGCCCTGACTCCCTTGTGGAAGGGTGAGCGCTTCCCCGACGGCAGACCCAAGGTGCCGCAGAAATACATTGATGAGATGTACAAAATGACACTGGAGGAGCTGTGGAAGCCCATCTACGTAAAGGGTTATGAGTCCCAGTTTGAGGGTGACCTGCGTACCCTCCACGATGACGGAAGAAAGCTCATCGGCAGAGCCGTCACGGCTACCTATGTACCTACCCGTCCTGACCTGCTGGACGTGATGTTTGATGTGGGTCGCCAGGAGGGCAGAAGCGGCAACTTCAACCAGTGGGTCATTGACACCCTGGTGGAGGGCGATGTTGTTGTGGTGGATATGTACGATAAGATCTTTAAAGGTACTTACCTGGGCGGTAACCTGACCACAGCCATCCGTACCCGTACCAAGACCGGCGGCGCTGTTGTATGGGGCGGCATCCGGGACGTGGAGCAGATGAAGCAGGTGCCGGATGTGCAGGTGTACTACCGTGGCATTGACCCCACACCCATCCGTGAATTTGTGATCAAGGATTTCAACCACATCACCCGTATCGGCAAGGCAACGGTTTTGCCCGGTGATATCGTCTACGGCGCCGGTGGCGGCGTGCTGTTCATCCCCAGCCATCTGGTGCAGGAGGTGGTGGAGGGCGCTGCCAAGACCCACGTAAAGGACGACTTCGGCTTTGAAATGATCACCCAGGGCAAGTTTACCACAGCGCAGATCGACCGCGCCACCTGGACGGAAGAAATGTTAGACATGCTGCTTGCTTGGATCAACACCGACCCCCGTGGAGAAAAGTACCGGGATCTGGACTGGAGTCAGGAATATGACCTGGCACGAAACGGCGATCCCAACGATACACAAACTGCATTGTAAGGAGTGCTTTTATGAAAATTGCCATTGTCACCGGCGCCAGCTCCGGTATGGGAAGAGAATTTGTTCTGCAGCTGTCACAGTATGTGCAGGTGGATGAGATCTGGGTCATCGCAAGAAGAGCGGAAGCGCTGGCTGCCCTGGCAGACGAGGTGAAGACCCCGGTGCGTCCTGTTGCGCTGGATCTTTGCGATAACAATAGCTTTGAGAGCTTCTCCCAACTGTTGGCTGAAGAAAAGCCGGATGTAAAGCTGCTGGTGAATGCCGCAGGCTTCGGAAAGTTCGGCAAGTTTGACAACATCCCGGTGGAAGAAGACCTGCGGATGATTGACCTGAACTGCAAGGCACTGGTAATGATGACAAGATTGGTACTGCCTTATATGCAAAAGGGCAGCCACGTGCTGCAGCTGGATAGCCTCTCTGCCTTCCAGCCGGTTCCCTATATTGCCACCTACGGCGCTACCAAGTCCTTTGTGCTCAGCTACACAAGAGCAGTCAATCAGGAACTGAAGGGTACCGGCATCCGTATGATGGCCATGAATCCCGGTTGGGTCAAGACGGAATTTTTCAACCATGCCCTCACCACCAATGGCAACGAGGTGCAGTATTATAACCACCTTTGGGAAGCTGCCGATGTGGTGGAAACAGGTCTGAAGGATCTGTACAAGACCAAAAAAGACTACTCTGTCCACGGCCTCTCCGTGAAGGGACAGGTGTTCCTTGTAAAGCTTCTGCCCCATAGCCTGGTCATGAAGATTTGGCTGTCCCAGCAGAAGAAGGCAAAAAACAATAAGAATCTTACCACAAAATGAGTAAGCAAAATTTGGTGATGGGCATCTTTGCCCATGTGGATGCCGGCAAGACGACTCTTTCCGAGGCGCTTTTGTACCGCAGCGGTGTCCGTCGCACCCTTGGTCGGGTAGACCATGGCGATGCTTTTTTGGACACCCACAGCATTGAGCGGCAGCGTGGCATCACGGTCTTTTCCAAGCAGGCGCTGTTTGCCACGGAAAAGCTGGATATTACCCTGGTGGACACACCGGGTCATACGGACTTTGGCACCGAGGCGGAGCGTGTGATGCCGATTCTGGACTGCGCCATTATGGTGGTCAGCGGTACAGACGGCGTTCAGGCGCACACAGTAACACTGTGGGAGCTGCTGGCAAGATATGGTGTGCCGGTGCTGGTGTTTGTGAACAAAACAGACCTGCCGGGACTCTCCTGTGAAGAGCTTATGGCACGGCTGCAGCAGCTGGATGCCGGTTGCGTGGATGCTTCGGATAATGACCGCCTGGCAGAGGCAGCGGCAATGTGCGATGAGCGTCTGCTGGAGCGGTATCTGGAAAGCGGCACGGTGGAAAAAGAAGATATGCGCAGACTGGTGGGGGAGCGGAAGCTGTTTCCCTGCTGCTTCGGCTCTGCGCTGAAGCTGGAGGGTGTGGACGCACTGCTGCAGCTGTTGGATGACTGTGCGCCCTGCGTGCAGCCGGAGAGCGATTTCGGTGCCCAGGTCTATAAGATCTCCCGGGATCCCCGTGGAGAGCGCCTGACTTGGCTGAAGGTCACCGGTGGCGCACTGTCTGTGCGCACGGCTTTGACCTACCCCAACGCAGCAGGCGAACAGCTGCAGGAAAAGATCGTACAGCTGCGGCTATACTCCGGCGATAAATTCACCACCCCGGAGACGGTGTATCCCGGTCAGCTGTGTGCAGTTACCGGCCTGACCGCTACCTATGCCGGTCAGGGCTTTGGCAGCGCAAAAAGCGCAGAGAAGCCTATGCTGGAGCCGGTGATGACCTATAAAGTGCAGCTACCCAAGGGCTGTGACCCGGTGGCGGCTTTGCAAAAATTCCGACAGCTGGAAGAGGAAGATCCGCAGCTGCGTATCTTTTGGGATGCCCAGGGAAAGCAGATCCATGCGCAGATCATGGGCAAGGTGCAGCTGGAGGTGCTTCGCAGTATCGTGGCGGAACGCTTTGGCATGGAGATCGCCTTTGACAGCGGAAGAATATTCTATAAAGAGACCATTGAAAACACCGTAGAGGGCGTGGGACACTTTGAACCGCTGCGCCACTATGCGGAGGTACACTTGTTGCTGGAGCCGTTGCCCCGGGGCAGTGGATTGGTGTTTGATACCGTCTGCCCCACCGATGTGCTGGAGGGCAATTTCCAGCGGCTGGTGTTGACCCACCTGGAGGAGAAAGTCCACCTGGGTGTCCTTACCGGCGCACCTGTCACCGACATGAAGATCACGCTTTTGGTGGGCAGAGCCCATGTGAAGCACACAGAGGGCGGCGACTTCCGTCAGGCTACCTACCGTGCGGTGCGCCAGGGATTGATGCAGGCAAAAAGTGTGCTGCTGGAGCCTTGGTATGCCTTTACGCTGACGGTTCCTGCGGAGCAGATCGGCAGAGCCATTACGGATATCCGAGCCATGTACGGCGAGCTGGACACGCCGGAAAATAGCGGTGCCATGGCAACGGTGCAGGGCATCCTCCCGGCTTCAGAGTTGAAGGATTACCCGGAGCAGGTGGCGGCATATACCCGTGGTCTGGGACAGCTGCAGCTGCGGCTGGAGGGCTACAGACCCTGCCATAACAGTGAGAGGATCGTGGAAGAAGCCGCTTACGATCCCGAGGCTGATCTGGAGAATACCCCGGACAGCGTTTTCTGTGACCACGGTGCCGGTGTAACGGTGAAATGGAATCGGATGCAGGAGTATATGCACCTGGACAGTGGACGTAAGGAAGACCGTCGGGAAGCGCCGGTGCTGCTGACGAGAAACCTGAGCCTGGGAGATAAGGAACTGGAAGCCATCATGGAACGGGAATTCGGTCCGCAGAAGACACGGCTTTACCATGCGCCCGAAAACCGCCCGGCAGCAGAACAGCTGACCATCCGTCCGCCGAAAGACACGGCGCTGATCGTGGACGGCTACAATATTATATTTGCCGACCCGGAGCTGTCCGCTGCGGCTCAGTCGGATCTGGATGCGGCACGTCGCAGCCTTTGTGACCGCCTTTCCAGCTATGCCGGCTACCGCAAATGCTATACCGTGGTGGTTTTTGACGGCTATAAGGTCAAGGGTAACCCGGGAGAGAAGCAGCCGTTCCATAATATCCAGGTGGTCTACACAAAGGAAAATGAGACCGGCGATGCCTATATTGAAGCCCTGGTGGCAAAAATCGGCAGAAACTATAACGTCCGTGTGGCGACCTCCGACGGTCTGGTGCAGTTGAGCAGCCTGCGAAGCGGTGTGCTGCGCATGAGCGCCCGGGAACTGCACGAAGAGCTGGAGCGCACCCGGAAGGAAATGGAAAAGCATTTCAAAAAAGAATAATATAATAGTATATAATGTATAACACCTCCTGCATTGGGTAATAATACCTTTGCAGGAGGTGTTTTTATGAAAGTGAGGGAAGTGATGACGTCCCACGTGATCCCCATCGCCCCCACAGAATCCGTGGAGGTGGCGGCAAGGACACTGGCGCAGTACAATATCGGTAGCCTGCCGGTGTGCGGCAGCGACGGCAAGCTTTGCGGTATGGTGACAGATCGTGACCTGGTGACACGGTGTATGGCAGCCGGCAGACAGCCGGGGAAGACCAGCGTACGGGAAGTGATGAGCGGCAGCGTTACCTGCGCCCAGCCGGACATGGAGGTGGGGGTGGCAGCGCACCTGATGGGAAGATGCCGTGTGCGAAGACTCCCGGTGGTGGAAAACGGTAAGCTTTGCGGTATGGTAAGCTTGGGTGATCTGGCAAAAAGAGAGGATAGCATCATGGATGCGGCAGATGCTTTGGGGGACATTTCAGGCAATGTATTTGCAGGCGAATAGTTGTGCAAATTGCACAGAACCACAACATGTAGTTTGTGAAAACTGCCCGATTCTACAATCTAAAAAAATTCGCAAAAAAATTAAAAAAACCTATTGACAAATGCGGATCTAAGTGATATCATATGCAAGCTGTCCGATGAACGGCGCCGAGCCCGGAGGTCAGCGATCTGTACCTTGTAAATTGAATAACGCAAAGACGAACAAACACCTTGGACAATTTATAATGGATTGTTTAAGACATTCGTGTACGAATAAACAAACAGCCAACGAAAATTCTTGAGTAAATTTGCTAGACAAATTATTCAAA
>JAFYNQ010000118.1 GCA_017548065.1 Oscillospiraceae bacterium
ATCATCAACGATATTTCCGAGGGCGGCGCTGACATCGCTTCCACCTCTCCCGGTTGGGCTGGCCACATGGCTTTCGTTGATCCCATCCCCGAGTTCATCGGCTCCGGCGACATTGAAGAGTGGCTGAACCAGCCTGCTCAGATCGTTGAGCTGCACCCCATGACCATCATGCAGAACTCCCTGAACGGCACCTTCGGTCAGTCCGGCGATATCGCTAACGTACCTCCCAAGGCTGCTACCATCGGACCTCTGGATGTCATGCGTGCAAAGGAGCGTATCGAGGTTCATGCTCTGGCTACCTGCGGTACCTTCTCTTCCTGGCAGAGAATGATCTCCCGTCTCTGCACCCACGGCCCCATCACTCCCTACCTGCCCTCCACCATGCTGCAGACCAAGAAGACTCAGGTCTACATCAGCGAGGAGCTGGCTGCTCCCTTCGAGTGCTGGGAGAAGGTCGGCTATTAATTAATAGCACCATAAAAAACGATTTATTTGCGGCTTGAGGGGATCTTTTCCGCCAATACCGCACCGGGGCAGCTCCGAAATACACCAAGTATTCCGAAGCTGCCCCGGCTTGTTTTTGCGAAAAATCTCTCCCTCAATCCATCAAAGCATCGTTTTTCATGGCGCTTTGGTATCCTGAAAATGGTTTGTTTTTGGCTGGTATTCCGGTCCATCAAACGCCAACTTTCGTGATGCCTTGTGGCGCACCGAAATGAGATTTATCCCCCATAGGCTTCGGCCTTTGGGGGATTTCTTTTTTTGTAGAGGAGGCTTTTAAGCCTCCCGTAAGAGGGGAATGCTAAAATCGGGCGGCGTGCATGCGTCCCCTGCGGGCGCAAAATGTTCGTGATGTGAAAATAAATGTTTGCGTATGGAGGAATTGTGTGGTATACTGGAGGCAGCAATATTGGGGGAAATATTCCCCGGAAGGCGGTTTTTGTGGTATGAAGAGGAATTTTCGTTGGATGCAATCGCTTATTTGCCTTTTGCTGGTTGCGGCATTTTTGCTTGGCGGCATGCCGATTGCCCAGGTGAAGGCAGCTGTGGCAGCGGCAGAGGATGATTTTGTGCCGGTGCTGCGTTTTATGGTCACCAGTGATGTGCATATCCGTAACGATACGGATAAAATTAACGGTCATGAGCAGCTGGCAAAGCTGTATGAAACGGTGTATGAATATGCCGAGAATGACCCGGTTTATGACAAGCTGGATGCCATGTTCTTCATCGGTGACAACACCCAGACCGGTTCGGAGAATCAGCAGACCTATTTCTTTAATTACCTGAAGGAACATACCAAAGAGGGAACCTATGCCCTGGCGTCCATGGGCAACCATGAATTCAAGGCAACGGGTCAGAATTATAACGACCCCGTTGGCGCAACCCAGAAGTTTTTGGAGTACAGCGGCTATGAGACAACGGACACCCGGTTTGAGCTGGGCGGCTATCAGTTCATTGTCATTGCACCCAACCGCTACAATAAGGCAAATTATCTGTTCTTCACCCAGGACAAGCTGGATTGGCTGAAAAAGGAACTGGATGCGGCTGTGGCGGCTACCCCGGACAAGCCGATCTTCGTTCTCCAGCATCAGCCTCCCTATGGCACTATGAAGGGTTCTTACGGCACAGCTGCGGACAAGGGACTAAAGAACCTGCTGGTGAATTATCCTCAGGTCATTGACTTCTCCGGTCACACCCACTGCACCCTTTCTGATCCCAGAATTATCTGGCAAGGTGAGTTTACTGCCATCAACACCGGCGGCCTTGCTTACTTGTCTGTGCCTGTTATGAACGGCACAAACGATCAAGGCAGCGGCAGAGCCATTGACGAAGAGGGCGGCTGGATCGGCGAGAGTGAGGACAGCGCTGTGCGTAATGCCGGCATGTACTACATCGTGGAGGTGGATGCCAACGATACAGTACGTGTGCTGACCTACAACATGTTCACCGAGAGCCTTTACGGCGAGCCGTTCATCCTGGATTCCATTGATCCTGCGGATTTTGTGTACACCGATGACCGTGTGAAGGATGCGGTGCAGCCGGTATTCGCTTCCGATGCCCAGCTGCAGCTGGTGACCAATAACTACAAGAACGTGGAATTTACCATTCCCCAGGCGGTTTGTAAGGACATTGTGCAAAGCTACCGTGTGGAGGTATATCAGGGCAGCACCAAGGTGCAGACACTGTACCGTCTGTCCGGCGCCAACTACGGCGCTGCGGCGCCCACCCGTGTGAAGGGCTACGTGGAGAACCTGCAGCCCAACACGGACTACACCATCAAGGTCTATGCCACCAGCTCCTACAACGTAGACAGCAAGCCTCTTACCATGAATATCACCACCGGCGGTGACACCGTGCAGGCGGACATTCTGGACGTTGTGTTCCGGGACGACGGCACTGCCATCAACGCTGTCAACGGCGAGCCGCTGAAGACCTACGGCGCACCCCAGGTGTCCTACGATTCCCGTCTCCGGCAGAATGTTGCCGCCTTCGGCGGTCAGGATGCCTACGGCTTCTGGGGAATTTCCAACTGGTATGACGTGATGGCGACCTCCTATTCCATTGAAAGCTTCGTTTGCCTGGATCAGTTCCCGGAAACCGCCAGTATGGGTATCCTTGCCAACCTTCAGTCTGCAAGTATCGGCTTCATGTATAAGACCGACGGGCAGCTGTATCTGTACAGCCGACTGAAATCCAGCGCCTACAACACCATTGAAGTTCCTGCTGACCCGGGCAGCTGGGTGCATCTTGTGGGTACTTATGACGGTGCGACCTTGAAGTTCTATGTCAACGGCATTCTGATGGCGCAAGAGTCTATTGTCGGTACGTTGGTAGTGCCTGCTTACATGGCACGGTGCATGTACCTGGGCGCTGACTGCAACGTAAATTCCCGTGAAACCTATTTTGTGGGCAGAATGGCAAGCGCCAAGCTGTACACCCAGCCGCTGACGGCAGAGCAGGTGGCAGAGAAGTACCGTGAGGTAACGGCAGTGTCTTCCGATTGCGCAGAACACGGCGCTGTCACCTGGACACCGGTGGGTAACACCTGGGCAGCCGGCGGCGCAATCAAGTCCGGTCACTACGTGCTGACCCAGGATATTGCCCTGGCAAACACCCTTGCCATTGCAGCCGGTGAGCAGGTATGTATTGACCTGGCTGGCTTTGACATCACCGCCTCCGGCACTGCCGCAGACGGCAGCTGGTACCGTGTCTTTGAAAACAACGGCGCTTTGACAATTATGGATTCCGCTATGGACACCGGTGTGATCTCCGGCGGCACGGTGTGGAATAACACAGAGCTTGCCAAGGGCGGCAATATTTACAACGGCGAGAATGCCGTGTTGAATATCTACGGCGGCACGATTAAGGGCGGCATCGCCTCCGGCGGTACGGCTACGGCTTCCGGCAGCTTCGGTGGTAACATCTATGCCGCAGCAGGCTCTGTTATCAACATCTACAACGGCCGCATTGAAGGCGGTACAGCCACCAAGCAAAGCGGCTACACCTCCGTGAATCTCCACGGTGGCAACATCGGCAGCGACGGCACTGTACGTGTTTACGGCGGTACTGTGATTGACGGTGTGGTATCTCTCAGCTTCACCAACACCGGCAAGTCCAACAACCTGTCTCTTTATGGCGGTAATATCGCCATGCGTGAGGGCGGTCAATTGGATATCTATGGCGGTCTGCTGCTGGGCGGTCTGCTCACCGGCACCCGTACCAACAATTCCTCTACCTGTAAGGCCTACGGCCGTGGCGGTAATATTTCCGCTTATAATGCAGAACTGAACATCTACGGCGGCATTATTGCCGGCGGCAAGATCCAGGTCACTGCAGAGGGCAAGGCCACCGGCACTACCGTACCTTCCAATGCCAGCGCCTTTGGCGGCAATGTGTATATTGCAGGCAGAGATCTGAACATGACCGGCGGTGTGATTTACGGCGGCACGCTGGATTCCGTTGCCAAGGCGGTTTCCTCCAGTACCTCCACCGGCAAGGCAAAGGTGACCGGCAACGGCGGTAATATCTACATCACCGAGGGTGTTGTGGCAACGGTTAACGGCGGCCTTATCTCCGGCGGTCAGGCTGTGCATAACACAGCATCCGTCAGCACCGAGACCCAGGGCGGCAACATCTTTGTTGCCAATGCCGGTGTGCTGCACATCTCCGGCGGCGCAGTCACAGACGGCTACAGCTATTACCGTGGCGGCAACATTGCCTTCAACGACGGCTCCCTTGTGACACTTTCCGGCGATGCCCTTGTGCAGGGTGGCTCTTTGGGCACGCACTCCGTCAACTGCACCGGTGAGAACATTTTCCTGTCTGTTACAGACTCTCTTCTGGCAATTTCGGAGAATGCAAAGGTGATCGGTACCGGCGCAAAGCCTTCTGTTTTCGCAACGGCCAACGGCTGGGTGGAAATGAGCGGCGGTAAGGTCATAGGCGGTATCACGGTGAATGCAGCCAGCGCTACCAACGCCGATGCCGGCTTTACCATGTACGGCGGCAGAGTGGATGCCGTGGCGAAGACCGGCACCAATGCCAAGGACAGCAATATCCGCTTCTATAACGGCAGGGTGGAAGCAAATCCCGGCATATGGCTGGGTGACTGCGCTTGCTATGAAGCCATCGGTAACGGCGTGTACAAGATCTGGCACACCCAGGCGCTTGACGGCACTTGCGCTACCTGCGCCTATGACTACAAGGCAGTGAAGCCGGAAGCCGGCAGCCATACCTATGAGGCGGCAGACGGTCAATTCCTTTGCCACTGCGGCGCTGTGACACTGGGTGTGGCAAAGACCGCAGAAGCTTACTACATCACCCTGGCAGAGGCATTGGCAGCAGCCGGCATGGGCGGCAGCGTGCAGCTGCTGGAGACCGTCAGCGAGCGTATTTCTGTTGACGAGACGGTGACACTTGACCTGAACGGCTGTGACCTGCTGGGCAAGGTGACTGTGGCAGAAGGGGAGACCCTTTATGTGGCAGACACCCAGACCGATGACTACACCGTGCTGGATGCAAAGGGCTACGGCACACTGGCAGCAGCCACCGGCACTGTAGCACCGGCAGCTGGCTATGTGCAGCTGGCAGAAGCAGAGGGCAGCTCCTTCCACAAGGTGGATGTGGCGCTGCAGAGCGTTAGTCTCCGCGCAAGAGCAGCTGGCATTTACTACACCGGCAGCTTCCGCTACGATGAGGCGGTGGCAAAGCTGGTGGTCAGCAGCGGTGTTACCTTAAGTACAGAGAACACAGATCCCGTTGCAGACGGCAGTGATGCTTCTTGCCTTTTCAGCACCACCCAAAACTCTGTGCTGGTGCAGAACATCCTCTCCAAGGAGAACGATGCAGCCACCAACGGCAGAAATGCCAACACGGTGATCTTCGCACGTGCCTATATGCAGCTGGCAGACGGCAGCTACTTGTACAGCAGCACCAATGCCACTTATCTGCAGAAGCTGGTGGAGACCATTGACAGCGCAGCCTGGGACAGCCTCACGGATACGCAGAAGGCAGCGGTGCAGCAGCTGTACCGTGACTTCGCAGAGACGGTAAGCGGCTGGGATGTTCCCAATCTGAAAGCAAGCTGATAAACACTCCCCGAAGCATATTTGCTTCGGGGAGAATGCTTTTCTTACCTTGACCGAAGAAGGCTTGCTTTGTATAATAGAGGCATACTTGGAGGTGATCTTTTGGAGATCAAGAAGCATTACGAGGAAGTAAACGGTTATGACGTCGTCGTCTGCGGCGGCGGTCCTGCAGGTGTTGCGGCGGCGATCGCTGCCGGACGAAAGGGCGCAAAGACGCTGCTGCTGGAGCGTGGCGGCTGCCTTGGCGGTTTTTGGACACGGGGGCTGCTGACCTGGCTGATCAATGCTCTGGAGCAGGAGGGACTTCTGCAGGAGGTAATGGATCGGCTGGAGCAGGAGGCAGAGGGCAAGCGTGTGCAGAGTCCCAAGCGCTTCATTGCAGACACGGAAAAGACAAAGCTGGTATTTGAGCGCATGTGCCGTGAGGCTGGCGTGGAGATCCTTTATCACACAGTTCTCTCCGGGGCGGTAAAGTGTCAGGGGCGGATCACCCACGTGCTTACGGAGTCCAAAAGCGGCAGTGTTGCCTACGGTGGCAAGATCTTTATTGACACCACCGGCGACGGCGACCTGGGCGCTTATGCCGGTGCGGAATTTGACATGGGCAACGGGGAGGGCATGACCCAGCCACTGTCTTTGATCTGTCAGCTTTCCGGCCTGGACTATGAGGATATGGCACCCTTTGACAGTCAGCGCTCCAAAAACACAAAGCCTGCCATGCTGCAGGAACTGGCAAAGCTGGGCATCACCCCTTCCTACGGCGGACCGCTGCTGGCGGTGCTGAACCGTGAGGTGTATGCCCTGATGATCAATCATATTCATTACCCCGGTACCAGCGCCAAGGGTGTTACCCAGGCGACCATGGAGGCAAGAGAGGAGCTGCACACCATTGTGGATGCCCTTCGTCGCTCCGGCGGTATTTGGAAAAACATCCGCATTGCCACCACTGCCGATGCCATCGGTGTTCGGGAGGGACGGCGGCTTCACGGACTTTACACTGTCACCGCAGAGGATGTGTATGCCGGTCGCAGCTTCCCGGATGGAATCTGCTGTGTCAGCGGCAATACGGATATCCACAGCGTGAAACCCGGCGGCGCCGGTTATGAGCAGTTTGTGAAGGGAAATAAGCATCCGCCTTATGAGATCCCCCTGGGCTGCCTGGTCAGCAGGGATGTGGAAAATCTGCTTATGGGCGGTCGCTGCATCAGCGGTGATTTCGTCGCCCACGGCAGCTACCGAGTGGCAGGCCCGGTGTTCCGCACCGGCGAGGTCAGCGGTCTGCTGGCTGCCCACTGCGCGAAAAATAATGTTTCGCCGCAAACATTGCCGAAAATATAAAAAAGGGGAGAAGTCGCATGGACTTCTCCCTTTGCTTTATTTGTTTACTTCCGGCAGGCTGGTTCTTGCACGGTTTACGTAGACCTGGGCATCCTCGTGGATGTAGTCGATCTGCGCCTGGGTCAGCGGCTTTACCACCGTGGCAGGATTGCCGAGGATGAGAGAACCGGCAGGTGCGTTCATCTTGCCGGTGACAACGGCGCCTGCGCCTACCAGGCAGTGGTCGCCCAGCACAGCACCGTTGAGAACGATAGCGCCCATACCCACGATACAGTGGTCACCCACGGTACAGCCGTGGACGATGGCGCTGTGACCGATGGTGCAGCCCTTGCCAACGATTGCGCCCTCGTGCAGCACCGCAAGATCCTGAATGTTGGTGCCTTCTGCCACACGGATGGCGCCGGCATCGCCTCGCAGCACTGCGCCGTACCAAACGCTGACGTCCTTTTCCAGCACCACATCGCCGATGACGGTGGCATTGGGTGCAATAAATGCGCCTTTAATGATCGGTTGTTCCATAGTGTAACCTTCCTTTGTGTAAGATATGTTCATGTTACAAAATAACCGGGCGAATGTCAACGGATATTTTCCAGAAAACGGTCAGCTTCCTTGCGGCTGCGAAATACCGTCAAGGCTACGCCGCTTTCTTCCAGCAGCTGATAGTACTTTTTCCGATGCTTGCGGTTATAGGTGAGGATGCCACGGTAGAGGGAGAGCTTTTGCTTGTCAAACCGCTCGGGGCAGTTGCCGCCCATGTCGGGACGGGTGTGACCGTAGTGCTGAAAGATCCGCCGGGTAGCGCCCCAGAGGCAGACCCACGGCGGCAGGTCAAAGAAAAACACCCGGTCGCAGTATTGCAGCCGATGGGGGAGGGTGCGGCTGAAATTGCCGTCAATGATCCAACGGGGCTGCTCCAGTGCTTCCTGCAAAAGCAGGTCAAATTCCTCCCGGGTGGTCTGCTCCCAGTTTC
This sequence comes from Oscillospiraceae bacterium, assembly GCA_017548065.1. GTDB lineage: Bacteria > Bacillota > Clostridia > Oscillospirales > Oscillospiraceae > Faecousia. The sequence goes on from JAFYNQ010000118.1 coordinate 7,897, forward strand.
CACGCCACCAAAGCTTGTCCAGGTGGACCAGGGGAAGCCCGGTCTTTTCAGCCAGGGCTTTTGAAAATGTACTTTTGCCGGAGCCTGCATTGCCGATGACCAGAATGCGTTCCATGGCGCCACCTCCTTTTCTATATTTTAGAACAGGGCAGCGGAAAAATCAACAGAGGACATAAAGAAAAATGGCAAGAAATTGCAGAAGGCTTCCCAGCACCACGAAGATATGAAACACAGAGTGCATCCACCGCAGCTTCGTGCCCAGCGCGAACAGAACGGCGCCGATGGTGTAGGCAATGCCGCCGGCAAGAAGCAGACCAAAGCCTGCAGTGCCCATGACTTTCAGGCACTGGGGCAGGAAGAAAATAATGCCCCAGCCCATGCCGATATAGCACACCATAGAAAATACTTTATATGCCTTCAGGTCAATGGCTGTCAGGGTGGCGGCGGTGAAGCACAGCAGCCACTCTGCTGCCAAAAGTCCCCAGCCGATGGCCGGATAGGCAGGCAGAAAGCAGCACAGCAGAATGGGGGTGTAGGTACCGGCAATGAGAAAGTAGATGGTGCAGTGGTCAATGACCTGCATCACCTTTTTGCCCGTTCCGGGATGCAGACCGTGGTAAACTCCGGATACAGTGTACAGCGCCACCATGGTAATGCCGTAAATCAGCGAGCTTGCCAGCGCCGCAGGTGTGGAGGCTCGCAGCAGGCACAATAGAAGCATGGCAACACCCAGCCCACCGCCCACAATGTGGGTCACCATGTTCATGATCTCCTCGCCCTTTGTGTAGGCAGGGAGGCTTCGGTCTTTCAGCTTTGTTCGTTTCATATGCATACCGCCTTTCTGCTTCCATTATACCCCGCCGGGCGGAAAAGTCTTCCTACCCGTGAAAATACCCCCTCTTTTTCTGGGAGAGGGGGATGGCTACAGTGGGTAGAGGGACTCTACCTGGAAGAGATTGTGCAAACTGCACAATTTTGGGCGCGTATTTTTGGCACATATACAGCGTCGCTGACATAAATTTTTAACCATTATTTCAAAATCTGTGCTATAATATATAAAGAAAGCAATCAGCCTCAATTACGCAAAGGAGCTTTTATGGATAATATTTTGTTCTTTCTTACACCGAAGGCTATGTGCAGCTTCGTGTATGATGATTATACTGTGCGCCAGGCGCTGGAGAAAATGGAATTGGCAGGGTACTCCTCACTGCCCATTCTGAACAAACGTGGTGAGTACCGTGGCTCTGTAACAGAAGGCGACCTTCTGTGGGCAATGAAGAATTTGTGTTACATGGATATGCGCCAGGCGGAGGCACGGCGGATCATGGAGATCCAGCGCCGCATGGATAACATACCGGTGCGTGTTACCACTTCCATGCAGGAGCTGGTGCAGCGTGCCACCACCCAGAACTTTGTCCCCGTGGTGGATGATAAGGATGCCTTTATCGGTCTTGTGACCCGAAGCGCCATTATCAAATACTGCCGCCAGGAGCTGTTTGAAAAAGAATGAATCCCACCGGGAAGGTAAGCTGCCTTCCCGGTATTTTTATGGGCAGGAAGCGCTCTGGGGTCGGCTACTTGCATTTTTGGGGTAAATCTGTTAAAATGTATGTAGCTATACCCATGGAGGGAAATTATGGATGACGAAAAACTGAAAAAACGCATCGGTATGAACATCGGTGCTTACCGCAAGCGGCAGGGGCTTACCCAGCTGGGACTTGCAGAAAAATTGAATTATTCCGACAAGGCGGTTTCCAAATGGGAGCGTGGCGAGTCGGTGCCGGATGTGCTGACCTTGATGCAGCTGGCAGAGCTGTTTGAGATCACCGTCAATGACCTGGTGTCCGATCCGGATGCCCTGCCGGACAATCCCGGTCCCGTGGAGCGGGTCATGGGCAAGGTGGCGGAAAAGACGCTGAAGCGGAAGGCAGACAAGCGAGTCATTCTGGGGCTGTCTTCGGTGCTGGTTTGGTTCGTGGCGCTGTTTCTGTTTGTGGTGATCTCGTCCATCGGCATCGGCAAAAGCTGGCTGTGGTTTATTTACGCCATTCCGGCCAATGCCATCGTGCTGCTGAGCTTGCGCTCTGCCTGGCGGGATTTCCGTGGGAACATGATGCTGATCTCCGCCATTATGTGGGGCGGTGTGTTAAGCGTGTATATGACACTGCTGGTATTCTGGAGCCTGAATATTTGGAAGCTGTTCCTTTTGGGTATCCCGGGACAGATCGCCATTTTGCTGTGGTTCCGACTGTACAGAAAAGCGCCCAAGGAGGAAAGCAATGGATAAAGCAGCACTGCGGAAGCAGATCAGAGAACAAAAGCGTGCCATGACAGAGGCACAGATCGTAGCTGCCAGTCAGCGGCTGGGCGAGCTGTTTGCAGCCTGTCCGGCCTATCAGGCAGCAAAGACCATTTACGGCTACCTGCCCTACAACCAGGAGGTGCGCACGGTGCCTATGCTGGAGCGTGCCTTGCAGGAGGGCAAGCGTGTGGCTGTCCCCAAGGTGTACGGGGAGGAAATGAAGTTTATTTACATTACCGATTTGTCTGCGGTGGAAAAGGGCTATGCCGGGATCCCGGAGCCGGTGGCAGACGAACCGGTGGCGGATGATCCCACAGCCCTGGTGCTGATGCCCGGTCTTGCCTTTGACCCGGAGGGACACCGCATCGGCTACGGCGGCGGCTTCTATGATCGCTTCCTGGCAGAAGAGCCGAACCATCCCACGGTGGCGCTGTGCTATGATTTCCAGGTGCTGCCGAAGCTGGAGACAGAGGAATTTGATATCCCGGTGGACTGTGTCCTCTGGGCATGAGGTAAGCTATGCACATACCAAACGGAACCACTGCGGAGCTGGAGCTTGTGACTTTTCAGCAGGCGCTGGCAGCCGCCAATACACCCAGCGAGGAATATGACGTTGAGAAATGGCTCTATGCCCCCAATTTCTATTCCGAGTACCGTTACATCCTGGGTACACGGGGAAAAAATCCCCTGATCTGCATCGGGATCAACCCCTCCACCGCAAAGCCGGATGACCTGGATAACACCTTGAAATCCGTGGAGCGCATTGCCCTGGGCAACGGCTATGACAGCTTTATTATGTTCAATGTCTATGCCCAGCGTGCCACTGACCCGGATGCTATGGAGAAGACCTGCAACACACAGCTGCACAAGGAAAACCTGGAGGCATTCCGCTATGTGCTGTCCATTTCCCAAAAGCCTGCTGTGTGGGCGGCCTGGGGTACGATCATTGAAAAGCGTGACTATCTTCCCCAATGCCTGCGGGACATGCTGGCGGAGGGTGAGCGGTACGGCGCAAGCTGGTACTGCGCCGGCGCTGTGAGCAAAAAGGGACATCCCCACCATCCGCTGTACCTGCGGAAGGATGAGAAGCTGAAGCCCTTTGATATTCACGGCTATTTGTTAGGAGTGTAATATGAATCCCTGTGAATGCGAGACCTGCTGGTATTATGACTATGACGAGGAATATGAGGAGTATTACTGTATGATGGACCTGGACGAGGACGAGGTCTACAGACTGTATACAAACCCCAAGGCTCGTTGCCCCTACTACAGACAAGGGGACGACTATACACTGGCAAGGAGACAGTAATATGAAAAAACTGCTGATATTGGCATTTGTGCTGCTTTTGCTGCTGTCCGGCTGCGGTGAAGCCCCGGAGGAGACCGTACCCACCACAGAACCGGTGGCAACGGAGGACCCCGGTGTTTACCTGCCGGGAAGCGAGGCAGAGAGCAGCAGTGGCGGTGCCGTGTACCAATATGCCCCGGAGGGGGAGGATTTTTTGGACATTGGCATTTTGGGAGACAGAGTGTTTCTCTTCTCCGGCAAGGAAAAGACCACCATTCAGGTGCTCACCGGGGAAGCCGGTCAGCGTGGCCCGAAACGGGAGCTGCCCCTGGCGCCGGAGAGCTACACCATTGTAAACAGCGGCATTGCCTATTATGACGGAAATGGCGCTGTGGTATACCTGGACGGACAGCTGGAGCAGCACCACACCCTGACCCTTCCCGAAGGCAGCGCAGGACTTCCTGCCATTGCGCCGGAGGGCAGCGAGGTGTTTTACTGCCAGGGGCAGGCGCTGCGTGGATTGGACACCCAGCGTGAGGTGTCCCGATTGATCAAGTCCCAATCCTGCACAGACCAGGTGCTGGAGGCTTGCTTCTTTGAGGGCAAGCTGGTGAGAAGCCTTGTGACACTGGAAGACGGCACAAAGGAACTGCGGTATATCTCCACGGAGAACGGTGCCACCGTGAGCACCGATACGGGCATTGAAAGACTGGATACCCACGGTGACAGCTATTTCCTCACCCGAATGGACGGCGTGACACGGCAGTATATTTACGGCGCACGCACAGAGACTCCTAAGCTGCTGCATGCCCCGGAGACCTGCATGGTGGGCGCACTGCCCCTGGGCGGCGCTGTGGGTATCAAGACAGAGGAGACGGGTCTGACACTCTCCTTCTATGACCTGGAAAGCGGCAAAAAGACAGCCGCTGTCACCATTCCCGGCGGTAAGCCGGTGGTGGACCTCTGCGCCGACAGCCGCACCGGCTGCATTTGGGTGCTGACAGAGGAGGGCGGTCTTTACCGCTGGCAGAAGGAAAAATCCCCGGTGACGGAGGATGCGGTGTATTCCGGCACAGTGTTCACCCGGGAAGCCCCGGATACAGAAGGTCTGGCGGCGCTGCAGACCCGTGTGGATGCATTGAACAAGCAGCACGGCGTTTCCATCCGCATCTGGAAGGAGGCGGTGAAAACCACCGACGGCCATGTGCTGGAGGAGGAGTATCAGACAGCTGCTATCACCCAGGCGCTGGATGCGGTGGAGGCAGTGCTTGTTAAGTTCCCGGAGAATTTCTTATACAAGAGCGTAAATACAAAGCTGCGTCTGTGCATTGTCCGTTCCGTGGATGGGGAGGTAAAGTCTCTGCGCTTCCTGGATGACAGAGATACATACATCCTGCTGTGCTGCGGCATGGATATGGAAACCGCATTTTTGAAGGCCATGGGCTACGTGGTGGATATCCACACCCTGGGTAACAGTCCTATGCTGGACAATTGGAGCAAGCTGAATCCGGAGGGCTTTGCCTACGGCGAGCAGGCCGATGACAGCCTGACGAAGGGGGAGAGCCGTGCCTTTGCAGATGCAGAATCCATGACGGCGCTGGCGGAGGAACGGGCAAGACTGTTCTATTATGCCATGACCCCGGAAAACGGTGAGATGTTCCAAAGTGAGATCATGCAGCAGAAGCTGCGGCTTATGTGTCAGGCCATTCGGGATGCCTGGCGCCTGGAGAAGAAAACAGAGACTTACCTTTGGGAGCAGTACCTGACAGAGTCCATTGCCTATAAAAAGTAAAGAAAAACCGCTGAAGCGTTCTCTTTCGCTTCAGCGGTTCTTTGTATAAAGAAAACCACTCGTTATACGAGTGGTTCAAAAGAGCCTATGGCGGTGAACCGGAAAACCAAGTGCCGGAAAAACGAAGAAACAAATGCAGGTTGCAGTTGGAGGAAGGAAAGCCTCCCTCTGATGAGGGAGG
>JAFYNQ010000119.1 GCA_017548065.1 Oscillospiraceae bacterium
AGCTTTTTACCTTTGCAAAGGCCCACTTTCACCTTTACCCGACTGCCCTTGAAATACACGGACAGAGGAATCAGCGCATAACCGTCCTGCTTGACTTTGCCCAGCAGCCGCATGATCTCACGTCTGTGCATAAGAAGCCGACGGACACGCTTGGCATCCGGATTAAAGCGGTTTCCTTGCTCGTAAGGGGAGATATGCATTTGGTTCAGGAGCAGCTCACCGTCTTTGATGCCGCACCATGCGTCCTTCAGGTTCAAGGTGCCTTGACGAATGGATTTTACCTCCGTACCCATCAGCTCAATGCCGGCTTCCATCTCTTCCTCTACGAAATACTCATGGTAAGCTTCCCGGTTTCGTGCCATGACACGGATGTTGTCCTTTTCCAAATGTCTCACCTCCTTGCTATGCTATTATAGCACATTTGTCAAGTAGTTATAGGGGTTCAAAAAGAAAACTTTCCAGCTGCTCCACGGCTGTAAAGGCGTAGTCGCAAAGCGCTGTCATTTCCTGGCAGATCTTGTTCTGACCCAGCTTTCCCCACTGGGCAAAGACGATGGGACAGCCCACCGCATTGGCCATTTGCCATGCCGGCTTCAGGTCATCCACCACCAGAAGCTGATGGGGTTGTAGATTGTAGGCCTTCATGATCTCTGTGAGGGGATAGGGGTTTGGCTTGCACTGATATTCCGGCAGCTCGCTTCCGTAGATGGCATCCGGCAGCATGCCGAAATGATGCAGATAGTCACGGGTGATGATCTCACGGCTGGAATGGGATACAACGCATACAAGACCGCCTTCTTCCTTTTGCCTGCGGATGATCCGCTCAATTCCGGGGAAGGGGGCAGGAATGTGGCTGGCAACGTATTCCTTCCAGCGGCGATGCTCCTCCTGCAGCTCCTGCAGTGTAAAGCCGTAATTTTGCCGGCACATCTCCGCAAAGCCCACATAGAAGCAGCCGTCAATATATTCCTGAAAGGTAACGGTAGCGCCGGGGCGGAACTCATTCAGTATGTAGCAGAAAAAAGGAAAGTTTACAGTGGCTTCACTTTGTACCACTGTGTCATCGTGATCCAGAACAAGGCAAGGATATTTTAACATGAATATCACTCCTTTCTTCTATTATACCAAGGTCTGCCGCCGGAAACAACTACAAAATTCCACTTGCTAAATGCGAACAAATGTGCTATAATTCTAAAAAACGGAAGGAGGACGAATATGGAACAGCTGGCATGCCCGGTGGATGTGATATCGGTTTGCAGCGCAAATGGGGATATTCGTCCTCTGCGCATCCGCCTGGAGGATGAGGCGCACAGCCTTTTGCGGGTAGATATTGATGAAGTGGTCAGTGTGAAGCCGGTGCAGTATGTGGGCATTGAGGCGCATATTTTTTTGTGCCGTGCCACAGTACGGGGGAAGAAGTGGCTGTTTGAATTGAAATACACCATCCGTAGTCACAGCTGGTGCTTTTTAAGGAGGGTGTACTGATGGGGAAGCGTGTGATCTTTCATGTGGATGCCAACAGCGCTTTTCTTGCATGGACAGCGGCTTACCGTATGAAAGTGCTGGGAGAGAGTCGTGACCTGCGGCAGATCCCATCTGTGGTGGCAGGGGATAAGGCATCCCGGCACAGTATTATCCTTGCCAAAAGCGCCCCAGCGAAAAAATACGGCATTCAGACGGGCGAGCCTTTGTTTCAGGCACTGGAGAAATGTCCAGACCTGGTGATCGTGCCGCCGGATTATGAGCTGTATGTAACCGCATCCCGTCATTTTGTGGAGATGCTGCGGCAGTTCAGCCCCAAGGTGGAGCAGTATTCCATTGATGAAGCCTGGGTGGATATGACCGGCACGCAGAGAATGTTTGGTTCTCCCTTGTTGGCAGCGGAGAAAATGCGCCAGCGTATTTGGGAGGAGCTGGGCTTTACGGTGAATATCGGCATTTCCGAAAACAAGCTGCTGGCAAAAATGGCAGGGGATTTTGAAAAGCCCAACAAGATCCATACACTGTTTTTGGATGAAATGGAGCGTAAAATGTGGCCGCTCCCGGTGCGGGATCTGTTTCTGGTGGGCGCTGCCACAGAGCGGAAGCTGCGGCTGCTGGGTATTTATACCATTGGTGACCTGGCAAAGACCGACCTGAAGCTTCTGCGCAAGCGCCTGGGAAAATATGGTGAGACCATATGGCATTTTGCCAACGGCCGTAATGCAGATGCGGTGACCCCGGAGCCGGAGGAAAACAAGGGCTACGGCAACTCCACCACCACTGCGCAGGATGTGGAGACAGTAGAGCAGGCACAGCAGGTGCTTTTGAGCCTTTGCGAGACAGTGGCAGCACGGATGCGTAAGGACGGAAAGTGCGGCCGCTGTATCAGCGTGCATTTGCGCACCAATGATTTTCGGCACTGCTCCCATCAAATGGTGCTTTCGGGTGCCACCAATATCACTGTGGAGCTGTTCCGTGGCGCCTGCCGGGTCTTTGAAGAGGCTTGGGATAGACAGACACCCCTCAGACAACTGGGCGTGCAGGTCACCAGGCTTACGGAGGAGCCCTATCAGCAGTATGATCTGTTCTCCGGTATGTCCCCGGTGCAGTACGAAAGAAAGCTTCGGCTGGATGAAGCGGTGGATGCGCTTCGGGATAAGTTCGGTGAGGATATTATCCGACGTGCTAAATTCACCCGGGACCCGGAGCATCATATGGCAGGCGGTTTGGACAAAGCACGCCGCACCGGTGTCACAAAGCCGGTACCCAAGGAGTTTGAAGACAACTGAATGGTGGCAATAGATTTTTTCTATTACCCCTTGCCACCGCTGCTGTGGTATAAATAACGTATCACTATGTAGGTACTGGGGATGTTGAGATGACGATACAGCAATGCAGATATGCAACCGAGATCGCACGGTGCGGCTCTTTCAATGAAGCGGCAAAGCAGCTTTTTGTTGCCCAGTCCAGCTTGTCTGTCAGTGTGAAGGCACTGGAGAAGGAACTGAATATCAAAATATTTGAACGGCAGGGAAGCGGTGTCTTTCTGACGGAAGAGGGCAACGAATTTGTCCGCTATGCAAGGCAGCTGGTGGAACTTCATGATTTTGTGATCAACCGTTATACCGGTGATGTTCCGGGACAGACACTGCACGTTGCCACTCAGCACTATGATTTTGTGGCAGATATTTTCGGCAAGCTCCTCAATGATACCGAGGATAAGCAGTATAAGCTGTCGCTGCGTGAAATGAAGACCTATGATGTGATCCATGAGACACAGACAGCAGGCTGCGACATCGGCATTATTGCCATCAAGGGCAGCGATTACGGTATTATGGAGCGGTACTTATCCCAGCGTGGACTGGTATTCACGCCGCTGCTGAAGGCACTGCCCCATGTGTTCCTGCGGAAGGATCACCCAGCAGCCGGTACGGAAAAGATATCCCTGGGCGACCTTCGGGATTATCCCTATGTGGCATATGAGCAGGGCGAGCATGATATATCCTTCTTTACGGAGGAGATCTCCGCAGATAAGACAGCACGGCAGGTGGAGATCAGTGACAGAGCCAGCCTTATGAATGTGTTGCTGGCAACCAACTGCTACACCGTAGGCACCGGCATTATGCCCTCATTGTTAAATGACGGCAGGATCATAAGTGTTCCCTTGGAAAATGATGACCATTATATGATCGGCTACATCATGCGCAATGACAGAAAAGCCTCCCAAATTACCGAGCTTTTTATTGACCTTCTGAAAACCGGAGTTGCAGGATTGTAAGCATTGTGTTATACTGCAAAAGGGAGTGTGATACAAATGCACCTTTTAAATGAACAACCATTGGAGAATCTGGCAGCGGCACTGGCCTGGAGCATGGGCGTAGAACCGCCAAAGCATGCAGCCGCACCCAATGCAACATTGATAGATTATGTGGATAGCTGCCTGAAAGGGAAGAAGGCAGACCGTGTTTTTATTTATAATACAGATGCCATTGCCCAGTGGATTTACGAAAAATATCCCCATATTTCCGAAGCTGCCCGTATGCGTATGGGACTGGAGCTGCCGATGGTTACGGTAGATCCGCCCAAGACACCCATTGCTTTTGGTACGATGTATACGGGTGCTGCCCCTGAAGTTCACGGCATCGTGCAGTATGAAAAGAAGCTGATTACCATTGATACGCTTTTTGATGCGCTGGCACGGGCTGGGAAGAAGGTTGCACTGCTCACGAGACCCCGTTACAGTATGGCGGTGATCTTTGCGGAAAGAGATATTGATTACTATTTTTGCGAGACCTGGCCGGATGTAAACGCAAAAGCAGCGGAACTGATTATTAAGGATGAATATGATTTTATTTTGTGCTACAATGCAAATTTTGACGATGTGCAGCACAAAAAAGGCCCGGAGAGCGTGGAAGCACTGTCGGAAATGCGCTATAACTATCAGACCTTCTGTATGTTTGACGCTTTGATCCGTACTCACTGGAAGCACCATAACGTGCTGGTGGGCACCGGCATGGATCACGGCTGCCATGCGCTGGAAGACGGACGTGGCACCCATTGCGACAACTCGCCGGAGGACAGAAATATTATACATCTGTACAAGGTGTATCCCGCAACAGAATAAAAAAGACAGGGGCTTTATGAGCCCCTGTCTTTATATTAGCCTTCTGTAATTAAATCAATCAGTTGGTCATTTTGAAGTCCACGGATGCACTCGGAAACATCTTCGTGGTGCAGCGTTTTTTGCAGCGCCTTCTTTTCAATGCTGCAGCCGCACAAAAGCACAGAAAGGGCATCCAGGTTGCCATAGTCAAAGAAATCACCCAGGAACTGAATGTCCCGGATCACACCTTTGTCAATGTCCATTGAAAGCTGCAGCATGCCACAGCCTTCAATCCTGCGTTCTTTGATGACCTGATAACGGGGAGAGAAACCGTAATTCCATTCCCACTGGCTGTAGCGCTGCTGCATCAGCTTATCGATTTGGGCACGGTCATGGTCTGTAAAGATATAGGGCGCAGGGGAGTCCTGCCCCATGATGTTCCGAAGAAGGGCTTGCTTGAAATCGGCAAGGGTAACATCCTCCGGCAAAAATTCGGAAATGTTGCATACACGGCTGGACACCGAGGCAATGCCCTTTGTCTCCAGTTTTAGTCGGTTCGGGCGCAGCGCATCCGCCACCGTGGTAAGGTCGGAGGAGAACATCAGTGTTCCGTGATGCAGAACACGTCCCTGCTTTGTATACTGTGCGTTTCCCGAGAATTTTCTGCCTGCGATCACCATGTCATTGCGACCGTTCACCTCTGCAGGCACACCCATTTCCCGTAATGTCTTCACCACGGGCAGGCAAAAACGCTTGAAATTGATCTCACCCATGTTTTTAGCATCGGCAATGAAAGAGAAATTCAGGTTGCCCATGTCATGATACACAGCGCCGCCACCGGAGAGTCGGCGAACAACGGTAATATCTTTTTCCTGCACCACATCGGTGTTGATCTCCGCAACGGTATTTTGATTTTTGCCGATGACGATGGTGTTGTGATTCTGCCACAGCATAAAATATTCCTCTTTGGGATCCATGTGGGAGAAAACGTATTCCTCCAGCGCAAGATTCCAACGGGGATTGTTGGACGGGGATTCAATATATTTCATAATAATCTCCTGAAAAGTAAGGGGCTGTGCCATAAAACCGGCACAGCCCCTTGTTTTGTATCGGTTTATGTATTTATTATAACATAAGCCATACGGGATTTTCAATATAATGTTTGATGGTTTGCAGGAATTGAGCGGCAGGCGCACCGTCCAGCACCTGGTGATCGTAGGTCAGGCACAGATTCATCATGGGACGAATCACCATCTGTCCGTTTTCAGCCACCACACGGTCTGCGATGCGGCCGACAGCCAGAATGCAGGTCTCCGGGGGATTCAGCACGGCAGTGAAGGAATCAATCTCATACATGCCCAGGTTGGAGATGGTGAAGGTACCACCGCTCATATCGTCGGGCTTCAGTTCGCCGTTGCGGGCCTTGTTGATGATTGCCTTGCTCGCCTTGGACAGCTGGGGCAGGGAGAGAATATCCACATCCTTGATGACGGGGACCATCAGTCCCTTAGGAGTATCGCAGGCGATGCCAATGTTGGCGTAGTTATGCATATGCAGACCGTCGTCCATCAGGTAGGCGTTGGCCATGGGATTTTCCATCAGTGCCTTGGCGCAGCTCATGGCAAGGATATCCACAATAGACACCTTGATGCCGTCCTTCTCCAGGCGGGCATTTACCTGCTTGCGGAATGCCATCAGGTTGGTGACATCCACATCCACACGGTGGTTGGTCTGTGCAGCATTCTGCAGACTTTGACGCATGCGACGGGCAGTGACCTTACGCACACCGGTAAGCGGTACGATGGTCTCTTCGGGAACACGCACGGCTGCGGCAGGTGCGTTGGCAGCTGTCTCCAGATATGTGAGAACATCCTGCTCAATGATTCTGTCATCCATACCGGTGCCCTGGAGATTGGAAAGCTCCACACCCTTTTCTGCAGCCAGGCGGCGAGCTCTGGGGGATGCCTTGATACGACCGCCGGGAGTACGGGCAGCCACACCGCCGGTCTTTGCCTCGGTGCGTGCCACCTGCACGGGCGCAGCAGGTGCAGCAGGTGTAGCAGGTGCTTCTGTAGGCTGTGCTGCCATAACGGGCTTTTCGGGAGCAACCGTGCCGGCAGGACCAATGGCGGCGATGGGCTCGCCGCAGGGGACAGCTTCACCTTCGAGGTAATAGATCTTCAGCACAACACCGCTCAAATTGGACTCGGCAGTGACAACAGATTTGTCAGTCTCGATCTCTGCCAGCGCCTCACCCTTTTCCACAGTGTCACCTTCAGCCTTCAGCCAGGTGGCAACAATGCCTTCCTCCATGTCCATACCCAGCTTGGGCATGCAGAAGAAAATGCTTGTGTCCACGGCAGGGGCAGTGGCTGCTTCCTGGGCTGCAGGTGCAGCGGTTGCGGCGGTCAGGGAAGCGGGATCGGGGATGGGATCGTTTGCACCGCCGATAAAGGCAATGGGTGTTCCGCAGGGCAGCGCCTCTTCTTCTGCGTAGTACAGCTTGCGGACAATGCCGGTAGCAGGGGACTCCACCTCCACAGAGGATTTGTCAGTTTCAATCTCTGCCAGCGCCTCACCCTTGGTAACAGTGTCGCCTTCGGTTTTCAGCCAACGGGTGATGATGCCCTCTTCCATATCCATGCCCAGCTTGGGCATATAGAAGATGCCGTCCGTAGTTGCAGCCACAGCAGGCGCAGCTACGCTTGTGGCAGCCGGAGCCGCTTCTGTGGCAGTCGGCTCGGGGATCGCTTCACCGGGCGCACCGATGCAGGCAATGGGCGTGCCGCAGGGAAGTGCTTCGTCTTCACCGCAGTACAGCTTCAGCACGGTGCCGGAGGCAGGAGACTCTACCTCCACAGAGGACTTGTCAGTCTCAATCTCTGCCAGTGCTTCGCCTTTGTCAACGGTGTCTCCTTCAGCCTTCAGCCAGCGGACAACGATGCCTTCCTCCATATCCATGCCCAGCTTGGGCATTCTGAATAATTCAGCCATTGCGCTTTCCTCCCTGGCAGATACAAACGGCAGCGTTTACAAGGCGCTCCACAGTGGGGGCGGACTCAACCTCGGGAAGGGTAGCGTTGGGAACGGGAATGTTGGCACCGCAAACACGGAGAATGGGAGCATCCAGCTCGTCAAACAGCCTGTCAGCGATCTGTGCAGCTACCTCGGCGCCAAAGCCGGTGCGCTCGCAGGCTTCGTGGGTGATGATAACACGTCCGGTCTTTCTCACAGACTCGGTGATAGCTTCAAAATCCAGGGGTACAAGGCTGCGCAGGTCAAGAACCTCCGCATCAATGCCCTTTGCTTCCAGCTCCTTGGCAGCGTCCAGTGCCATCAGCACAGACTTGGAATAGGAGATGATGGTCACATCCTTGCCCTGACGCTTCACATCTGCCTTGCCCAGGGGGATCAGGTACTCCTCTTCGGGAACCTCACCCTTTGTCTGGTACAGACCCTTATGCTCAATGAAAATAACGGGGTTGTTGTCTCGGATGGCAGTCTTCAAAAGACCCTTTGCATCGTAGGGAGTGGAGGGCATGACTACCTTCAGACCGGGAATGTGGGTGAACAGAGATTCCAGGCTCTGGGACTGGGTACAGCCGTTGGAGCGGCCTCTGCCGCCCTGGGTACGCAGAACCATAGGGACGGTGACCTGACCGTTGGTCTTGTAACACATCTTGGACATCTGATTCAGAACGATGTCAAAGCAGCAGCCGATAAAGTCCACGTGCATGATCTCTGCCACGGGACGGGCACCACACATAGCAGCACCGGTGGCAACACCGGCAATGGCGCATTCGGAGAGGGGGGTGTTTCTCACACGCTGGGGACCAAATTCAGCAAGGAGGCCTTTGGTTGCTTTGAAAACACCGCCGGTGATAGCGACGTCTTCGCCCATGACAAATACCTTTTCGTCACGGCGCATTTCTTCCGCCAATGCAGCAGCAATGGCTTCACGGTACATAATCGTGCTCATTTGTCGTCCCTCCTTATTATTCAGCGTAAAGGTTGTCCATCATGTCTTCCACACGCATGGGCTCACCCTTGATACCAAATTCCACAGCGGCAGCCACCTGATCGTCCACAGACTTAATGAGTGCTTCGTCGTCAGCTTCTGTCCAGTTAAGCTCGCTCATCAGCAGTTTCTGCATTCTGCCGATGCAGTCGTTGTTCTTCTTGACCTCGGCGACCTCTTCCTTGGTGCGGTAGGTCTGCTCGTCGCCCTCGTGGTGACCACGGAGACGGTAAGTATCACACTCAATGAAGGTGGGGCCTTCGCCACGGCGGGCGCGGTCAATTGCCTCCTTGGCAGCGGCATAAACCTCCAGCACATCGTTGCCGTTTACACGGACACCGGGGATGCCGTAGCCGGCTGCACGCTGATAGAAAGTACCCATAGCGGTAGAGGTCTCAACAGCGGTAGAGATGGCATAGTGGTTATTTTCGCAGACAAAGATCACGGGCAGCTTCCAAAGAGCAGCCAGGTTCATGGACTCGTGGAAAGCGCCCTGGTTGCCGCCGCCATCACCGAAGAAAGCAACGGAAACACGCTCGGGAGCAAACATGGAGCAGTACAGTGCGTGGCCGGTACCCAGGGTCTCGGAAGCGCCAACAATGCCGTTTGCGCTGAGCAGACCCACCTCGGGAGCGGTCTGGTGCATTTTACCTGCACGGCCTGCGCAGTTACCGTTCTGTTTGCCCATCAGCTCTGCCATCATAGCGTTGATGTCAGCGCCCTTTGCGATCAGGTGACCATCGCAGCGGTGGGTAGAGGCAATGTAGTCCTCCTTGTTCAGCAGCTTGCAGAAGCCGGTAGCAACGGCCTCCTCGCCAACATACATGTGCATATTGCCGATGACGATACCCTGCTTGAAGTAAGCAACTGCATTTTCTTCAAACACACGGATGAGCCGCATCATGCGGTACATTTCAACCAGATCTTCTCTGGTCAGTCCAAGTTCTTTGTAATCCATGGGGAACATCCTTTCGTAATTTAATATTTGTGTTCATTATAACATTGACATAATAAGAAAAATAATGTATATTTTTTGTAAAAGTATTTAAAATTATAAATGAATTAAGGTGCATGCTATGATAACATTACAGCAGCTTCGCTATTTTAAAGAGTTGGCAAAAACCCAGCATCTGACCCAAACCGCCGAGCGGCTTTATATTACCCAAACCACATTGAGCAACACCATTATCAACCTGGAAAAACAGCTGGGAGTCAAGCTGTTTGATCGCGTGGGCAGAAATTTGCAGCTTAACGAAGTGGGTAAGCTATACTTGCAGTATGTCAGCGAAGCGCTGATGGTGCTGGATAACGGACTGACGGCAGTCAACGATTACAAGGAAAGTGTCCAGCAGGCGGTGTCGGTTGCCATGACCAACTCTAACGTGTGGTCGGATCTGATCCGTGGCTTTCATACCAAGTACCATGCCTATTCCATTCGCCAGGTCGGCTGCGACAAAGCTCAGTTCCGCAATAAGCTCATAGACCAGGAAATTGACTTTGTCATTGCCGGTGAAAGCGACTTTTCCCTGGCAGGTCTTGAGCATAACGTGATCCGTGTGGAGCAGATTTTTTTGTGTGTTCCAGCCTCTCATCCGCTGGCAGAGAAGAAGGGGATCTACCTGAAGGAGGCCAGGGAGGAGTCTTTTATCAATCTTCCGGAAAGCAACAGCTTCCGTGGCTTTTGCGATCAGCTTTTCAAGAAAGCAGGCTTTGTTCACAATGCGGCGCTGGAATGCGACTATGTGATGCGTGAGAAGCTGGTGGCTGCCGGTTTCGGTGTTGCCATTACCACCAATGCCTCCCGTCGGCAGAACATAAACGAGGAAGGCATTACCTATGTGCCGGTGCTGGATGACTTTGCCAAGCGCCCCATTGCCATTGTGTGGAATCCCAAACATTATTTAAGCAGAGCAGCCATAGACTTCCGTGATTACGTCATGGAAACAGAACTGTAAAAAGTCCGGGACGGCGAAGCTTGCCGTCCCGGATCGTTTATTTCTGTGCGTCCAGTTCTTTCTGTCTGTCTTTCTTTGCCATGGCGAACATAACAAAATAGATGCCAATGAGAAATACCTCCAAAACAGATGCCACCTTGAAGGAGGGGCTATAGGTTCCGATCTTATCATAAATGAAATTACAGATCGGCGGTGTGATCAGGCTGGCAAGGGAAACCATTCCAATGACGATGCCGTTGATTTCCGTGCTTCCCCGTGTGCCAAACAGAGGCAGTGCGATCAAAGGAATGGCAACGGTGGTAAGGCAAAGACCGATGGAGAACATCACAACAGCCACATAAGAGAGTGTGGGGTCAGATACGTTGCTGAGCATCCACTGTCCCACAGCCGAGAAGGTAAGACAGAGGATCGCCACCGGCTTTGCACCGAAGCGGTCGCTGACCCAGCCCATCAGCAGCTTGAAGCAGGCAAGTGTCAGCATCAGCACAGAGTCATAATTGGCTGCAGCAGTTTGGGAATAACCGTTGTCCTGAAAATGGGGATTGATAACGGCGCTGGTGGTGTAGACACACATGTTGCTCAAAAGGGTAGCAAAACACATGATGTAAAACAGCGGATTCTTATAAAGCTCCTGCAGGGTTTGACCGACCCACAGATTTTCCTTCCGCAGCTGCTTTGTGGTCATTTGTCCCATTCCGTAAGGCTTTAAGTCAATATCCTCCGGGGTGTTATAAACCAGCAGATACAGCAGGGAGACAGCAATGGGCAGAAGGCTTCCGATAAGAACAGCGGTTCTCCAGCCAAAGGAGACCATCAGTCTTGTAAGGATTATTGTCATAAGACTGCCACCGAGACCGCTGGCCATGGAGATAATACCGATCACAAGACCAAGATGCTTGTGGAACCACTTTTTGATGATCCACACAGAGCCTGCGGTAAAGCACATGCCGTAGCCAAGTCCGATAAAGCCTCTGCCGATGGCATGCCCCACAAGACCGGGAGCAAGACCGATGGATACGTAACCTGCAGAGGTGATGATCAGGGAGATGACCGTAAGCCGCTTATAGCCCAGCTTTGGCAGCAGCGCACCGGTGAGGAGGGTGCTGACCAAAGAGAACAGTCCGTAGGGAATGCCTGCTACTGTATAGGCACCACGTCCCACACCAAGCTCTTCGGTAATGGGAACAGTATAGATACCGATGGAATTGATCAGTCCGCCGTATACGATCATTTCCAGAAAAACGATCACGGCGATCACCCAGTGATAATATTTTTTTGCGCCGGTTTTCATGCGATTTTACCTTCTTTCCTCTTAAGCAAGGTCAGTTTTGCAGATATGGCTTCTCTGCAAGGTACTTATCAATGAGCAGATGGATCTTTTCCAGCTCGCTTTGGGTGGTAAGAATGATCTTGCAGTTGGTATCATATTCGGGATTGCTGTAGCTTTTGGTCAGGTGGCTGTCCAAAGAAATGACCATGGCTGAATCCTGGAAAATATCCGCAGGAATGTCAGCGGCAGCGGTGCCGGTGATGGCGCAGTAGGTCATAATGCTGGCAATATAGCCGCTTAAGTAGTTGGGATGGAAGCCGTCTTTGATAATAAAGCAGTTTTTGTTGTAGGTAACAGAGCTGCCTTCCGGTGTTACAATGCCGTGGATCAGGTCATTTACAAGCTTTCCCCAGTCAGCCATTATGAAGCCCTGCTCAGCCAGAGTCTTGTAATAGGATGTGATGCCGGGGTAGGGGGTATCTGTTTTGTTGTTGCCGTACACAGAGGTGTTGCCCAGCAGAACAAACTTGGCATTGGAGTTTGCCTCTTTGAAGAAATCCACGACCATGGCAATGTCTTCGGCAATGTTCTCTTCGGAGCTTGTACCCACACCGGGCTGGATGACCACATAATCAAAATAACGGTCAGTCATATAGGATTTGTGATCCAAACCGAAGCAGTCGCCTTTTGTGGTGCAGCTTTCACCGAAAATACTGGCAAGCCCGTGACTGCTGAAGGTCCAGTTGGTCACGTTTACTTCACTGCCCAGGCGGTTGCAGAGCAGATAGAAAAGTCCAATGTTGTGATCCCGGTCTTCCTGACGGGGATTTTTGTTATAAACCTGGGAAACCACGTTGCCCACATAGGTATGAGAGTTACCGATAAATATGATCTTTTTGCCGTCCAACGGACCTTTTGCAGGCTCTGTGGTGGCGGAAGAATTTCCGGCACCGCCGCAGGCGCACAGAAGGAATAAAATACAGAATGATATAATAAATGCAAGGACTCTTTTCATGCGTATCACCTCGTGGCTACTTTAGCAAAATGCAGTCTGTTTGTCAATAGCGGTAGTGCTGATCAGGGCTTGCCCGGCGCTGATTTCAGTTGCGCAGCCACACCCTCCGGCAGGGGCTGATCGGAGATCACACCGTCCAACTCGGAGACGTTGCCCATGTCGTAAAAATAAACCTTGTCAAATTTACTGCTGTCGCACAGTAAATAACGCTTTTTTGACTTTTCCAGCATGACCCGACGCAGGTTTGCTTCATCAATAGAGGGGTCGCTCATCATGCCGTCAGAGGATAAGCCATGGCAGGAGAAGAAGACAATATCTGCGTTATAGCGGCGCACCGTATCTTCTGCTTCCCGACCAATATAGGAAAAGGAATTGGTACGCATGCGACCGCCGGTGGAAAATACGGGAATATGCAATTCTGCCAGCGCCAGCGCTGTTTTTGCACCGCTGGTGATGACGATGATGTCTTTGTATTTTGACAGATAGGGGACAAGGTGATAGGCGCTGGTAGAGCCGTCCAGCATGATTACCATGCCGTCGGTTATATATCGGGAAGCCAACATGCCGATTTGGGACTTTGCCTGCCCCTTTTCGTTTTCACGGAGTACAAAGGGGATCTCCCGGTCCGCAGCGCCTTCGTTCAGTACAGCGCCGCCGTAGCGTTTTGTAATAATGCCCCGACGGTGCAGCTCCGTAAAATCACGGCGGATGGTGGGCTCGGAAAAGCAAAGCTTCTCTGCAAGCTCCTTGACGGTGATATCGGGGTTTGCGCGCAGCTCACAAATGATCTGATTATGTCGCTCGTTGATCAGCATAGTGCCACATCCTTTGATTGATTGTGATTATTTTGTGAAATAAAATGATTATTCTGCGATTTGGTTGAATATAAATTGATTTTTTGATTTATTTTACTATAATGGAATTATCCAAAACAGTCAATGCTTTTTGAAAAAATTGCAACTTTTATTGTTTCAGGAGGTAAAGCTATGAAAACAAAAGCAATTCGTTTATATGGTGCCGGTGATATCCGACTGGAGGAGTTCACGCTCCCGGAAATCACAGAGGATGAAGTTTTGATCCGTGTGGTCAGTGATTCTGTTTGCGCATCTACATATAAGGCGATCAAGCAGGGTCCTGCGCATAAGCGTGTTCCCGAAAATGTGGCAGAAAATCCTGTGATCATCGGTCATGAAATGTGCGGTGAAATTATTCAGGTCGGTGAAAACGTCAGTAATGACTGGAAGGCAGGGCAGAAGGTGGTTATTCAGCCGGCCCTGAAGCTGCCTACCGGCTACGATCCCGGTTACTCCTATCCCTATATCGGCGGTAATACCCAGTATGCGGTGGTGCCTAAGATCGTCATTGAGCGTGGTTGCCTGCTGCCTTACGAGGGCGACAGCTATTTTGCAGGCTCTCTTGCGGAAGCGCTGGGCTGCTGTATCCGAGGCTTTAAGGGTTTGTACCATACAGACTATACCACCTACATCCGTACAGATGGCGCAAAGAAAAAAGGTCGCATTGCGATTCTCGGCGGTGCCGGTCCTATGGGCATTGCCTGCGTGGAGCTTGCAATCGGCTATGCCGGTGCCTCCCAGGTGGTGGTGACTGATATTGACCAGGCACGTCTTGACTATGCGGCAAGAATGTGCAATCCCGAAGAGGCTGCGAAAAAGGGAGTTGATCTTCGTTTTATCAATACATCCGGCATGGAGGAGCCTGTTGCCTACCTGCGGGAAATTTCGGGTGGCGGCTTTGATGATGTGTTTGTCATGGCGCCGGTTCCTGCGCTGTTTTCTATGTCTGAAAAGATTTGTGATGAGGACGGCTGTATCAATTTCTTTGCCGGTCCGCCCATCCACGATATGCCCGGTAGCCTGAATCTGTACCGTGTTCACTATGACGGCATCCATGTTGTCGGCACAGCCGGCAGCATCTCCGAGGATATGACCGATGTGTTGGAACTGATCGCAGAAAAGAGAATCAATGCAGGTGCATTGGTCTCCCACATTCTCGGTCTGAAGGCAGCACCGGAAACACTGTTTGCCATGGAAAAGCCCAGTGGCGCCAAGAAGGTGTGCTACAATGACCTGGACATTCCGCTTATTGCAATTGCAGACCTGGAGAAATTGGGTAAGACCGATGCTATGTATGCAAAGCTGGCAGAAATTGTGAAGGCACATGACGGCTTGTGGTGCGTGGAAGCAGAGAAATACCTGCTGGAGCATGCACCCCGTCTGTAAGAGGAAGTAATATGAAAATATATACGTTGACACTGAATCCAGCCTATGATGTCCATGCCACGTCGGAGAATTTTGAAGCCTACCACGAGTCCCTGGCGCATATTGAATCCCGGGAAGCCGGTGGTAAGGGCGTGAACATCAGCCGTGCGCTGGCAAACGCTGAGATCCCCAACACGGCGGTCATTGTGCTGGGTAAGGAAAATGCCGGGGATTTTAAAGCTGCCCTGGCGCAACTGGATTTTGGTTGCCTGTTGCTGGAAAAAGAGGGGCGCATCCGTGAAAATCTCACGCTGCACACTGCCGGCAAACCGGAAACACGCATCAGCTTTGCCGGCTTCAGCGCAGATGACAGCCTTTTGGATGAGGTGCTGTCTTTGCTGGAAGTTGACAGTCATACCATCGTAACGGTTACGGGCAGACTGACTTCCGGCATCTCCGCTGCGGCAGCAAAATGCTTCTTGCGGAAGTTGACTGCTCTGGGCGCAAAAATCGTGCTGGATTCGAAGTCCTTTTCCCTGGCGGATATTCTGGAGCTTCAACCCTGGCTGATCAAGCCTAACCAGGAGGAGATTTCCGAATATCTGAATTGCCCGGTGGACACAGTGGAGCAGGCGTTGGAAAAGGCAATGGTGTTTGCGGAAAAGGGCATTGCCAATGTTATGGTCTCCCTGGGCGCTCAGGGAGCAATGCTGGTTTGTGACGGCAAGTCCTATATTGCCACACCCCCTTGTATTACACCGGTTTCCACAGTAGGCGCCGGTGACAGCATGATTGCAGGCTTCCTTTCTGCAGTTTATCACGGTAATGCACCTGCAGATTGCCTGAAAACAGCAGTTGCTTATGGAACGGCAGCCTGCCTCACCGCAGGAACTTTGCCGCCACAAAAGCAGGAGGCAGAACGAATTTATAACCAAGTAACCGTCATGGAGGGAATGTAAATGTTATTTCAGGCACACCGTGGTGTCAGCACCGAATATCCTGAAAATACGCTGCCTGCGTTTAAAGCTGCGGCAGAGCAGGGTTACCAGGTGATTGAATTTGATCCTTTGTTTACGCAGGATGGGGAATGTGTTGTATTTCACGATAAAACCGTAAACCGTACCTGCCGCAGGGAAGATGGCAGCGAATTTGCTGACAAGGTCTATGTAGAAAACCTGACCTTTGAAGAACTTGCTGCATTGGATGCCGGATTGTTTATGGGTGAGCAGTTCCGTGGTACCCGTGTTCCGCTGCTCAGCCAGGTGCTGGTATTGGCAGAGGAAGCCGGTCTTGCGATGAAGATTGACAACCGTTTTGCCAATTTTCCCATGTGGCAGCAGAACAAGCTGTTTGATATTGTGGAAGCATCCGGCGTCAATGCCGGCTTTACCTGCCTGAACGGGGAATTGGTGGAGCGTGTGTTGGCACGTTTTCCCAATGCGCCCATTCATTATGACGGCTATGTGGATGAGGAGACGGTACGGGATATCGTTTCCAAGTGCTGTGGCAATGACTTGACGGTTTGGCTGCCCCTGCCGTGCAAACTGACCTCCTGGGTGAAGGTGCCCCTGGCAACGCCGGAGCTTTGCGCAATGGTGAAAAAATATGCAAAACTTGGCATTTGGATCCTGGACAGTGAGGAGCAGCTGCAGCAGGCAGAAGCCCTTGGCGCAGATATTATTGAAACAACGGGCAGTGTAAAGCCTCGTTGAAATTATGCTTGAATATTCATTGAATATATGTTATTATAATTGTGACGGTGCAGTATCCTAGTCAGAACGACCGACTTCCAGGTAGGGCCTAAAAATCCTATGAAGGGCATATCGATGAAGTCCCTGGTGCCTGCTTTTTACGCCCAGTTTAGGGTGGGTGCTGGGGGTTAAGGATTCCGGGCGCACCCCAATGGCATGGGGTATACGACCCGGTTTCCGCGGAGACCCGGGTATTGTGTGACGGTGTTGAGAACTCCAGCTTGTCTGGAAGCCGCATCGCACACGAACCGAGTATGAACCTGCAAGGTGGTGCGCAGAATCGCGTGCTGCGTGCAGTGTAGCCTGCCTTGAGTGAGTATGCGGGGAAAGAGGACAAACGCCTGTATGCGATGGCCACGCATCAGACGTTATCGCTTCTGGAAACCATCCTTGCAAAAGAGGCTAAGAGTCGGAACGTTTTGTCGTGGAAAACACCTAGGCTGTCTTAACGGGACAGGCAGGGGATTACAGTACGGTCTGAGTGGCAATCGGGTACGTGAGTCGGCAACGCTTACGCGGACGGATCAAACGGAAACGGCCTTCTTGGTAACGAGAGGTTCTGTCCGGTGAAATACAACCCGACCTAAGCCGTAAGATTTATCCTGCTTGTTACCGTCATTTTATAAAAATTATGTTTTTAAAAGGGGATAAGACTCGTGTCTAAATCCGACCCAAGTGCGTCAAAAAAAGAACGCAATAAGACGATCCAATGGGTCGTCACCATTTTTATTGTTACCATTTTGATCTCGGCGATCATCAGCTTTGTGTCTGATGAGATCATGGATGTAAGCCCGTTGTGGGTGGCATTTGTGATTTTGCTGGTGATCGTGGTTCTTGGTATTGTTTTTGATATCGTAGGTGTTGCGGTTACATCTGCTGACGAAAAACCTTTCCATTCCATGGCGGCAAGAAAGGTTCCCGGCGCCCATGAGGCAATCGCGCTGCTTCGCAGTGCCGGAAAGGTCAGCTCAATCTGTAATGATGTGATCGGTGATATTTGCGGTGTTGTTTCCGGTTCTGCTTCTGCAACCATCGCAGCATCTGTGATTGCAAATATGGAAGACTCTCTTGCTATGGCAGACATTGTGCCGCTTGTAATGTCCGCGCTGGTTGCCGGTCTTACTGTTGGCGGTAAAGCGCTGGGTAAGAGCTTTGCTATCAAGTCCTGCACCAGCATTGTTACTCTGGTTGGCAGAGTGATTTACTTCCTGAACCATATTCCGGAACTTTTCAAAAGAAAGAAATCTAACGGTTAGGTCGTGTTACCTATGAAGATATTGCATAACATCCACGGTCATAGCGATCTGGCTGCTCTGAATGAGGAGCAGAGGGTACAGCTGTGCGCTGAGATCCGGGAGTTTTTGGTTTCCCATGTCAGCAAGACCGGTGGCCATTTGGCTTCCAATCTGGGTGTTGTAGAGCTTACGGTCGCAATTGAGACCGTTTTCGATACTGCTTCAGACCGCCTGGTATTTGATGTGGGTCACCAGTCTTATGTCCATAAGCTGCTGACCGATCGCCAGGCGGATTTTTCGTCATTGCGCCAGTTTGGCGGCATGGCAGGTTTCCCCAAGCCTTCCGAAAGCACTACCGATGCCTTTACGGCAGGTCATGCTTCCAGCTCTGTTTCCATTGCGCTCGGCATGGCACGGGCAAGAACCCTGATGGGGGAGAAATACCATGTGATCACCCTGTTGGGTGACGGTGCTGCCACCGGCGGCATGGTCTATGAAGGACTCAACGATGCATCTGTCAGCAATGAGCCTATGATCGTGATCCTCAATGACAATGCTTTGTCCATTGATCATAATGTGGGAGGCATGGCTTCCCATTTATCCAATTTAAGAACGAAGGAAAAGTACCTCGGCATGAAACGGAGATACCGTGGCTTTATGTCCCGGATTCCTGGTGGTCGTGTGATTTTTCGCATTACAAGAGGAATTAAGGATAGAATCCGCCGGATGCTGATCCCCACCACTATTTTTGAAAGCATGGGCTTCTCTTATCTTGGCCCGGTGGACGGTCACGATGTGGAGCATTTGATCTACCTGCTGCGCATTGCAAAGGAGACGAAGCGTCCTATTCTTCTGCATGTCATGACCAAGAAGGGCAAGGGATATGCCCCTGCGGAGGAGCATCCGAAGCTGTTTCACGGTGTGGGCGCCTTTGATGCCGCAACAGGCGAGGTGCCGCAGAAAAACACAGATACCTTCTCTGATGCTTTCGGTCGGACACTTTGCACATTGGCAGCAGAGGATAAGCGTATTTGCGCCATTACAGCGGCTATGCCCGGCGGCACGGGTCTGCTGGATTTTAAAAAGCAATATCCCCAGCGGCTTTTTGATGTGGGTATTGCAGAAGAGCATGCTGTGTCTATGGCGGCAGGCCTTGCCAAGCAAGGTATGGTGCCGGTGGTAGCTTTGTATTCCACCTTCCTGCAGCGTGCTTATGATATGATTTTGCAGGATATCTGCCTGCAGCGTCTGCATGTGGTGCTGGCGGTTGACCGGGCAGGTCTTGTGGGAGAGGACGGAGAGACTCACCACGGTGTTTTTGACATCGGTTTTCTTCGCCATGCCCCCGGCATGACTGTGCTTTGCCCTGCAAGCATCAATGAGGCAGAAAAAATGATGACTTGGGCAGTGCAGGAATGTGACGGGCCTGTTGCTGTTCGTTATCCCCGTGGCGGAAACGGCAGCTTTGACGGCTGTATGTGGTCGCCGGATACAGACGTGGTTTGCCATAAAGAAGGCGAGGGTATTGCGATCCTCACCTACGGAACGCTGATTGATAATGCTATCTCTGCAGCGGAGAAATTGCAGGAAAAGGGAATCTGTGCCAAGGTGTTGCGCCTGACAAAGGTGTCGCCGATACCCACGGCTGCCTTGCGTGAGCAATTGGCAGGCTGCAAGCACTGCGTTGTGTTGGAAGAGACTTGCGAGAGCTCGGGCGTCGGTGACTCTGTTGCTGCGGCTTTGCAGGATGTATGTAGCTTCAGCTATTTGAACCTGGGCGACGGATTTACTACCCACGGAAAAATTGCCCAGCTTCATAAGCTTTGCGGTTTGGATGCCGATTCCGTAGCGGAACATTTGCAGGAGGTGCTGAAAAATGAAAATTAAAAAGAGATTGGATGTACTTCTTGTGGAACAAGGCTATGCGGATACAAGAAGCAAAGCCCAGGCTATTATTATGAGCGGTCAGGTATACGTAGAAGGTCAGAAGGCTGACAAGCCCGGCATTTCCTACGAAGAACATGTTGCCATTGAGGTGCGTGGTGCTGCCTGCCCCTATGTCAGCCGTGGAGGTCTGAAGCTTGAAAAAGCCCTTCGTGATTTCGGCGTTAAACCGGAAGGCTATGTGTGCAGCGATTCCGGCGCTTCCACCGGTGGCTTTACCGACTGCCTGCTGCAGCAGGGTGCAAAGAAGGTCTTTGCCATTGACGTAGGCTACGGTCAGCTGGACTGGAAGATCCGCTCCGACCCCCGTGTCGTAGTCATGGAACGAACCAATGTCCGCTACGTGACCCCGGAGCAGTTGGGTGAGCCGTTGGATCTGTCTGTGGTGGATGTGAGTTTCATTTCCCTGAAGATCGTGCTTCCTGTGATCAAGACGTTTTTGAAGCCGGCTGAAGGTCAGGTGCTTTGCCTGATCAAGCCCCAGTTTGAGGCAGGAAAAGACAAGGTCGGTAAAAAGGGTGTTGTCCGTGAGCCGGAAACCCACAAGGAAGTCCTGGACAACTTTTTGGCACTGACCCGGGAACTGGACTTTACCATTTTGGGACTGACCTTCTCCCCTGTGAAAGGACCGGAAGGCAATATTGAATTTTTGGCACATCTTACTCTTGCGGATAAAGAGGGCATCGTGCCTGATACCGGCGCTGTTGTGGCAGCTGCCCATGAAACATTGAAGGGGTGAGTGTTATGAAGAAAGTGATCCTAACACCGAATCCTTACAGAGATAAGAATTTTAATACTGTCCGTGCCGCTTACGAAATTTTGAAGGATAGCGGCGTGGATGTGCGGATCTGCCTGCCCTTTGAGGTGGACAGAACATATGACCTGCCCAAGGATCTTCGTTTTTCCAGACTGGACCGTGAGCTTCCCGGCGCAGCAGCGGTTGTCTGCTTCGGCGGTGACGGCACGATCTTACATATGGCAAAGGCGGCAACAAAGCAGGGTGTCCCTATTTTGGGCGTCAATATCGGCACCATGGGCTTTATGGCGGAGCTGGAAAGCACCGAGCTTGACCAGCTGGCACAGCTTGCCGGTGATGACTATACCCTGGATGAGCGTATGATGCTGGATGTTACTGTCCACCGTGACCGTGACATTATTTTCCATGACATCTGCCTGAATGACTGCGTGATTACAAAGGGCGCAGTGGCACGAATCGTCCACCTTTCCGTAAAATGTGACGGCACCCAGGCAATGGAGTGCGGCGGAGACGGCATCATTGTTGCCACGCCCACCGGCTCTACTGCCTACAGCCTTTCTGCCGGCGGCCCCATTGTGGAGCCGGAGGCACACAGTATTCTGGTCACACCCATCTGCGCTCACGATGTTGCCAGCCGCACTATCGTAGCATCTGACAGACGTGTGATCACCGTTACCATGACACGTAATGCAAGACGCAATGCTTTTTTGTCTGTGGATGGCGGCAAGGCGCTGCGCATGAATATGGGCGATGTGGCAACGGTGAAGAAATCCGGTTTGACAACAAAGCTGATACGTCTTAAGGATCGCAGCTTTTACGATGTAGTGAATATGAAATTCAAAAATTATTGAGGTGTGTCTGCATGAAAAGTCAAAGACAGGCTAAAATTTTGGAGATCATTTCAAAACAAAATGTGGAGACCCAGGAGCAGCTGCTGACACTGTTGCAGGAGGAGGGCTTCCGGGGAACACAAGCCACCATATCCCGTGATATTAAAGAGCTTCGCATTGTTAAGGAACTCACGGGCGTGGGTAGCTACCGTTATGCAGTTTCTTCCAATGAACTGACCGGTACATTTTCCTCAAGGCTGAACACCATCTTCCGTGAGTGTATCGTCAGCCTGGACTATGCCCAGAACATTGTTGTGCTGCACACACTGCCGGGTCTTGCTTCTGCTGCAGGCTCTGCGGTGGATACCATGAATTTTAGTTCCGTTTTGGGAACGCTTGCCGGTGACGATACGGTGATGATCGTTATGCGGGATACGGCAGCAGCAGCCGCTTTCTGCAGTGAGGTAAAAAGTTTGATCAGTTAAAGGGGTGAATGTGGTGCTGAATCTTCTGCATATTGAAAATATAGCGGTGATCGAATGCGCCGACATTTCCTTCAACAAGGGCTTTAATGTTTTGACCGGCGAGACCGGCGCAGGTAAATCTATTGTGATTGATGCCATTTCCGCAGTTCTCGGTGACCGGGCTTACCGTGATATGATCCGTACCGGCGCTCAAAAGGCATCTGTTCGTGCGGTGTTTACGGATGTTCCTAAGCTTTCCTGGTTTGAGGAGAACGGTGTGGAATATGACCCGGAGACCATCATCCAGCGTGAGATCATGGCAGATGGCAAAAACGTCTGTCGGGTCAACGGCTCTCTGGTCACAGTGTCCATCCTGCATAAGCTGGGCGTTGCACTGATTGATATTCACGGTCAGCATGATTCCGCTTCCTTGTTTGATGAAGATAATCATCTTCTGTTTTTGGATGCCTACGCAGGCAACGAAGACCTTCGGGCATCTTACGGCGAAAAATACAGTGCGCTGACTGCTTTGCAAAGGGAGATCCAGCGCATGACCATGGACGAGGGCGAAAAGCTTCGTCGCATGGAAACACTTCGTTTTCAAATTGAGGATATCTCTAAGGCAGAGCTGGAGGCCGGTGAGGATACTGCGCTGGAAGAGCGTCGGAAGGTGCTGCAGAATGCAGAAAAGCTGTCCGATGGCATTAACACTGCTGTGGAGTGCCTTTATGGCAGTGATGACACGGATGGCGCTGAGAGTCTTTTAATGCAGGCAGAGCGTGAATTGGGGCGGTTGAATCGCTTTACAGACGCTTTTAGTCAACTCCATGAACGTGTATCGGATCTTATGTATCAGGTGCAGGACGTGGCGGAGGAGCTTCGTGGGGCACGTGACGATCTGGCTTACTCTTCGGATGAACTGGAGCGGATTGAGGCCAGGCTGGATGTGATCCACAGATTGCGCAGAAAGTACGGCGCAACCTGCGAAGAGATCCTGGATTACCTTGAAAAAGCAAAGGCAGAGCTTGATGAGATTGAATTTGCCGATGATCATATTGAACGGCTGAAAAAGAAATGCGACAAAGCAGAGGCAGAGGCACAAAGTGCTGCGGAAGCATTGCGCAAGAGCCGTGAAAAGGCAGCAGAGGAGCTGTCAAAGCGCATTTTGACAGAGCTTGCCCAGCTGGATATGCCCAGAGTGCAGTTTTCCTGCGTCTTTACCCAGGTGCCTTTGGGCGTAAATGGTGGGGATGCGGTGGCATTCTTTATGTCTGCCAATGCCGGTGAAGCGCTGAAGCCTATGAGCAAGGTGGCTTCCGGCGGTGAGCTTGCCCGTATTATGCTGGCAATGAAAAATGTGCTTGCAGAGCAGGATCAGGTAGGCACCTTGATTTTTGATGAGGTGGACACCGGCGTTTCCGGCAGAGCCGCACAGCGTGTGGCAGAGAAACTGCTCAGTGTTGCGAAGAATAAGCAGGTGCTTTGCGTTACCCACTTGCCCCAGCTGGCGGCTTTGGCAGATACCCATCTTCGGATCGCCAAGGAAGAACGTGACGGCAGAACCTACACAAACGTGACACCCCTTGATCGTGAGGGTAGAAAGATGGAGCTGGCCCGTATCATCGGTGGTGCGAATATTACGGAAACGACACTGAAAAGTGCGGAAGAAATGCTTGGCACTTGACAAATGCTATATAATTTGTTAGGATATGCCTAACGCAATGATGGGAATAAGTAAGCGGATATCTTACCTACAGAGAGCTGCCGGTTGGTGCGAGGCAGTGAGAAGACCTGCTGAAATACCTCCCGGAGCGGTCTCCCTGAATCAATTAGGGGAGAACGGGTTCGCCCGATATTGCGAAAAGCGTTGTTGGACGCTGCGAGGTCTGTACTGTGAGGTGCAGATAAACCAGAGGTGGTACCGCGTAATTTACGCCCTCTGTCCTGATAAGGGACAGAGGGCTTTTTATTTTGGAGGAAGAAATATGAAACTGTATGATGAACTGGTTGCCAGAGGTTTGATCGCCCAGGTAACAAATGAAGACGAGATCCGTGAGATGATCGACAACGGCAAGGCTACTTTCTATATTGGCTTTGATCCCACAACCGATTCTTTGCACGTTGGCCACTTTATGGCGCTGTGCCTGATGAAGCGCCTGCAGATGGCCGGCAACAAGCCCATCGCTCTGATCGGCGG
>JAFYNQ010000020.1 GCA_017548065.1 Oscillospiraceae bacterium
CCTCATCAGAGGGAGGCTTTCCTTCCTCCAACTGCAACCTGCATTTGTTTCTTCGTTTTTCCGGCACTTGGTTTTCCGGTTCACCGCCATAGGCTCTTTTGAACCACTCGTATAACGAGTGGTTTTCTTTATACAAAAAGGCGCTGCCTCCTTTTGGGAAGCAGCGCCGCGCATTCTTCTGTTACTTGATCACACGGACACGGAACACGTCATCCAGCTTCTGCAGATGCTCTGCCACAGCAGCAGGTGTGGGCTCGTCCAGGTCAAACATGGTGTAGGCGTACTCACCCTTACTGCGGTTGATCATGTCGGAAATGTTGATGTTGTCCGCAGCCAGGGCAGCGGTAAACTGACCGATGGTGTTGGGAACATTCCGGTGCAGAATGGTGATACGACCGGGCTTTGTGCAGATGCCCATGGAGCAGGAGGGGAAATTCACGGAGTTGGTGATATTACCGTTCTCCAGGTAGTCCATTGTCTGACGGACTGCCATCATGGCGCAGTTGTCCTCTGCCTCCTCGGTGGAAGCGCCCAGGTGCGGAATTGCCACAACGCCTGCCATGCCGGCGGTCTTGTCATTGGGGAAGTCGGTGATATAGCGCTTCACCTTGCCGGAGGACAGTGCAGTCTCCAGGGCATCGTCATCCACCAGAGCGTCACGGGCAAAGTTCAGCAGGATGACACCGTCCTTCATCTGTGCCATAGCTTCTGCGTTGATCATCTTCTTGGTGCTGTCCAGCAGAGGCACGTGAACAGAGATAATGTCGCAGTTCTCGTAGATCTGCTCCAGGCTCTTCACGGGGATGATCTTGCTGTCCAGGTGCCATGCGGCATTGATGGAGATGTAGGGGTCATAGCCGTAAACGGTCATACCCAGGGCAATGGCTGCATTGGCAAGCGGGCCGCCGATGGCGCCCAGACCGATGACACCCAGGGACTTGCCCATGATCTCATTACCGGCAAACAGAGACTTGCCCTTCTCCACCTTCTTGGCAACGTCGCCCTCGTCCTTGATGGACTGCACCCACTTGATGCCGCCTACCACGTCACGGCTGCCCAGCAGCATGCCGCAGATGGCCATTTCCTTAACACCGTTGGCATTGGCGCCGGGGGTGTTGAACACCACGATGCCCTCTTCTGCGCAGCGGTCAATGGGAATATTGTTCACACCGGCGCCTGCACGGGCAATGGCTGCCAGCTTGGGGGAAAATTCCATATCATGCATAGCGGCACTACGTACCAGGATCGCCTCTGCCTCTGAAACCTCTGAAGACTCCATATAATCCTCTGACCACAAGGCAGTACCCTTGGGAGAAATCTTGTTCAAATAGTGTACCTTATACATAATTCTTACCTCCTCGGTTATTTTTCGGTCAGCTTATTCATAAGCATGTAACCGTATTCCACATAATTTCCGGTTTGTGCGGCTTGCTCCTCATTATAGCAGGCTTTTCCCTTGCAATCAAGTCTGTTGTCATACAAAATGTAAGGAACGGGCGCTCCCGTATGGGTACGGCAGCGGATGGGTGTGGGATGGTCGGGGGTAATAAGCATTCTGTAATCTTCGCCGGATGCGTCCATTGCCGCTTTCACCACTGCCACCACGTTTTTGTCCAGCTGCTCAATGGCCTGGATCTTGTTTTCAATGCTGCCCTGGTGACCCATTTCGTCCGGGGCTTCCACGTGGATATACACGAAGTCCGCGCCCTCTTCCAGCAGCGCCTTCACACCGGCACGTGCCTTGCCTTCATAGTTGGTGTGCAGACCGCCGGTGGCGCCCTCCACGTCGATCACACGCATGCCGGAACCCACAGCGATGCCCTTCAAAAGGTCGACTGCGGAGATCATAGCGCCGTCAAGACCGGTCTTTTCCTTGAAGCTTTGCAGGGACGGCTTTGTACCGGCGCCCCAGAACCACAGAGAATTGGCCTTATTCTTCCCTTCCGCTGCACGCTGCAGGTTCAGGGGGTGGTTATTGAGAATTTCAAAGCTCTTTTCCATCATGCTGCGGAACAGCGGCTCTTCCGGCAGGTAGCTGCCGATCTTCTCACCCAGATGGTCATGGGGCTGCGCCATATCCGGCACACGTCCGTTTTTCCACACGGTGATCTCACGGTAGCTGGTGCCGGTGTAGAATCGGATCTCGTCGCTGTTAAAGGCCTCCCGGATGGCATCCATAAGAATATCCGCATCCTCGGTGGAGATCTCACCTGCGCTGTGGTCAACAATGGTCTTCTCACTGTAAGGCTCGTCCTCGGTGACCGTTACGATATTGCAGCGGAAGATCACGTCCCCCTCCTCCATATTCACACGGACACTGAGCGCCTCCAAAGGAGAGCGACCGGAGTAGTTCTTTGTGGGGTCATAGCCCAGCACGGAGAGGTTCGCCACGTCGCTGCCGGGCTTCATGGTAGCAGGAACGGTCTTGGCAAGTCCCAGCTCGCCCTTTCCTGCCAGTTCATCCATCACGGGGGTACGGGCATAATCCAGCGGTGTCTTGCCGCCCAAAGCCGCCAGGGGCTCGTCTGCCATACCGTCGCCCAGGATCACGATATATTTCATTACTGACACCTCCAACGTCCACCCACGGTGAACAACTGTATATTGTCATATATAATATCATTATTTATAGATAATTACAATAGCTAATTATAGAAGAAATTGATTTCTTTTCCCGTTCTTTTTCGTTACAATTGCATGATACGCTCCAATAGTAGCGCACTTTCCGGCTTCATAACAATTTGTTCAAAAAATTTTCAGGAAAATTTCGTCACATTTCAAAAAAATGTGTTATAATAACCCCACAGGTAAAAAACGAAGGAGAGATTTCTATGGAAAACAATCATCCCTGGACATATGAATTTGATTCCGAACCTGAAAAGGAAACGAACAAGATCCCCGAGGCTCCCATTGAGGAGATAAAAGAAGAACCGAAAAAGAAGAAAGAGAAGAAGCCCGTTTCCATTGGTCTGCTGATCGTCATCCTGGCGCTTGCCTGCTCCATTCTGGGCGGCATCGTGGGCGCAGCTATATCCGGCGGCGGTGAGGGCATCCTCTCCTCCGGCGACGCTTCCATCGTGCTGGAGGGTGAACGTCCCACCAGCGTCATTGAGATCAACAAGATCGACACCACCAAGGTCATGACACCTGCCGAGGTCTATGCCACCAACGTGAACTCCACCGTGGGCATCACCACCGCAGTCACCACCAACTACTGGGGCTATCAAACCACCTCTGCAGCCTCCGGCTCCGGCTTCATTCTCTCTGCTGACGGTTATATCATCACCAATCAGCACGTGATTGAAAATTCCAGCGCCATCACCGTTTCCTTCTATGACGGCACTTCCCTTCCTGCCGAACTGGTAGGCTACGATGCCAGCAATGACATTGCTGTGCTGAAGGTGGAAGCCACCGACCTGACCCCCGTGGTGCTGGGTGACTCCAGCAACATGAACGTGGGCGACGAAGTGGTGGCCATCGGCAACCCCCTGGGTGAGCTGACCTTCTCCCTGACCACCGGCGCTGTCAGCGCATTGAGCCGTGAGGTCACGGTTTCCAGCGGTGTGACCATGAACCTGATCCAGACCGACTGCGCCATCAACTCCGGCAACTCCGGCGGTGCGCTGTTCAACCTCTACGGCGAGGTAGTCGGCATCACCAATGCCAAGTATTCCAGCAGCTCCGCCTCCGAGGCATCCATTGACAACATCGGCTTTGCCATCCCCGTCAACAGCATCCGTGGCATCGTGGAGAGCATTATTGAAAAGGGCTATATCACCAAGCCTTATATCGGCGTTTCCGTTACCGACGTCAGCGCAGAGACCCAGAGCTACGGCCTGCCCATGGGCGCCGCTGTGAAGGAGATCATCGCCGGCAGCCCTGCGGAATCCGCCGGTCTGCAGGTCAATGATATTATCACCGCCGTCAATGACACCGCCATCACCGGCAGTAATGACCTGGTAAAGATCATCGGTGAATCCTCTGTGGGTGACACCCTGACACTGAAGGTCTTCCGTCAGGGTGCAGAAATGGAGCTGACCCTCACCGTCGGTGAAAAGGTACAGTCCGCCCTGGAGCAGGAAAACGTGCAGCAGCAGGAGCAGCAGAGCTCCGGCAGCATCTTTGACATGATCCCCTGGCCCTTTGATTTTGGCTTCTAAAACAAATTGGTTTCAAAATAAGAAAGCACCTTCCGCAAGGAGGGTGCTTTCTTTATGCAAAAAAACCGGTGTGGGATCGCTCCCACACCGGTGATTTTATTTTACTTGACGGTCAGGGTTGCTTCCTCGGAGATGGTTACGTTGCCGTATGCGTCGGTAATAACGCAGCGGTACTTGTAACCGTTACGACCTGTAGTTGCTGCCACAGACAGGGTATCGGTATTGTAGCCGGTCATGGTGGTGTTGACCCACTTGCTGCTGCCGGTACGGCAATACTGCCACTGGTAGGTCAGCTCTTCGCCTTCTGCCACAACAGTGAACTTTGCGATGCCGCCGTTTGCCACTGCCTTGTCCTCAGGACCGGAGGTGGCAACTGTCTTTCTTGTGACAGTCATGATCACTGCCTCGGAGGTAACGGTGGTGCCGTATTCGTCAGTGACGACACAACGGTACTGGTAGCCGTTACGTGCCATGGTTGCATCCACAGTCAGCTGTGCGGTCTTTGCGCCGGTCATGCCGGTGTAGTACCAGGTGCTGCCGTTTCTGCTGTACTGCCACTGGTAGGTCAGGCCGTCGCCGGTGGCTTCCACTGTGAACACAGCGGTCTCACCGTCATAAGCGTGCGTTGCCTTGGGCTGCTTTACGATGGTTGCCAGGCCTGCAGGCTCCTTCACGATCAGAGTTGCGATTTCGGAGACGGTCTCCTTGCCGTTGGCATCGGTGACGACGCAGCGGTACTGGTAGCCGTCACGGCTCAGCAGCACGGGAACGGACAGAGTAGCGGTATCGTAGCCTTCCAGCTTGGTGTCAAACCAGGCGTTGCCGCTACGGCTGTACTCCCAACGGTAGGAAACGATGTTGCCGGAGGCTTCCACGGAGAACTGTGCAATGGTGCCAACCTCTGCAGTGACGTCCTGAGGACCGGCGGTAACCGTTGTCTGCAGCTTTGTACCCTCGTCTACCTCCACATAGCTTTCGCCACAGTGGCAGGTGTAGGTGGTGTAGCCGTCTGCCTCATAGGTAGGTGCGGTGTAGGATGCCTCATAGCTGTGGCCGGTTGCGCCGATCTCTTCCTGGGCAACCAGGATATCGCCGCAGGTCTCACACTGCTTACCCTCTGTCAAACCGGTGTTGACACAGTCGGGATTCTTTGCCTCCAGGGTCTTCACGGTATGGCTATGAGCAACGTATGCGCCGTTTTCGTAGACGACCTTATCACCGGCAACGGTGATCACGTCCAGACCCTCTGCCGCAACGATCTTTGCAGCAGCGGTGTACAGTGTAGCGGTGCCGTTTACAACCAGCTGACCACGTACGATGACTGTACTCAAAATATTCAGGTTCATGCCTGCAGGGATCTCAAAGCTTGCTTCTTCCTCAACGGTCAGTGTCTGACCTGCGCCGGTCCACCAGGACTGGGCCAGGGTCAGCTTGCCGCTGTGTACCGTGATATCACCGGTGGGGCCATCCATGGTCAGAACGACATCGGTGGAAATGTAGTAGGCAGCATCGGGGCCCAGCATCTTGTAGCCCTGGGGCGTGATCAGTGTGCCGCCCTTCAGGGTCAGCTTGCCGTAAAGGTCAGCCTTCAGGGTGAAGCCGTTCAGGTCAACGTTGCCACGAACCTCATGAAGCTCTGCATTTGCCAGCAGGACGACGGTCTCGCCCTTTGCCTGGGTCAGTGCCTCTGCCAGAGTCTCATACTTGACTTCCCCAACCTGAGCAGCTGCAGTCAGCTTGGTGCCTTCTGCAACCTCTACGTAAGAATCGCCGCAGATTGCGCAGACGTAAGTGGTGAAGCCGTCAGCCTCAAAGGTAGGTGCGGTGTAGGTGCCTTCGTAAGCATGCTGGTGGATGCCGTAAGTGCCGTCACCATTCGCGTGCATACCGTAGCCCTCAACACAGTAGTCGGTAGCATCATAGATGTAGGTACCGCCGGTGATAGAGGGAATCGCAACATTAGCGCCGGAGCTGTCCTTGCAGTAAGCATAGTAACCGGAGTTGAAAGTACCACCGGTGACAGAGACGGTCATGGGGTAGGCATCGCTGCCGGCTATGCCGTTGTACAGGTACACATAGCCGTTGAATACACCGCCGTTGATGGCAATATTGGTGCCGGCTGCCGTGTTATTGTAGCCATAGTAGGTGTAGAAAGCATAGTCGCCGTTGAAGGTACCGCCGGTGATGGTTACATCACTCAAGCAAGCGGAGGTGCTGTAGTTATGGATCTGCAGACCG
>JAFYNQ010000120.1 GCA_017548065.1 Oscillospiraceae bacterium
CGCGTCTAACGCGTGGTTTTCTTTATACAAAAAGTGCGCCGCGATTACCTGCGGCGCACTTCCCTATTATTTCTTTTCGTCCTTCAAAGCACGGCGGAAGGTCTGGTAGTCCAGGTAAGCCTCGGACTTCTTCCACTTTCTTGTGCCCAGTACCCAAAGCACAACAGCAGCCACGAACAGAATACCGGTGATCACAGCCAGGGTGCGCACTGTGCCAAACAGAGCAGGCTCCTTGGGAATGATCACGGTGTCTGCGCCAATGCCATTCATAGCAGAAGAGTTTGCCAGGGCATACAGATTGTGGTGGCAAGCCTCACGCATAGCATTTACGATCACAGCATCGTTTTCGTAGTTGGGCAGCTGCTGGGTCACGTACCACAGCATAGCATCGCAGGTGGTAACACCGCCTGCCATAACAGCGTCAGCGCCGTTACAGTAGTTCACCAGGATGTTATCGGTGATGGACATACCCTGGTTGCCCCATTCGTTACGCATAATATTGGTCATAAGACCACGGTGACCGCCGGACCAGATAGCGCCCCAACGGGTATACGCTGTCATAACGCCGTTGCCGCCGGACTCCTCCAGTGCCTTCTGGAAGGCCTTCAGGTACACCTCACGTGCAGCCTGCTCACCTACCCATGCAGCCTGACCCAAACGGTCCTGCTCGCAGTCATTGAGGGCAAAGTGCTTCAGCACCACGTCAACACCCTTATCCTGAATACCCTTCACCTCTGCGCCGCACATCTCGCCGGAGAGGAAGCCGTCTTCGGAGTAGTACTCAAAGTTACGGCCGGAGTAAGGCGTTCTGTGGATGTTAGCGCCGGGGCCGTAGAGACAGACAACGTCTGCAGCCAGGCAGTTGTTGCCGATGACCTTACCCACCTCATACATCAGCTGGGTGTTGAAGGTAGCTGCCATTACGTCCTCGGAGGTAAATGCGGTGGGGTGAATATCGCCCAGACCTGCGCCGAACAGCGCTGCGGTCAGACCCTGAGGACCGTTCTCATCACGGGCGCCGGGAGCATTGACAGAGCCAACGGGCATTCTCCAGTGGAAGCTGTCGCCGATCATGGAGACCATTTCGTCAAAGGTCAGCTGATCCAGCAGCTGTTCCCACTTGGGATCATCATAAGCAAGACCCATCATATCATAAAGAGACAGACCGTTCTTTGCTTCCAGCACGGGCATCTCTGCCTGGGGGTAATCCTCTGCCTTGTACAGAACATCCTGCAGGTCAGCAATCAGCTGCTGAGTCAGTGTCAGCTGCAGGATCTCCTCGGGCATGGTGCCGGTCCAGTCCTTACGGGTCACGTAAGTCACCTGCTCCTCTACGCCCTCGTAAAGGTTAATGTCGGCGCTGGACAGCTGATTCTCAATCTTGGTGCCGTTGAGGCTGGTGGAATAGGTCTCGCTGTCAAAGCTGTCCTGCACCCACTTGTAGCTAAGCGCAGCGTTGCCGTTCTTGTCCATACGGCCTTCTGTGTTCTCCACAGTGTAGCCCTTGGCTGCCAGGGTGTTGTTCACAGCATCATGCGCATCCGTACCGACGGTCAGGTAGTATTCACCGGCATCCAGGATATAGGTACCGGCGCCGTAGGTGTCATAGGAAGCCAGGTCACGCTTGTCCACCAAAATGGTAATGGTCTCGGAAGCGCCGGGCTCCAGAATGCCGGTCTTGCCGAAGCCGCAGAGGGCAACACTTGCCTTCTCCACACCGTTGTCCATATCGTACTGGGTGTAGGGAGACTGGGAGTAGACCTGCACGGTCTCCTTGCCTGCCACAGTGCCGTTGTTGGTAACCGTGACAGTGACAGCAAACTGATCGTCGCCTTCATTGAAGTCCACCTTCATATCGCTGTAAGCAAAGGTGGTGTAGCTGAGGCCGAAGCCAAAGGGATATGCCACATCGTCGCTATACACATAGCTGCCGGCATTGCCGGTACCCATGACATAGTCCTCATAACGGGTCTCATAGTACTTGTAGCCTACATAAATACCCTCCTGGTAGATCATGTAGGTACGTGCGCTGCTGGGGATCTGCTCCACATCACCGGCATAGACGGTGGGAACAAAGTTCTGCATAGCAGGAGAAGAGTAGTTGTCATAGCAGTAGGTATCCACCAGGCTGCCGGAGGGATTGACCTTACCGGCCAGGATATCTGCCACAGCATTGATACCCTTCACACCTACGCCGCCGATCCACAGGCAAGCATCAATGTCATAGGTGTTTTCCTTCAGGAAGTCCACCTGCAGAGCATTGGAGGTGTTGATCAGCACAATGATCTTGCTGACGTTACCGGCCTTCTTCTGGTTTGCTGCCCACTGCAGCATTGCCTTTTCATTGTCATCAATGGCCAGGTAGTTCATAGACTTGAACTCCAGATCATAGCCCTCGCCGCCCACACGGGAAAGGGTTACGATCACAGCATCGCCATAAGAGGCAACGGAGTTCTTCACCTCATCGGGGTAAAGCTCCATGGGAACCTCTGCGATGTTGGACTGACCGGCAAGAACAGCACTCTCGCCTGCGCTGGCATCGCGGTTGTAGTTCTTACCCTCGCCAACGGAATAGAAATCCCACAGCTGGGGGTTGACCTCAAAGCCGGACTTCTCCAGTGCCACCTTCAGGTTGTCAGCCTTGGACACATCCACATTGCCGGAACCGGTGCCGCCGTAAACAAGGTTCACAGAGCTGGAGGACAAGGTGCTGACCTTGGCACCTGCAGCCAAAGGCAGTGCGCCATTGTTCATCAGCAATGCTGCACCCTCTGCCTCAACCTGGTAACAGATATCGTCACCGTAAGCATACATTTCCTCATCGGAAGCAAAATCCAGTTCAAAGTAATTTGCGTTGGGATCCTCGTTTTCCACTTCCCAGAAGGTCAGTCCCATAAAAGCTGCCACAGTGTTGTCAAACACGGTGAACACAACAGAGACTGCAGAAAGGATCAGGCAAAGCACCAGCATGATGATTCCCAGGGATTTCCACAGAGTCACATGGCGACGCTTTTCTTTATTGCAGGCTTTTTTCAGCCGCTTCAATTCCTCTTTTTTCTCGTTCATAACCAACCTCATTTCTGCGCATATACGCAAAGATTCAAGCTAAATATATCATAGCAGCAAAAGATAATCAAGACAATTCCATTTACAGCGTAAATACATTTTTAGCCAATTCAAAAAACATATACATAAACAGAAAAAAGTTGTTGCAAAATAATGCCATCTATGCTACAATACCTCGTGTGTCCGCCGCTGGGCACGCTACATTGGGATGTCGCCAAGCGGTAAGGCACCAGACTTTGACTCTGGCATTCGTAGGTTCAAATCCTGCCATCCCAGCCATTCGCTGTGAGATTCAGGCCTGAACCTCACAGCATACGACCCGCTAGCTCAGTTGGCAGAGCAATTGCCTTTTAAGCAATGGGTCTGGAGTTCGAATCTCCAGCGGGTCACCAA
>JAFYNQ010000121.1 GCA_017548065.1 Oscillospiraceae bacterium
AAGCGGTATGTGCGTTATGGAAATGTCTCACCGCAGCCCCGAGTTCCAGCAGATCGCCGATGAGGCAGAGCAGGATCTCCGTGATCTGATGGGCATTCCCGATAACTACAAGGTTCTGTTCATCCAGGGCGGCGCAACTCTGCAGTTCTCCATGATCCCCATGAACCTGATGAAGAACGGCAAGGCACTCTACATTGAGACCGGCGCATGGTCCAAGAAGGCACTGGCTGA
Source organism: Oscillospiraceae bacterium (assembly GCA_017548065.1). Classification (GTDB taxonomy): domain Bacteria; phylum Bacillota; class Clostridia; order Oscillospirales; family Oscillospiraceae; genus Faecousia. The sequence continues at coordinate 232 of JAFYNQ010000121.1, forward strand.
GGCAAAAAAGGTGGGCGAGGTAACAGTTATCTCCTCCAAGGATAAGAACTATACCTACATTCCCGATTGCTCCGACTTGGACATCCCCGAGGATGTGGACTATGTTTACATCTGCGAGAATGAGACCATTCACGGCACTACCTGGCAGAAGCTGCCCAACACCAAGGGCAAGATCCTGGTGGCTGATCAGTCCTCTATGTTCCTCTCCAAGCCCTGCAACGTGTCTGACTACGGTCTGATCTATGCCGGTGTGCAGAAGAACGTGGGACCTGCCGGCATGGTGGTGGTCATCATCCGTGAAGACCTGATCCGTGATGACCTGGAGAACCTGCCTGTTTACATGCAGTACAAGACCCACGCAGATGCCGGTTCTATGTACAACACTCCCAACTGCTGGGCAATTTACTGCTGCGGCAAGGTGTTCAAGTACCTCAAGAGCATCGGTGGCCTGGAGGCGATCAACAAGCTCAACGAAGAGAAGGCAAAGGTCATGTACGACTTCCTGGATCAGTCCAAGATGTTCAGCGGCACCGTGGAAAAGGAATTCCGCAGCCTGATGAACGTTCCCTTCGTTACCGAGTCCAAGGAACTGGACGCAGAGGTGGTCAAGGCCACCAAGGCAGCAGGCTATGACAACCTGAAGGGTCACAAGTCCGTAGGCGGGCTGCGTGCATCCATCTACAATGCCATGCCCAAGGAGGGCGTAGAAGCGTTGGTGGCGTTCCTGAAAGAATTTGAAGCAAATCACAAATAAAGGAGAGAAGGATATGCGAATTCTGGTTACAGACGGTATGAGCCAGTCTGCTATTCAGCAGCTGCGGGAGGACGGTCACGAAGTGGTGGAACAGTTTTATGAGCCCGAGGTATTGGGTGGGGCGCTGCAGGACTTTGACTGCGTGGTGGTTCGCTCCAAGACCAAGGTGCGGGCAAATCACATTGATGCGGCGGTCAAGGGCAAGCTGAAGCTGATCATCCGTGGTGGCGTGGGCGTGGATAATATTGATGTTGCCTATGCCGAGAGCAAGGGTATTTCTGTTCGCAATACCCCTTGCGCAAGCTCTGCCTCCGTTGCGGAGCTGGCACTGGGACATATGTTCTCTCTTGCCCGGCATATCGGCATTTCCAATGCCACTATGCGTGCCGGTCAGTGGAACAAAAAGCAGTACGAGGGCAGCGAGATCAGCGGCAAAACTCTAGGCCTTATCGGTATGGGTCGCATCGCTCAGGAGCTTGCGTGGAGAGCCCAGGCGCTGGGTATGAAAGTGGTATACACCTGCCGCAGTGGGCAGAAGAAGGAGCTTCCCCAGTATACATATCTGCCTTTGGAGGAGCTGCTGAAGGTTTCTGATTATGTATCCTTGCACATCCCTATGCCCGGGGATAAAAAGCCGGTGCTGGGGGAAGCAGAGCTTGCTATGATGAAGCCCACCGCATTCCTGATCAACACAGCCCGTGGCGGTGTGGTTGCGGAGGATGCACTGCTGGATGCTTTGAATGAAGGTAAGCTTTCCGGTGCGGCGCTGGATGTATTTGAGGAAGAGCCCACTGCCAATGTGGCGCTCTATAGCCACCCTAAGGTCTCCGTCACACCCCACATCGGCGGCCAGACCACCGAAGCACAGAGCCGCATCGGTGACGAGATCGTGTCCATCATCACGGCTTTCTGACCCTTAAAAACTATCCCACAGAAGCGGATTCGGGCTTCTGTGGGATCTTTTTTAATATGCGGATGGGGTCAATTCGTAGGGTTTTTGAATGGCATTTTCCACAGATTCAATAAGTACCTGTTTCCACTCCTCGCTGAGCTCGTAGTCCTTACCGGAGTTTCGGATCTCATTGTCCCGCACAATGCCGTTGGGCACAGGTCCAAACTTGCAGTCACGGATATTGGTATCTGTGAGCTCGCAGTACCAAACATAAGCAGCAATCAAACGCGCATAATCCGTACCGTGGATGAAGTCACGGTGGATATCCTTGTCAGTGACCACGGTGGAGGACTTGGCATTCTGCAGAGCTGCCACGCAGGGGAACAGATACTTGATCTTTCCTTCCAGTGCAGGAACAACGATCTGCTGGGTGTTTTTCACATTGTCCTCAAACATAGCCATGGCATTGTTGTTGTAGTGCTGCGCCATGAACTTGCTGCGGGCTTCGTTCCAAAGGGTGCTGTCTTCCGGCAGAGACCAGATCATGTGCCAGCCGAATTCCGGGGTGGTGGCAGGATTCAGATCATGCTCCTTCACATAGGTCATCATTGCCTCGGCATTTGCCATGTTCAGGTCATTGCTCACATTGGTGATCTCGGAGGAGCTGGACATGATGATCACAATATCCCAGTCCATGCGCTGCAGAGCAAACTCTGCAGTAACGGCAATAGAGCCGTCCTCAATGAATTTGTCATTGGCTTCGCTGGGGACAGAAATCGTAAAGTTTCCGTTGCCTTGCGCTCTGCGCCAGGCCTCGTCCTCACCTACCACATATTCCAGGTAAGCAAACTCCGGTCTGCCGCTCTGGGCATAGGGGGTCAGACTTTTCAGTCCTGCGCTGCGGTACAGAATGCCGAAGGAAACATCTGTCCAGCCTTCGTTTTTGGCCACAGCAGGCATCATGTACATGGTATCATAGCCAAGGCTGCCGCCGATCATCAAAATTTTCAAGGTCTCGTCCTCCTGTTGTATAGGTTGAGTCTGTTCCGGTGCGGTTTCTGTACAGCCGGCAAGGATGCCCGTTAGCAAGAGCAGGGATAAACAAAGTGAAAGGATTCTCTTCATAGTTTTTCCTCCTAATCTTGGATGGTTCAATTATAACACAACACAAGGCGATCGGTGCATAAAAATTATCAAAGGGTACGTTCAGATTATTTTACCTATCCAAACACAAAAAACTGTGTTATAGTAATAAAAAGGGGGTAATGGTATGACATTTCAGCAAATCCGGTATCTTTTAGAGATTCACAGAACCGGCTCAGTAGCAGCCGCTGCGAAAGCACTGTATCTGGTCCCCTCCAGCCTGAGTATTGCCCTGAGCAACCTGGAACAGGAGCTGGGCTGTAAGATATTTCAGCGAACCAGAAGCGGTATGGTTCCAACTGCGGAGGGGCAGGCGCTCCTTCTCCATGCCAACCGCATCTATTCCAGTTATCAACAAATGCTCAAACCCAGAAAAAACAGCCTGACAGAGCTTCGTATCTGGGGGACAGATTTTGCACCGACCAACACCGCTTTTACCCGTTTGGCATCAGAATGCAAGGATCGGTCTGATCTGCTCCTTTCCAAAACCTTCTCCCCTTACAGACTCCTGCAACAGAAGCTGCTGGCAGGAGATGCTGAGCTGCTGGTATTGCTGCATAATGAATCCAGTGTTCCCACAGTGCAGGCATCAGCGGAAGCAAAAGGTCTGGCAGTTATGGAACTGAAAAAGTTCCCCTTATCCGCCGCCATCAGCCCTGCCCACAGCCTGTATGATATGCAGGAGCTGAGTTACAGGCATTTGGAAGATCAGCTTCTGGCAGACCACCCCAGCACCTTTGGCAGCCATCGTAAACAGCTTAAGGCGCTGCTTCCCACCTGGCAGGAACGCAAGATCCTGACCAATCACCATCCCACGCTGGAGCAGCTGGTAGACGAGGGCATTGCCTTCAGCATAGGGCCAGAATTCCAAACAGCCAAAACAAAGACCCGGGGCCTTCGATATATTCCTATGGGAAGCTTGCGTCAGGTTTTGGTGGCAGTTTATAACCCCACAAATCCTATGCTTCCGGAAATGCAGCGATATTTGGAGCTTTTACAGGAAGAATTGGATAAATAGAAGCCGGTGTGCTATAGTGCAAGCTGCTCCGTGACTACGGCTACACCGGCCGCATCATCCTGGAGCTGTCCGCAGACTATGCAGAAAGTCTGCAGCTTTTCCGGGAAATTTCCCGGAACATATAACATAAAAATTGCCCCACGGCAACGGTAAAATCTGTTTTTGTCATTCCGAGGCTGCGTAAGCAGCCGTGGGAATCCCCATCTTACAGACGGAGATCGCCACGACTTGCTTTGCAAGTCTC
>JAFYNQ010000122.1 GCA_017548065.1 Oscillospiraceae bacterium
CCCTCGTCAGAGGGGGCCTTGGTGCGGTGCAAGCTTTCCTCATTACGCACCAGCGCACGAAGAGCGGCTCTTTGCGAGTCGCAAGGGGGCCTTACGCAGTTGGCGGATCGTACTTACGCGTTGACGCGTTACGCGAGGAATGAGGGGTTATACCCCTATATGACAACCACCGGCTTCGCCGGTGGATGTGTTTTTATGCTGAAAAAACAGTGGAAAAATGGGAAGAAAACACGTGAAAATTCTTGACAAAGCATGGGAGTTTCTTTACAATATAATGTGGAATTGTGCAATGTGGTGGTGAATTGCTTGGAACTTATGTGGGTGGTGAATCCGGCGCTGGATGTGCCGATCTATCAGCAACTGGTGGATCACGTCCGTGCTGCCGTAAAAAAGGGGACGCTTGCGTCCGGTCAGCAGCTGCCCACGGTGCAGGAGCTGTCTGCGCAGCTTTCCATTGCAAGAGGTACGATCAAGCGTGCCTATGACGAGCTGGAGCACCAGGGAATCATTGAAAAGGTGCAGGGAAGGGGAACCTTCGTCTGCTACCAGCCCCAGAATTCCGGCAGCCGTAAGGAGCGTGCCATGGCAGCCATTGACAGCTTGCTTGACGAGCTGGAGGACATGGGCTTCTCCGCAACGGAGATCGGAATCTACCTGGAACTGAAGCAGCGTGAACGCAATGAGCAGGTGTCCACTGTAAAGGTGGCGGTGGTGGAATGCAACACCGAGACCCTCTCCCAGCTTTCCGAGCAGCTGCGCAGCATGAAGGGTATTGAGCTGTATACATATCTTTTGGACAGTGTACGGGAATATCCCTACAAGCTGGACGAGGATATGGATCTTGTGATCACCACGGCAGAGCATGCCGCCTATATTGAGAGCGTGCTGCCGGATCCCGGAAAGCTTGCCCGTGTGGCGCTGCGGCTTTCCACAGATACCCTTTCCGGCATCGTGCGTATGCGTGGAGGGGAAACGGCACAGATCCTTTGCTTCAGTGAGCGCTTCGGTGATCTTGTGTACGAATCCTGCCGCAGGTATGCCAAAAACATACAGACGGCAAAACCTGTGTCCTTCGGCAATGAGGCAGAAGCGCTGGCGGCAGCAGACGGTCAGGGAACCGTGCTGGTGCCAAGGGATTACGAAAAATACTGTTCTGCCCAGGTGGCAGAGAAGCTCCACCAGCTGGAGTCCAAAGGAAAGCTCCTTTCCTGCGGCTATAAGCTGGATGACGGTTCCTTCCTGCATCTGGAGGAAAAGTTGGCTGTTTTGCGAAAAAGCAAAAAGTAAACGGGTAAATTATAGTAGAATGTGCAGAGTTGCTAATTGACAAATGAACTAGTACATTGTACTATATAGATACATAACAATCGTGACGGGGTCACGAAAAAATAAAAATTTTGAGGTGTTATCATGGAAAACCGAGAAAAGAAGGTTTTGGTCATCGGCGTTATCGGCGCAGATGTCCATGCCGTTGGCAACAAGATCCTCTACCATGCTTTTACCGAGGCCGGTTTTGAGGTCGTCAACCTGGGTGTCATGGTTTCTCAGGAAGAATACATTGCTGCGGCGATCGAGTCTAATGCAGATGCCATCGTTGTTTCTTCTCTGTACGGCCAGGGCGAGCTGGACTGCCGCGGCCTGCGTGAGAAGTGTGACGAAGCCGGCCTGAAGGGTATCCCCCTGGTTGTCGGTGGCAACATCGTTATCGGTAAGCAGGAGTTTGCCGATGTTGAGAGACGTTTCAAGGATATGGGCTACGACAGAGCCTTCCCTCCCGGAACCTCTCCCGAAACCACCATCGCAGCGCTGCGTGAGCTGCTGCACATGGACGGTGAATAATTGTGAAAGCAATTCTGCTGATTGATTTTGGCAGTACATACACGAAAGTGACCGCTGTAGATGTGGATGCGGAAAAGGTGCTGGGAACAGCCCAGTCCTTCACCACCATCTATACGGACATCAATGACGGTCTGACAAATGCCCTTGCTGTTCTGGAAAAGAAAACCGGAAAGCTGGAATTTGCAGAGACCTATGCCTGCTCCTCTGCGGCAGGCGGCTTGCGTATGGTCACCAGCGGCCTTGTGCCGGAGCTGACCGGTGAGGCGGCCAAGCTGGCAAGCCTTGGCGCAGGCGCAAAGGTGGTCGGCGTTTACGCCTTCCAGCTTACAGAGGATGACCTGGAGGACATCAAAGCCTCCAAACCGGATATCTTCCTTTTGGTAGGCGGCACAGACGGTGGCAACACCGAGTGCATCCTCCACAATGCCAGAATGCTTGCTTCCATGCAGCCTGCTTTCCCCATCGTTGTTGCGGGTAACCGCACAGCCGCCCGGGAATGTCAGCGGATCCTGGAAGGCTGCGAGGTCTACATCTGTCCCAATGTGATGCCGAAGTTCGGTGTTCTGAAAATTGAGGATACACAGAAGCAGATCCGTGAGATCTTCCTGAACCGCATCGTGCAGGCAAAGGGCTTGAGCAAAGCAACGGCGCTGCTCAGCGATATCATGATGCCCACCCCCTCTGCGGTGCTGCAGGCTATGGAGCTGCTTGCCCAGGGACATGGGGAGGAAGCCGGTATCGGCGAGCTGGTGGCGGTGGACGTTGGTGGTGCGACCACAGATGTCTACTCCATTGCCGACGGTATGCCGGAGCATATGAGTACCGTGTTCAAGGGTCTGCCCGAGCCTTACGCAAAGCGTACGGTGGAAGGCGACATCGGCATGCGTTACAGCATCCGGGGCATCCTGGAGGCAGTTGGCGCAGGTCGTGTGGCGCAGGTGGCAGGACTTACGGAAGCCAGAGTGGAAGAGCTGGTGTCTTACCTGGCAGAGCATACAGACGTGGTTCCCGACGAGGATACGGATATGGAGCAGCTGGACTTTGCGTTGGCATCCATGGCCATTGAAGAGGCCGTCCGCAGACACGCCGGTACCATTGAAGAGACCTATACCATGATGGGACAGACCTTCGTGCAGGAGGGTAAGAACCTGACAAAAGTCCGTCAGATCGTGGTTACGGGTGGCAGTCTGATCCACACACGGCGCACAGCCGAGATCGCTGCCAATGCCCTTTATTCCCCGGCGCAGCCCACATCCCTGCGACCCAAGCAGGCAAACGTGTGGGTAGACAGAACGTACATTATGGCTGCTATGGGTCTGCTTTCCATCCACTATCCCGAGGCAGCACTACGAATTATGAAAAAGGAGTTGGAATTCCATGGAAATTCAGAACAAGAAACTCTC
>JAFYNQ010000123.1 GCA_017548065.1 Oscillospiraceae bacterium
GCTTTATTGTCAACAGAATGCAAAGCGCCATGACAAGAGAGGTCGTATATCTCATTGAAAACGGCTATTGCACCCCGGAGGACATTGATCTTGCGGTAAAAACAAGCCTGATGCCCCGTGGCCTGCTGCTGGGACTGGTGCAAAGAATGGACTTTAACGGTCTTGATATGGTGGCGCACGGCATGAACAACAAAAAGTTCACCCCCTCCCCCGTTGTGGAGCAGCCCAAATTCATTTTTGACCATGTTCAGAAGGGTGAGTACGGTGTAAAATCCGGCAAAGGATTGTACGATTACTCTCACCGTAGTCAGGTGGAAACCCTGAATTATCGTGACAGATTGCTTTTAAAGAGCGTTGCCCTAGCAAACGAGACGATCAAAAAACCTTTGAATAAATAGAACAGTGGGTGGCGCCAACCCGGAACCACCCACATTTCTTATTTCTTTTCAAACAGCGTTGCCACACGTTTCATCATATCACGAATCGGCAGCTGATAGGGGCAGCGAGGCTCACAAGCGCCGCAGCCGATGCAGTCAGAGGCTTTCTTCTCCTGGGCATCATAGCGTTTCTGCGCCCAATCCTCCAGGTTATAGCGTGTATAATAGCCCTCCAGCAGGAACTGCACGGAAATGCCGATGCCAGCGGTACAAGGTGCGCAGTAATTGCAACGGCGGCAGAACTGAGTTCCCAGCTGGTCACGGACAGTCTGCAGCTTCGCAAGCTCCTCTTCTGTAAGCGGCGTATTATCGCAAACAGCAGCCATATTTTCGGAAACCTCGTCCTTGGTTGCCATACCGGGGATCACCACAGTGACATCCGGGTTATTGGCAATGAAGCGAAGTGCCAGCACAGGGTCATCAATAGCGCCGCCTGCCAAAGGCTTCATAGCGATAAAGCCGATGTTCCGCTGTGCGCAGGTGTGGATCAGCGCCTCGCCCTGGGTCTCCACAATGTTATAAGGGAACATGATGGTCTCTACCCAATCAAATTCCACAGCACGCTGAAACAGATCCACCGTGTGCAGCGTGATACCAATGTGTCCGATCTTGCCGGCTGCCTTTGCCTCCAGCAGTGCCTCCAGTGCGCCACCGGGTGCCAGGATCTCGTCCAGACCTGCAGGACTGGGGTTATGTACCTGGTAAAGGTCAATATAATCAGTACGCAGATTTTTCAGGCTCACATCAATATCCGCAGCCATGGCTTCCTTTGTCTTTGCGCCGCTCTTTGTTGCCAGCACAAAGTCCTGACGAATACCCTCCAGTGCATAGCCCAGGTATTCTTCACTGACAGTATAGGCTCTTGCCGTATCAATATAATTCACACCCTGCCGGTGCAGAAGCGTGATCAGTTCCTTCGTTTTCTCAGCATCGGTACGCTGGATGGGAATGCCGCCAAAGCCCATACGGGAGATCTTCAAGCCGGTTTTACCTAAAATTCTGTATTCCATTATTTCTTATCCTTTATCTGTGCCTGGAGATGCATAGACAGCACCGCCAGAGAGGTTGCCATATTCTCGTTTTGTACCAGGATACCCTTAGGTACATCCAGGTGGGTGGGCGCAAAGTTCCACACTGCCTTGATGCCGCACCGGATCAGGCGGTCACAGACCGTCTGTGCGTTTTGTACCGGGACGGTAATAATTGCCATCAGCACTTTATTCTGCCGACAGAAGGTCTCCAGCTGCTCCATGGGATATATCTGCTTCCCTTCCACCTCTGCAGCAGCAGGCTGAATGTCAAAGGCTGCCAGGATATTCAATCCGTAAGCCGCAAAGCCGGTGTAGCCAAGCAGCGCCTGACCCAGCTTACCTGCGCCCACAAGGATGGCGGTGGTGGTATTATCATAGCCCAAAAACTGGCTGATATCTTCAATGAGGCTTTCCCGGAGATAGCCGATCTTGGGTCTTCCTCCGTTGGACACCATGGCCAGATCCTTACGTACCTGAACCTCACCCATACCAAGAGCATTGGCAAGTCCGGTGGCAGAAATATAAGGGCCGGCATCCTCGGGGATGCTTTTGAGATAGGACAAGTAACCGGGCAAACGCTTTAAAACCGCTTTTGAAATTTCTTTTCTTTGCATGGTACGCCTCCTATTCTGTACAATCGGTACAAAATTGTATCGATACAATTTCATACCGATTATAACAGAACAAAAAACGGATTGCAAGGGGTTATGCGCAGCTTGTCTGTCGCAAGACCTCTTTTTTCAGCTTCCCCATGATCCTTTTTTCCAGTCGGGAGATATAGGACTGGGAGATCCCCAGCTTTTCTGCTACCTCTTTTTGTGTCAGTTCCTTTCTCCCCTCCAACCCAAAGCGCATGAATACGATCTCCCGTTCCCGTCCCGGCAAACCCCGTACCGCTTCCCGAAGAACGCAAAGATCCACATCATCCTCCATAGGCTTCAGGATCATATCCTCATCCGTTCCCAAAATATCGGACAAAAGCAGCTCATTGCCGTCATAATCCATATTGATCGGCTCATCCAGGGACACCTCCGTCTTTTGGTTGCCGATTTTACGGATGTACATCAAAATTTCGTTTTCTATGCAACGGGAGGCATAGGTGGCAAGCTTGATATTTTTATCGGAGCGGTAGGTGCTGATGGCTTTGATCAGCCCGATCGTCCCAATGGAAATGAGATCCTCCAGGTTGATGCCGGTGTTTTCAAACCGTCGGGAGATAAAGACCACCAGCCGAAGATTCCGTTCAATCAAAAGCTGTTTTGCCCCTTCATCCCCTTGCTCCAGGCGATCAATAGCGCTACGCTCCTCTTCCCCCTTCAATGGCGGCGGCAGCACATCGGCGCCGCCTATGTAATAGATACCCTTGTTTCCCCACAGTAAATTCCTGATAAATGCAAACAGCTTTTTGATCATACATAACCTCCGGTCAATGCCTGATATGTCCCATCGTTCCCTAACCCCTCCGGTGCAAACGCCACAATAGGGTCACCCTTCCAGTTACCGATCCTCACTCCTTTCATTCGCTTTGCCAGCAGCATACCGCTATCCTTTCCCACACTGCGGTACGGTACCAAACGTAGTCCCGGTATTTTCACGCTGTTGATCGCTTCCAGCGGTGACTGCAGCTGTTTTTCCGTAAGACCCAAAAGCTGCCGCGCCACCTGGGCACCCACCACCAGCACAGGACACCCGGTAATGGGATCCCGAAGGGTATTTCCGGTGTCCACAAGCGCTGTAAGCCGTACAGTGCGGTCTGTGTGGTGCAGCTCCACCGGCACGTATTTAGCGCCAGGCTGTCCGCCGAAGCCGGCAAAACAAAGAAATAAAATACAGCCTATTCCCAAAAGGATGGCCGTCATTCCCCCTTGGGTCAAGCCCAGGGCGATGCCACCCAATGCCATACTTAAAAGTACAAACAGTGCGCCCCGTCGCAATGCGCTGACACCGCTGCCGAAAGCGATCCACGCCATAAGCCCCAGAGCGACAAGCCGCCAAACAATGCCGCCCAGGAAGGAAAATCCGGGCAGGATGCAGGCGCCGCCATAAATGCCCCCAAGCATGGCCGCAAGCAGCAAGCGTTTTACCGAAGACGGATAGCCGCATAGTCTGTTGGCAGACAGCATCAGCAAAAAATCAATGGTTCCATTTAATAGAAAGACCGCATCCAGGTAGACCACCACAAGAACTTCCCTCCCCCAAAGCTTTGTCCCAATTATAGCTGCTGTGAAGCAAAAAGGAAGTCGCATGATTACCCCGGAGCGCCGTCATGAATCGTGAGAAATACACCGGGGAGAACACAGTTTTTGTTAATCATAACAAAAGCGGCAGCCGTGTTTATCGGCTGCCGCTTATTTGTGTCGCAAAATTATTCTGTTCTGATCACGTTGCGGATATTTTTCTCCGCTTTGAACCGGGGAATCATGACCTCGTGACCGCAGCCCGTACAGCGAAGGCGAAAATCCGCTCCCGTACGAAGCACAAGCCACTTATTTTCTCCGCAGGGGTGTGCCTTCTTCATGACCAGCACATCATTAAGTCGAATATCCATTACTTCTCCCCCTTAATTGCTGCCCAGTACTGCTTTGCCGCCTGCTCCAGCTTATTATCGCCGTAAGTATAATACTGCGTACCAACCAGTTCATCGGGAAGGTACTGCTGCTTTACCCAGCGATTGGGGAAATTGTGGGGATATAGATAACCCTGCTCACGCTCCTGGGTATAGGTGTCCACATGGACATTCTGCAAATGACGGGGGAAGTCTCCTCCCTTGCCCTTCCGAACATCTGCAAGGGCAGCATCCAGCGCCACGTGACCGGTGTTGGATTTGGGAGAGGTCGCCATAAGCACAGCTGCATCTCCCAAGGGGATCCGTGCTTCCGGCATGCCCAGCATCAACGCCATATCCACGCAGGATTTCACAATGGGAATGATCATCGGGTATGCAAGACCCACATCCTCTGCTGCGATCACCATCAGCCGTCTGCAGGCAGACTGCAGCTGTCCTACCTCCAGCAATCTTGCCAGGTAATGAACTGCGGCATCGGGGTCGGAGCCACGGATGGATTTTTGCAGTGCAGACAGCAGGTCGTAGTAATTATCTCCGTCACGGTCGGCACGCATGGCGCTTTTCTGCGTCACACTCTTTGCGTCCTCCAGGCTCAGCGCAATGGTATCGCCCTGGGGAATGGCGGCAGAAAACAAAACCTCCACCGCATTCATGGCCTTGCGCAAATCGCCGCCGCAAGCGCCGGCAATATACTCCAGCGCGCCATCCTCCGGCTTTGCCTGCAAGGCTGTCCGCTCCTCCAAAAATGCTACCGCACGCTTCACCGCCTTCAAAGCAGCCTCTGCGGAGATCTGCTTGAACTCAAACACAGTGGAGCGGCTCAAAATAGCGTTGAATACGTAGAAATAGGGATTTTCCGTTGTGGAAGCGATCAATGTGATCTTACCGTTTTCAATGTATTCCAGAAGGGACTGCTGCTGTTTTTTGTTAAAGGACTGGATCTCATCCAGGTACAGAAGCACACCGTTGGGTGCCATGAAGGTATCCAGCTGGGCAACGATATTTTTAATATCGGCAGTGGATGCCGTTGTGGCATTGAGCTGATACAGTGTGCGGTTTGTTTGTTTTGCAATGATGTTGGCAACGGTGGTCTTTCCCGTACCGCTGGGGCCGTAAAAGATCATATTGGGAACTTTTCCCGACTCCACGAGCCGGCGAAGGATGGCCTTCTCGCCCAAAATATGCTCCTGACCAAAAACATCATCCAATGACTGCGGACGCAAAAGATCCGCAAGCGGCTGATACATACGTCGGCTCTTCCTTTCTTTCAGGTGTTAAAAGGTGGCTACGTCCTCTGCGGCAGGCTCTGCCGGGGTCACACTGACAGCAGTAAGCACAGGGCCGGTCTCACCCTTATACAAAGGATGCTTTTCCGCAGTGATCTTTGCTTCCACGTTGACCCAGCTACGGGACTCCAGCTTTTCAGCGCCTTCAAAGCGGCAAGGAATACCGCAGAACTGAATATCGTCGGCGCAGCAGGTCATGACAAAACGACCGGGCGCAAACATAGCATTCTTCTCACGGCGAAGCTTTGCCACCTGACCCTTGAAGCGGACGGTCTTGCCGTCATACTTCTGTGCCTCCTCGGTGACGTCACGGTACCAAAGGGCATAGTCCTCATCGGCAACGGTGATCACCGGTGCGTTGATATCAAAGGGCAAGGGATCTTCAATGTCATCAAATGCAGTGGAGCCGTCGGCAAATTCGTAGAGAATATCAATGCGGCGGTTGGCTGCTCTTGCCAGCTTATGGAAGGGCATGGTGTCAGCGCCAAGGGGAATTCTGTTGAACACCACCATTTCGCCGCCTACCAGCTTGTCCATTACCAGGTTGCGCATATTGGCATTGTAGGCCATAAAGGTAGTGGCATCGGCAAACATAACCTCCTGGGCAACCACCCACCCCTCCGGAAAACGGCTGTAAAGGTCGCCTACCAGCTGCATGCCGTTCAGTTCCGCCACAACACGCTGTGCCTTATACTTTTTCACCAGTGCCTGCAGCTGCTTTGTGGTCACGGTCTCCTGATCCAGGACTTCCAGGTACACATTCTGATGGGGATAGGTGGAGATATCATACTCCTCCTCACCCTCTTCAAAAATCAGAAGCAGCGTTCTCTCGCCGGCATTGAAACGAGTATCCTCCAGGGTCTCCTGGATAAATTTCGTTTTACCGGAATCCAGGAAGCCGGTAAATACATATACGGGAATCTGTGTCATATTTTACACTCCAAACAATGCGGCAATATCTGCCTCATCCAAATCTGCGCCAATGACGCAAAGCTTGCCGGTAACGGCTGCGCTGCCAAGGCGGACATTGGTCTCACCGGGCACATAGTCAAAGTGGATCCAGCTGCCATCCTCGGCTGCTACGATGCCCTTTGCACGCAGTACGAAGCCAAACTCACGGGTATCCAGCTTGCGAAGGGCCGCTTCAATGCCTTCCACTGTGAACTTTCTTGCGGTCTCCACGCCCCAGGAGGTGAACACCTCATCGGCATGATGGTGGTGATGGTCATGATGGTCGTGACCGCAGCAGCAATGCTCGTCATGGTCATGATGATGCTCATGGTGCTCGTGATGCTCGTGATGGTCATGACCGCAGCAGCAATGCTCATCGTGGTCATGGTGATGCTCATGGTGCTCGTGATGCTCGTGATGATCGTGACCGCAGCAGCAATGCTCATCGTGATCATGGTGATGCTCATGGTGCTCGTGATGCTCGTGATGGTCATGGCCGCAGCAGCAATGCTCATCGTGGTCATGGTGATGCGCATGGTGCTCGTGATGCTCGTGATGGTCATGACCGCAGCAGCAATGCTCATCGTGGTCGTGGTGATGCTCATGGTGCTCGTGATGCTCGTGATGGTCATGACCGCAGCAGCAATGCTCGTCATGATGATGGTGGTGATGATGCTCCTCCACCAGCTTTGCCATCTCTTCTGCCAGGGTAGCCTTACCTGCCATTGCCTCCAGCAGCTGTGCGCCGGTGAGCTGATCCCAAGGGGTGGTCACGATGGTAGCCTCCGCATTATGCTCACGGAGCATAGCCACAGCGTTGTCCAGCTTCTGCTGGGCGATGGCATCGGTACGGGAGAGAATAATAGTAGATGCAGTCTCCACCTGGTTGTTATAGAATTCACCAAAGTTCTTCATATACACCTTAACCTTGCCGGCATCCACTACAGCAACGGTATAGCAAAGGGCAACCTCAGCGCCGGTCACCTTGTTGACAGCGGCAATCACATCGGATAGCTTGCCAACGCCGGAGGGTTCAATGATGATACGGTCCGGTGCGTACTCTTCAATGACCTGGGTCAGTGCCTTACCGAAATCACCCACCAGGCTGCAGCAGATGCAGCCGGAGTTCATCTCTGTAATATTCACACCTGCATCCTGCAGGAAACCGCCATCAATGCCGATCTCACCAAATTCATTTTCAATCAGCACCAGCTTTTCACCCTTGTAGGCCTCCTGGATCATTTTCTTAATCAGTGTGGTCTTTCCTGCACCCAGGAAACCGGAATAAATATCAATTTTTGTCATAGCAATACACCTTCTACTGAATTTTTAGCGTATCTATTATACCACCGAAACAGAAACATGGCAAGAAAAATTAAATGCAGTCATCGACAGATTTTTATTGTTTCTGCCAAAGCGTCGCAGTATGGTATAGACAGGCGGACATTCTCCCCGAATGCGACAGCCGCCACGCCGCCGGGTTCACCGGCGGCGTATCAAAAGCAAGCGGTGCTGCCTCGTAAAGAAGCAGCACCGTTTCTCTATTAGTCAACAAACTCTGCGACGCAGCGCTCGTAAGCAGCTACAGGATCTGCAGCAGCGGTAATGGGACGGCCCACGACGATATAGTCGGAACCGATCTCCTTTGCCTGGGCAGGCGTCATGACCCTCTTCTGGTCGCCCACATCGCCGTCAGCGAAGCGAACGCCGGGAGTGATGGTCAAAAAGCCGTTGCCGCAGGTCTCATGTACCTTACCTGCCTCCAGAGGAGAGCAAACGATGCCGTCCAGACCTGCATTCTTTGCAGTCTTTGCATAATGCATAACCACCTGGTCAATGGGCTCCTTGATCAGGATATCACGCTCCATGGACTCCTGGTCGGTGGAGGTCAGCTGGGTAACAGCGATCAGCAAGGGACGGGTGCCGTCCTCACGGGTCAGACCTTCCAGTGCGCCCTGCATCATAGCCGTAGTGCCGGCAGCGTGCAGGTTGGTGATGTCCACATCCAGGTTGCGAAGAACAGCCATAGCCTTCTTCACAGTGTTGGGAATGTCATGCAGCTTCAGATCCAGGAAAATCTTGTGGCCTCTTGCCTTGATCTGACGAACGATCTCAGGGCCTTCTGCATAGAAAAGCTCCATGCCGATCTTCACAAAAGGCTTTCTGCCGGTAAACTTATCCAGGAAAGCAAAGGTCTGCTCTGCGCTTGCAAAGTCGCAAGCTACGATTACGTCCTTACCCATTACTTTGTACCTCCAATAATTTCACTTAAAGAGTTGATTCTGTACTTGTCCATAACCTCGGGCAGTGCGTTGATAATATCACGGCATACCCAGGGATCTACAAGGTTTGCGGCTCCGATCTCAACAGCGGTAGCGCCTGCCAGCATCATTTCAATTACGTCTTCTGCAGTGGTAACGCCGCCCATGCCCACAACCGGGACTTTCACGGCATTTGCCACCTGGTAGACCATGCGCACAGCCACAGGGAAAATAGCAGAGCCGGAGAAGCCGCCCATCTTGTTGGCGATGATGGGCTTACGGGTGCGCAGATCAATGCGCATGCCCAGCATGGTGTTGATCAGGCTGATGCCGTCAGCGCCGGCATCTTCGCAAGCCTTGGCAATGGAAACGATGTCCGTTACGTTGGGACTGAGTTTCACGATCACCGGCTTTGTGGTGACCTTCTTCACAGCTGCCGTCACCTCTGCAGCTGCCTTGGGATCTGTGCCGAAGCTCATGCCGCCGCCATGTACATTGGGGCAGCTGACATTAACCTCCAGCCAGCCCACCTGCTCCTGGGCATCCAGCTTTTCGCAGGTATAAGCATAGTCTTCAATGGAGAAGCCGCTGACATTTGCCATCACCGGCTTATGGAAACACTTTTTCAGCTTGGGCAGCTCTTCGGAGATCACCTTCTCCACACCGGGGTTCTGCAGACCAACGGCATTGATCATACCGGCGGTGCATTCTGCAATACGGGGTGTGGGGTTGCCGAAACGGGGATCCTTTGTGGTGCCCTTAAAGGAAAATGTACCCAGGCAATTAATATCAAACAATTCCGCATACTCGTAGCCGTAACCAAAGGTGCCGGAAGCAGGGATCACGGGGTTGTCCAGTTCAATGCCGCAAAGATTTACGTTCAGTCTTCCCACAGGATCTCCTCCTTTCGCATAACGGGACCTTCCTTACAAATACGCTTGTAGCCGGTAATGGTCTTGCAGGAACAGCCCATGCAGGCACCGAAGCCGCAGCCCATGCGCTTTTCAAAGCTCATCTGACCGGAGGTGGTGCTTGCCTTATAGACAGCCTTCAGCATCGGTTCGGGACCGCAGGTGTAGAAATGGGAGTAGCTTTCTGTGTTCAGCACATCGGTAACAAAGCCCTTTGTGCCGTAAGAGCCGTCCACAGTGGTCACTGCCACGGAAGCGCCCAGGGCACGGAACTGCTCTTCATAGAAGACTTCCGCTGCGGTGTTGAAGCCCAGGATCACACGCACCTTCTTGCCCTCTGCCAAAAGCTTCTTTGCCAACAGGTACATGGGAGGCACACCTACGCCGCCGCCCAGCAGCACGGGGCTGTCCCCTGCTGCGGTCAGGTCATAGCCGTTGCCAAGACCCGTCAGCACATCCAGTGTTCCCTCCTGCATTTGAGAAAGCTGCTGGGTACCCTTACCCACCACCTTATAGATGATGGTAAGGGTATTGCCTTCCACGTCACAAACAGAGATGGGTCTGCGAAGGTACAGTCCCTCCAGCTTAATGTTCACAAACTGACCGGGGGCTGTAATAGCAGATACATCACCCTTCAGTGTCATTTTATAGACACTGTCGGTAAGGGGGATGTTTTCAATAATTTCAAAAAAACCTTGTTTCATATCTACCTCTTAAGAATCAATGGTGGAAATGGTCAGGGTGGTCTCTTCCAGCACGTCCAGCAGAACCTTTACGGTGTCCAGCGCAGTGAAGATGGTAACATTGTTCTCGGTAGCCAGCAGACGGATGTGGTGACCGTCATTTGCAGAGCCTTCACCGGGATCGCGGGTGTTGATCACGTAAGCGATGTGACCCTGACGCAGTGCATCGGGGATCTCTTCGCTGCCTTCGCTGATCTTGCCCAGGATGTGCGTACGGATGCCGTTTGCCTTCAGGAAACGGGCGGTGCCTTCTGTTGCTTCGATGTTAAAGCCCAGGTTATAGAAACGGCGAATCAGGGGCAGTGCCTCAGCCTTGTCCTTATCTGCGATGGTTGCAAACACAGTGCCGTAGTTCTGCAGATGCATGCCGCAGGCCTGCAATGCCTTATAAAGAGCGCGGTTCATAGTGCGGTCATAGCCGATGGCTTCACCGGTGGACTTCATTTCGGGAGACAGATAAGCATCCAGACCACGGATCTTATTGAAGGAGAAAACAGGGGCCTTCACGTACCAGCGGTCCTTCTCATCGGGATAGATGTCGAAGAAGCCCTGCTCCTTCAGACTCTTGCCCAGGATGACTTCGGTGGCGATGTCAGCCAGGGAGTAGCCGGTGGCCTTGGACAGGAAGGGAACGGTACGGGAGGAACGGGGGTTGAC
>JAFYNQ010000124.1 GCA_017548065.1 Oscillospiraceae bacterium
GAAGTGCATCCGCATGGAGCTGGGTGAGCCCGATGCTTCCGGCCGTCGCCGTCCCATTGAGGTTCCCGATTCCGAGTTCATGCTGGAGGTTGACACTGTTGTCATGTCCCTGGGCACCAACCCCAACCCCCTGCTGCGCACCACAACTCCCGGTCTGGAGACCAACAAGAAGGGCTGCCTGATCGTCAACGAAGACGAGATGACCACCCGTGATGGCGTGTTTGCCGGCGGCGATGCCGTTACCGGCGCTGCCACCGTCATCCTGGCTATGGGCGCCGGCAAGAAGGGCGCTGCTGCCATTGACGCTTACCTGAACAAGTAATCTTACTGAAACCACACCCCGGAAGAAATTCTTCCGGGGTGTTTTTTGCAAGAGAGGACACAAATTTTGCAAAATTGGTTATTGCAATCGGAAGGAAAATCCGTTAGTATAGATATAACCTGATAAAAAAGGAGCGATTTATATGAAAAGAATCATTTCTCTGTTGCTGGTAACTGTTCTGATTTTGGGTCTTTGCGCCTGCGGCGAAAGCGGCGGCGGCAAGAAGGGTCTGCAGGTCGGCTTTGACCGTCAGTCCATTCTGCCCACACAGCTGGGTGTGCAGATCGCCGGTGGCGATGCTGCCGCACGTCTGTCCGAGGGCTTCCTGGACGAGGTGTCCACCACTTGTATCGCCTTCTCCAAGGATGACCAGACCTATCTTGTTTACACCTGCGATTTCATGGTTGTTTACGCTTCCATCGTTGACCCGGTGAAGGCTGCCATCTGCGCCAAGACCGGTGTCCCCACCGAAAACATTCTCTTCAACTGCACCCACACCCACTCCGGTGTTAACATTCTGTCCACCGGTTGGGAAGGCGGCGCACAGTACCGTGAGCTGTTCAGCAAGCAGTGTGTGAAGGCTGCTGAAAAGGCCATTGCCGATATGGCTCCTGCCACCATTTCCTACGGCAGCACCCAGACCGAGGGCATGACCTTCGTCCGTCACTACAACCTGACAGACGGCACGACCTATGGCAACGGTCACGGTTCCTGGAACGGCGACCCCGAGCTGCTGAAGGAGCATATGTACAAGGCAGACGAAGAGCTGCAGCTGATCAAGTTCACCCGTGAGGCAGAGGACAAGAAGGATATCGTGATCGCTTCCTTCCCCTCCCACGCTACCACCGTTAACTCCACCAATATGAAGGATCTGTCCGCCTGCTACCCCGGCGCATTCCGTGCCGCCATGGAGGAGACCGGTGTCCACTGCGCATTCTTCCAGGGTGCTTCCGGTGACCAGGTCCCCACCAGTAAGATCCAGTCTTTGAATGCCGTCTGGCCCCAGAACCACAAGCTGTACGGTCAAAAGCTGGCAGAGTACGCACAATCCATTGAGTTGACCCCCATGGATGACAGCAAGCTGGTGTTCAGCCGTTGGGAATACCGTGGCAACTCCATGAAGGAGGGTACGGAGGATGTTCAGCGCCTGGTGCAGGCCAAGGAGCTGGTGGCTCTGTCCTCCCAGATGGGCGGCTACTCCCACCCTAATGTCACCGCCAAGGTAAACGAGTACGGCTTCTCCAGCTGGCTGGAGGCTGACGGCCTTGTAAAGCGTGCAAACTACGAAGAAACCCTGAAAATGTACATGGTTGCCATGCAGCTGGGCAGTGAGGTTTCCATGGTCTTTGCGCCTTACGAAATGTTCGGCATGCACGGCACCTACATCAAGGAAAACTCTCCCTTTGCTATGGACTTCATCGTCACCTGCTCTGAAGACTACCAGGGCTACTTCCCCCATGTCCAGGGCTGCGAGGAGAACTTCTACGAGTATGACGTGACCCACTACGAGCGTGGCACCGGCGAAAAGCTGGCAGAGATCTTCGCCACCAAGCTCACCGAAATGAAAAACGCAGGTTAATTCACCTACACCCCCCGAAGGTCACTTCGGGGGGATTTTTGTATAAAGAAAACCACTCGTTATACGAGTGGTTCAAAAGAGCCTATGGCGGTGAACCGGAAAACCAAGTGCCGGAAAAACGAAGAAACAAATGCAGGTTGCAGTTGGAGGAAGGAAAGCCTCCCTCTGATGAGGGA
>JAFYNQ010000125.1 GCA_017548065.1 Oscillospiraceae bacterium
AATAGCATCATCTCTCAGATCACGGACATGATCAACACCGTTGTTGGATGCAGCATCAATTTCCAAAACATCCATACATGCGCCGCTGTCAATGGCACGGCAGGAAGCGCAAGTATTGCAAGGATTTCCATCCTGAAGATTCTCACAGTTAACAGCTTTTGCCAAAATCTTTGCGCTGCTGGTCTTACCGGTACCTCTGGAACCGGTAAACAAATAGGCATGACTTAGCTTACCCGTGAGGATCTGGGTCTTCAGCGTCTGCGATACCGCAAGCTGTCCAACCACATCATCAAAGGTCTGCGGTCTATATTTTCTATACAGCGCCTGATACATAACAACCTCCAAAAATGACCGGTCCATAACAAGATCGCACACCCACATTTGAACAAGCAGAATACCCGGTATCCATGCAGCCAGCTCAAGAACGGCAACCCCGCGGCACACAAGACGGTCCGCTTAATGCTGCTTGGTTCCCCACCTGACATGGTTCACGGGATCTCATTGCGCGAGACCGTTCCGTCAACACCGCTTACATGGTCCGGACGGTACTCCAAACTTGCCCGAGTGTGGGAATTCATTCCCGCTGTAGCGGATTGCGGGTAACAGGGCACCGCTATCTCCCCAACTAGTGCGACCTTGTTATAGACCGGTCAGCCATAACAAGAATAAGCTGTGATCAGTTCAGCTTGGACTCAATGAAGTCAGCCATCTCACCGAAGGTGGTGATCTTCTGATCTTCCAGCTCAAGCTCCACGCCCAGTTCAGTCTCCAGGTCCATTACCATCTCAACGATATCCAAAGAGTCAATGCCCAGGCTTTCAAAAGTGCTGTCACGGGTGATCTGACTTGCATCCAATTCCAGCTGTTTTGCTGCGTAGGAAACCAACTTTTCGTACATAACATAATCCTCCAAAATAACTTTGTTATTTATCCTTATGTATTTTATTACAAGGTCATCATTTTGTCAACAAACTTTTCACGGACATACCTGCGGCATAAGCGGTTGCCCATGCAATTTGCAGGTTAAAGCCACCGGTATAAGCATCACAATCAATGATCTCACCGGCAAAGAATAAGCCGTTTATCAGCTTGGACATCATAGTTTTAGGGTCAATTTCCCCCACTTTAACACCGCCGGAGGTTATGATCGCCTCTTCCACTGGGCGTCGTCCGCTGATAGGAATCGGATACTCCTTCAAAAGCAAGACCAGACTTCTCCGTTGTTCCTTCCGCAAGGAATTTGCCTTCAGTTCAGGATCAATGCCGGCCTTCTCAAGAATTACCGGGATCATAGATCTGGGCAAAAGGTCTGTCAGCGCATTCTCCATGGTGCGATTCTGATACAGCTCCAAATCCCGCAAAATACGGGCATTCAATTTCCCTTCATCCAGTGCGGGCTTCAGATCCAGCAAAAGCTTGCAATCATCACCCTTCATATGGGCGCTTGCGCTTAACACCGTAGGCCCGGAAATACCAAAATGAGTGAACAAAAGCTCACCGAAATCCCGGAACAGCACCTTCCCTTTTCCGTTTACAAGCTTAACGCCCACATTCCGCAGGCTTAAGCCCTGCATATCGGCGCAAGCTTTGTCATCCGAGGCAAGGGGCACCAGGGAACCGACGGGTTCCACAATTGTATGGCCAAGCGCTGCTGCCATTTTATAGCCATCTCCGGTAGAGCCGGTGGCAGGATAAGACACACCACCGGTTGCCAAAACGACCCATTTGGATTCTATTACACCATCAGCAGTTTCAACACCACAAACCGAAGAATCCTTTGTAATGATTCTTTTCACAGCCGCATGATTTATGGTGACACCTGCACACTCCATCGCCTTTTTCAGCGCATCCAAAACAGACACAGAGCGGTCGGAGACAGGAAACACGCGGTTACCTCTCTCTGTCTTCAGTGCACAGCCCTCCGCTTCAAAAAAGGATTTAACGCTTTCGGGTGGAAAAGCATCCATAGCACTGAACAAGAATCGACCGTTTCTCGGAACACTTTCCAAAACCTCACGGGATGTGCAGTCATTGGTGACATTGCAGCGTCCCTTGCCGGTGATCAAAAGCTTTTTTCCCAACCGATCATTCTTTTCCAGCAACAAAACCTTGCTGCCCTGTTTTGCCGCTGTGATTGCCGCAAACATACCTGCAGGGCCACCGCCAATTACAACACCATCATACATCATTGATTATCTACCCGTTTTTCATAAACATTATACTCTTCCCAAACCCGCTCCAAAGCATCAAAGGTCTTTGTCAGGATCTGCTCACGACCTGCTGCAAGAGCAACGATCAGCGCATTTACCACACTTAGCGGCGCCACAATAGAGTCAACAATGGAAACCATATCACTTTTTGCCAGCAGCACGTGGTCACAATGCTGTCCCAAAGGAGAAAGACGGCTGTCTGTAAAGCCAATAACCGTTGCACCTGTGGTGCGGCAATACTGTGCGCCCTTCACCGTTGCTGCAGAGTATCTGGGAAAACTGAACGCCACAACAACATCCTCGGAATCGGCGCCGATCAGCTTTTCAAACATTTCACTGGCACCGGAAGCCGTCACAATATGCACGTTATTGAACATAAATGTCAGATAATAGCCCAAAAAACCGGCCAGCGGAGCTGCAGAGCGAGCACCCAGAATATAAATACGCTTCGCCTTCAAAATGGCATCTACAGCAGAACGAAATTCATCTCTGTCAAGAAGTTCCGCCGTTTGACGCAGCTTATCCGCATCGGACTGAAGAACCGTAGACACAACATCCTGATTACCCAATCTGTCACTGGCAACGCCTAAACGCTGCACGGATGTAAGACGGTTAAGAACCATTTCCTGCATTGCCTTCTGCATAGTCGGATAGCCGTCATAGCCCAGTTCCACAGCAAAACGAACCACTGTAGACTCCGAAACACCAACGGTTTTTCCCAAGCGGCTGGCAGTCATAAAGGCAGCCTTATCATAGGATTCTGTAATGTAACGCGCAAGCAATCTTTGACCTTTGGAAAATTTCGGCGCAGCTGCCTGCAGCAAGGACAAAATATCGTTATTCATAGTGGAAGCCCCCCTAACAACAATTGCAACAATAGTAGCAGACTTTACCTGTTTTTGCAAGTACAAAACACAAAAATTGCAAAAGTTATTTTTTCAGGAAACGCATTTCGTCCTCTGTAAGATGTCTCCACTTTCCGCAAGGCAGGTCGCCTAGCTTTACAGTGCCTTCAGCAACTCTTGTCAGGCGATTGACCTTCATACCGGCAATGGCACACATGCGACGCACCTGACGATTCCGTCCCTCGTGAATAGTAACACTGATCGTAGCCTTCCCGTTGTCTTCAAGCCGAATCAAAGAGACCCCCGGGGGCTTGATACGATAACCGTCCAGTACCACCGGTCTTTTTAACTTTTCCACCTTTTCCGGAGTTGCATCGTTAACTTCAACCATATACAGCTTATCCACCTGATGGGACGGATGCATCAGGCGATTGGCAAATTCACCGTCATTTGTAAAGAGCAATAAACCTTCCGAATCCATGTCCAATCTTCCCACCGGGTACACACGCACGCCACAATCCGCAACCAACTGGGAAGCGTTCTTTCTACCCTTTTCATCCGAAAGCGTGGTCACATAGCCTCGTGGCTTATTAAGCATTATGTATATATTCCCATTTTTGACGGGAAGCGGCTTCCCGTCAAAAAGGATCGTATCTTTTTCAGGGTCTGCAGACTGTCCTAACGTGCAGACAACACCGTTGCAAGTCACACGTCCTGCTTTGATCATTTCCTCTGCAGCACGTCTGGATGCAACACCATATGCAGAAAGTATTTTTTGTATCCGTTCTGTCATTCTATCACCTTCCAAGAAGCTTATCAAAAAAGGACTTCTTCTCTTCTTTTATCTGCTCCACTGTTTCTCCATAATAAAGAGGGATTTTACCAACCGTTTTATCATCAATGCAAACATATGCATAGCCAGCTTCCTCTCCTTGCACCGCAGGCGCATAGACAAATCCCGGCTTCTGCAGCACGATCTGTACCGTTTCATTCTTTGCAAGCGGATATTCAAACGCCTCTGCTGCAACAAGCGACACACAGCCTGAGTCACCACCTGCAACATCAGCATACCCCACGACAGTTCCCTTTTCTATAATCGTTTGAACTGTATACGCAGAGAATCCGTTTTCTATCAGCGCAATATGATCCTGCCAATCGTTTGGCGCATTCATTGTAACCGCCACCAGGCGTCTTCCCTGCCGTATTGCCGAAGAAACGAGTATACGCCCGGAAGCTTTTGTAAACCCGGTCTTAACGCCGTCTGCGCCTTCCAGGCGCCACAGAAGCTTATTGTGATTGCGCATAGACCTGCCGCCTGCTGTGACTGCCTTCGTTGCAACTGTTTTTGCAAAAACGGGATTCTCCATCGCATATGAGGTCAATGTTGCCATATCGTAGGCAGTTGAATAATGCCCGGGACTATCCAGACCATGAGGATTTTCAAAATGGGTATTTGCAAGTCCCAGCCTGTGCGCCTTATCATTCATCAGGCCTACAAAACCTTCCACTGTTCCGGCGCAATATATAGCCAACGCAACAGCCGCATCGTTACCGCTATGAAGCATAAGTCCATATAACAATTCCTGCACGGTCCAAACCTCGCCTTCCCGGAGATAAACGGAGGAACCTTCAATTCCAACCGCTTCCATCGGGACACGAAAACGATCCAGTACATTGCACTGCTCACAAACGATCAGCGCCGTCATAATCTTCGTTGTGCTGGCAATTAGTCCTCTGTCATACCCATTCTTTTCATAGAGCACACGTTCCGTGTCGCTATCCAGAAGGATGGCTTTCTGCGCAGATATTGCACTCGCTTTTAACGGAAAAGCCAGGATAGCCACCAACAACGCAGCAACCATCCCGGCTATTAAACGTTTCATTTCTATCACCCCAGGGTAGTATTACCTTGGGGCTACACAGTTATTCACTCTTTTTCGCTGTTTTGGAATCAATAAAAGAAACGATCTTGTCCAACGTATCAGGCACCATCTCCACAAGACGGTCAGCCGTGGTGCTGGCAGGTACCGCCATGGGAATCACGCGCACATTTCCCTCTTTCATAACCAGGAAAGCAACGGGAGTGACTTTTACGCCGGCACCGACGCCACCGCCAAAGGGATTCTCGCCGTTATTTGCATTTTTCGTTACAAAGTCAGAACCGCCGCCACCAAGGCCGATGCTGATTTTGGACACCGGAACAACAGTAGTACCGTCAGGCGTAACGATGGGGTCACCCATAACCGTATTAGCATTTACCATCTCACGAATTTTCGCAATGGTGCTGTCAAGCATATTAGAAAGCTTTTCACTCATGATTGCTTTCCTCCCTTTCCTTGTTCATAATCGTAATATATTTACGCAAAATGCGTGAACCATGGAAAACGATCATACTGAGTAATCGTCCCACAGTAAGTGCTATATCCATAGTGAAGAAAACCTTTGTTTCTTCACTCATGAAGTCACACTCCACCTGCATCTCCCGCTTGCGAATGCGAAACATAGATTCCAATCTCGGCATAAGATTTCCCAAAGCAGCCCAGATTCTTCCGTAATTCACCGCCAGGTCGCAGGGGTCTGAATTAGCAAGTATCAGCGTAGCTTCCAGCTTTCTTACTGTAAGCCTCCGTGGAAGCTCTGCAAGAAATTCCAACACGTTTTCCACATAAGGCAAAAAAGCAGCAAGCTTTCCACCCTTCTTCTGCGATTTCCCGTCTGTGGCTGTTTTCTTTGCACCCTTTGCTGTCTTTTTCTTTTTCTTCTTTGCACCGGGAACCAGGCTTAAACGAAATGGCAATATTTGAAGCCACATACAAAAGCCCTGTTCATCATAGCGCAGACGCAGACTTAAGGGAATGAAACCAATCAGCAGCAGAACAGCGATCGCAACCAGCCACCACATCAGGATTCCTCCGTAGTAGTCGGCGTTTCTGCCATTTGCAGTTGCTCGCCCTCAGCAACAGCCTCTTCCATAATCGGCTCACCGAATTCCACCTTTTCAATAGGCGGCAGTTCCTCCAGGCTGGAAAGGCCGAAGGTACGCAAAAAGTCCGGTGTTGTCTTATACAGAATCGGTCTACCAGGAACATTCAGTCTGCCGGCTTCCTCTATCAGCTTTTTGTTCAGCAGCGCAGAAACAGAATAGGAGCTGTCAACACCACGAAGTTGCTCAACCATGGCTTTTGTAGCAGGCTGATAGTAAGCAATGATCGTCAGAGACTCCAGCTGTGCAGATGAAAGCTTCGGCGGCTTTCTTGTTTCCAATGCCTTGGTAATATAATCTGCCATCTCACCGGAAGACACCATTTGATAACCCTTATCCAGGCGCAGGATACGAACACCACGACGGTTGAAAGCAAACTCATCAGCCAGCTTGTCCGTTGCTTCCTCAATATCCTTTTCATCTGCTTCCAAAGCCATAGCAAGTCTTGAGATCTCCACCCGTTCACCGGCAGCAAACAAAATCGCCTCAATTGCTCTTTGCAGTTCTTCCAATTCCATCAGGCATTCTCCTCCTTATCTTCCGGTTTTTTGATCAATCGCACATTGGGATTTTCACCGTTTACGTCATCCTCCAGGGATACGGAATTATTTTTACACAAATCCAAAAGAGCCAGGAATGTAGCCACGATTTCCGATCTGGAGCGGCTTCCCTTAAACAAATTTTTCAGCTTCTCAATTCCTCGCAGCACGAGCGTACGTACAAGCTCTATTGCCTTCTTGGAAACCGGGTACGGTTCTTTGCCGACAATACCTTTAAAGTTCATGGTGGGCGGAGGCAGTCTGCGCTGGCTGCGTTCAGCAATCTCATCCAAAGCATGGAGCAAATCAGCAGGCTCATGCTTATAGCGGTAAGTAGCATCTCTGCGCAAAGGCTCGGGATCTTTAACAAAGATCGCGCGTCCGATCTCATTGCGAGGCTCCAGAGCCGTGATCGCAATGCGGATCTGCTCCATAGCTTCCTTACGCTGACGCTCAATAAGAGATTTTCTCAGCTGATCCAATTCACTCTCTGCCTCTGCCGCTTCTGCCGCAGAAAGAAGCATTTTTGTTTTGATCAGCATCAGGTGAGAAGCCATCGTGATAAACTCACTGGCGATTTCCATGTCAAGTCGCTTCATCTCTTCCAGGTACGCCAGATACTGTTCCAAAATAGCAGTGATTGACACATCCTGGATCTCTATTTTATTTTTACTGAGCAACAAAAATATAACATCTAACGGGCCTTCAAAGTCTTCCAAGCCCTCATTCCGGGTATGGACGATACCTTCAAGCCGATATTGCGGTTCTCCCATAGTGACTCCTCAAAAGTGCAACATATTTCACTTAATTATAACACTCATTTGTCTTGTATGCAAGTATTTCCCTTAAATTTACGTTTAATTATACGGGATTGCATTTTTCGTCAAAATATGTTATATTTCTCTTAACGGAGGGATCGTTATGAAGAAAAACAGCAGATACCGTCAAATGGAACAAGTCATGACCTATGTGCTTCTCAGTGACCTTGCTATGTTTATCATTTATTTGTTTGCCGCAGGCTTTGGTATTATTTGGCTGAAAGCCATTACCGCTATTATTGCCATACTTGTATCCGGTTTATGCCTTTGGTTCCTTTATATGACCCAGGAACTACTGAAACAACGCAGTTTTTGGATGACCACAGCCGCTGCGGCGATCCTTATTTGCGTTCTGTTCTCTTTGATCTTAAACTTCCCCAGTCCCAATCCTTTTAACGAACTGGCAAACACCGTTTCTGCAATCACCAGATAAACAGCAAACAGCCACCGAAATTCGGTGGCTGTTTTGATTTATGCGCCGCCAGCCGCAGCTGCCGCTTTTTTCTCCAGTTCTTTCTTGGCAATGACGTAATAGATTACAAGACCGGTAAGGCTGAATATATAGGACACAGGATAGCAAAGATAAAGCAATCCGTAATTCAGCGGATCCAACGGACAGATATACCATATCCAAAGCAAACGTATGCCGCAAATACAGAAAATATTGAGTCCCGTGGAAATGGATGTCTTTCGCATACCGCGCAAGCAGCCTAGAATAATTTCCGATGCTGCATATATCACGTAACTCCATGACATAATAATGAGTTTTACCGTGCCTGCTACGATCACATCCGGGTCAGCATTAAATATGGAAAGGAATGGTGCAGGCCACAACGTTAGCATAAGAGATACCAACATCATAAACGAGCAGCACAACCCGAGGCTGGTAAAAACCACTTTAGTAATGCGCTTAGGTTTTAACGCACCATAGCACTGGCCCGAAAAGCTCACGCATGCGGAATAGAAAGCGAGCAAAATCTGATACAAAAATGCGGTAATATTATTGGAAGCAACACTTCCGGCAATGATGACCGAGCCAAAACTATTAACTGCGCCTTGCACAATAACATTAGAAAAACTGAACACAATACCGTTGATTCCGCAGGGAACACCAACTTTTATAATGTTCATACATTCTTTCAGATTGAATTTTAATTCTTTTCTCGTAAGCTTAAATTCGCCCTTCGGGTCAAACAAGATAAGCAGAACACAAATTGCGGACAGGTATTTGGAAATGATGGTTGCATAAGCAACACCGTCAACGGTCATACCAAAATAAAGAACAAAAACAAGATTGAGTATAACATTGACCAAGCCACTGATGCCCATAATAAACATGGGCCGTTTACTGTCACCGTGGGTACGCAGAATGCCCGAGCCAAAATTATAAAGCATCGTACCGGGCGCACCACAAAGAATTATTCGCATATAAACCAGCGAGTCGTCCACGATATCTTCCGGGCAGCTCATAAACAAAAGCATAGGTCTTGCCACAAGATTACCCACAATCGCCATAACGATGCCGCCAAAGAACGCCAGCACAAGAGAGGTATGCATGCTTCTGCGAAGTTCCACATGCTTCTTGGCACCAAGCAGGTTACCATTTACAATGCTGGCACCAACCGCAAGACCTACGATCATATTCAGGATCAAGGTAGTGGCGGAGCTGGTAGAACCAACCGCAGCCAGCGCTTCCTTACCCACAAACCGGCCAACAACAGCATTATCCGTCGCCTGGTATAGATGCTGCAGCAGATTTGCGATCAGCAGTGGGTACACAAAGGTGAGTAATTTTTTTGTTACGGACCCGGTGGTTAGGTCCATTACATGTTTTTTCCTCATATTCCCCTCTCCTTTCCCATTAAGACCATTATAGGTAGGCATTCCAGGATTGCAAGCACATTTCAGCACTTTTGTGAATTCTGCACAAAGGTTTTTTCACAAGAATTGCCCCTGAAGCGAAAACCACTTCAGGGGCAACCGTTTCAGGTGTTTTCATATTCACCAATGGACATAATGTCATAGGGTGTAGTCTGATAAACAAAGTAATTAAGCCAGTTAGAGAACAGCAGATTTGCATGACCACGCCAGCGAACAATCGGTTCCTTGGTATCATCATCGTTGGGATAATAATTTTCAGGCACGCGAATAGGAAGCCCCTGATTCTTATCACGCAGATACTCATTTTGCAAGGTCTCACGGTCATATTCGGAATGACCGGTGACAAAGATTTGTCTTCCTCCCTTGCTCATAACCGCATAAACACCGGCCTGCTCGGAAGATGCAATGATCTTCAGTTCTGGGACTGCTTCAATATGTTCTCTGTCAACGGTGGTATGACGGGAATGAGGTACCCAAAATTCATCATCAAAGCCACGCAAAAGAATGGAACGCTTATAGTCCGCAGTGTGAGGAAATACACCAAACAGCTTCTCCGGCATTTGTCTCTTGGGAATACCATAATGGTAGTAAAGACCGGCCTGCGCACCCCAGCAAATATGGAAGGTGCTGTGAACATTGGTCTTGCTCCACTCCATAATCCGGCAAAGCTCCTGCCAGTAGTCTACATCCTCAAACTCCAGGTTTTCAACCGGTGCGCCGGTAATCACCATACCGTCAAACTTTCTGTGTTTGATCTCATCAAAGCTTTTATAAAAATTCAGCAGATGATCCTGGGACACGTTCTTTGCCACGTGGGTAGTGGTGTGCATAAGCTCCAGCTTGACCTGCAGGGGTGTATTTCCCAACAGACGGGAAAACTGGGTCTCCGTTGCGATTTTTGTGGGCATCAAATTCAGCAACACGATTTCCAAAGGACGAATGTCCTGGGTAGATGCTCTGTTCTCAGGCATCACAAAAATATTCTCCTGCTGCAGCGTTCCTGCTGCAGGCAAATCATTGGGGATCTGTATAGGCACAGCTATCCCTCCCTATATACAAAATTTTGTCTATTGTACATTATATTTTCAAGATTGTCAATGAATTATCCCACTTCTTCCAGCTGGGTATCTTTATAATAGTGGGCAAGGATCTCTTTGAAATCACTGCCACCGACAGCCATGGCATCAGCGCCATACTGGCTCATACCGACACGGTGTCCATAGCCTTTTGTGGTTACGGTAACGGTATCACCAACAATGGTGATTTTGAAGCAAGTTGAACGTAGCGACAAGCGTTTTCTGACCTCAGTTCCACTGAACACTTGACCACCGATTTCAATGGAATCTACACCACCCCCGGTGGTGTAAACAATATTTTTTATCCATTTCTCAGCAGCACCTGATAAATTAAGTCCCAATGCTGACTGAAACTCCCCAAGCGATAGCTGCACCGTTTCTGTATAATAGGTTGCTCCTTCCTCACCCGGACTTTCCGTTGCCCGAAGGTACGGAACATCTGCGCCCCAAACTGCCGCCGCATCCTCGGTCATGCCGCCGGAACAGCTGAAATATGTGGCATCTATCAGTTCTCCCTCATAAGTAAGCACCAGATTTCCCGTTTCATTTACTGCATCCCGCACTTTCTCCACATCCGACACCACGAGCCCCTTCTCTCCATAGCTTTCTGGTGGACAATACCCTTGGCAGCATGCAGGATTTGTGCAAACATCGGCATCCTCATGTTTCGGTGCCACATACTGTTTTCTGCGTGTATATGTCCTTGCCACCACTGCTTGTGCCTTCAGCGCTTCCTCTTCAAAAGAAACCGGCATTTCCTGCAGCACTACGCCCAACACATATTCAGCTTCTTCTATTTCCGTTACTGTTCCGTTATCCCGCTTTAGTCTAACAAAACGTTTTTCTTCTGCCACAAAAAGGGTCGGCTCTGTTTGCAGGTCCTGATGCGGTATTTTGCTTTTTGCCAAAGAAAACACAACACACGGCAAAGCAAACCCAAACAAGATTGCCAGGTACAGTGCTAGGTCTTTTGTATTCATAAAATCACCCCAGTGAATTTTAACACATCACACCGGGCAAATTTGTTGCATTCTGTCCCACCTTCGGAAGGCTTGACATACAACACGTTATTCGGTATAATTTATTCGTAAAAAATTCGGAATGGAGCACACCATGAAAAAGATAATTCGTGTTTTAATACCAATTATACTGGTCATTGCGATCATTTTATCAACCGCCTGGTATCTGTTTATTTATGACCTTGCCTTTACCCGTGATATGCTGTTGTCCTTTGCACGCTTCAACGAAAGCCAGGGCAACCACACCATTGCTACCTGGCTTTACAACCAGGCATATTCCCAGACAGGTCACAGTGATGACGTTGCCATTGAGCTAGCAGAACAATATAAAAAGATTGGCAACTATACAAAGGCAGAGTTCACACTGACCAATGCCATTTCTGACGGCGGCAGCATTGAACTGTATATTGCACTTTGCAAAACCTACGTTGAGCAGGACAAGCTGCTGGATGCGGTTAAAATGCTCAACAATGTAACTGACCCCGAAATTCAAAAGCAGCTGGAAACCCTTCGTCCTGCTGCCCCCCTGCCCCAGGCAGAACCCGGTTTTTACAATCAGTACATTTCTGTTGGTCTTGAATCCACAGAAAAATTGATCTATGCCACCAACACCGGCGAATACCCTTCTATCAAAAACGTCTACAAAGACCCCCTCCCTCTTGGCGACGGTGAAAACCAGATTCTCGCCATTGCTGTCAGTGAAAACGGACTTGTCAGTCCCGTTGGCATCTACGGCTATACCGTAGGCGGAGTTATTGAAAAGCTGGAGTTTACTGACTCTGCTATGGAAGATTTGATCCGCACGACCCTGAATGTATCGGAAGCCACAGAGCTTTACACCAATGACCTTTGGGTCATCAAGTCCTTCACCGTTCCCGCTGAAGCAAAGGATTACAGTGTTCTCAAGAATATGATTTATCTTGAAGAACTCACCGTTGAAAACGGTGCCGCCGGACAGCTCATTCACCTGGCATCTGCCTCTTCCCTGCGTAGCCTGACCGTGTCTCACACCACTGTTTCCCAAGAGGAGCTGGAGGTGATCGGCACGCTTCCGGTGCTGGAAAGCCTGACGCTTAAGTCCGCAGGTATCTCCACTGTCGCGCCTCTTCGCAGCGCAACAAGCCTTAAGAATCTTGTGCTTACGGAAAATTCCATCCGCAACATTGATGCTCTGAAGGAACTCACAAAGCTGGAAGAATTGCGTTTGGACAACAATGCGTTGACCGATGTTACTGCCCTGGCATCCCTTGCAACATTGAAAGTATTGGATCTCGGTTCCAACAACATCACATCCATTGCGCCGCTTTCCGGCTTAACTTCACTGACCTACCTGAACGCATCCAGCAATCTCATCACCGACATTGGCGAATTGGGCAAGCTGACTGCTTTGACTGAACTGTCTCTTGCAAGCAACAAGCTTAACAGTGTATCCACCATTGCCGGTTGTACAGAACTGACCAACCTTGATATATCCGCAAACGAGCTGACAAAGATCACAGAGCTGTCTGTGTTGAACAAAGTGACCTACTTTAATTTCTCCAACAACAAGGTTACCGCAATCCCGGAATTTGCCAAGGATTGCAAGCTTGTCACCATCATCGGCTCTCAAAACGAGATCAGCACCCTGGAACCTCTCGCCGGCCTTCCCAACCTGAACGTTGTGGACATGGATTACAACAAGGAGATCAATTCCGTCGCACCGCTTAAAGATTGCCCGGTTCTGATTCGTGTAAATGTCTTTGCCACCAAGGTAACAGAGGTCACAGTTCTCACCGACCAGAGCATTGAGGTCAATTTTAACCCTGTACAGTAAGATACAAAAAGGAACCCCCCGGTAAAACCGGGGGTTCTTCATATGCGGGCATAGCCCTCTGTTCCTCGCGTAACGTGTCAACACGTAAGTACGATCTGCCAGCTGCTAAAAGACTGTTACTTGCGACCCGTGAACGGGTTAGCT
>JAFYNQ010000126.1 GCA_017548065.1 Oscillospiraceae bacterium
CCCTGCACGGTAGCCTCATTATAACAAACCCCGTTGTAGAAAGCAAGCACTTTTTGGGTTCAGATGGCAGTTGCTTCTTACACAATAATGCCATCAATGATACACATTATACCATTGATGGCATTATATTTTAATTGTTTCCAAGAACGATCAGAAAATCTTCATTGGTGAGCGTTATGCTTCCGTCTATCGGCAGGTTGTAGTGACTGATTTTGGCGGCATCCAGAACACCCAGAAAAATATGTCGCTGATTGAGCAGTGCTTGTCGCAGTGCTACTACAGAATGCGTTCCTTCTAAATTGAAGGAAGAAGGGCTTTTCAGATAAATTTCATTGCCACGATTGGATAATAGCTCCTGGAAAATGTCATTTAATTCCGGATTTTCTGCCAGTTGCGCAAGAATGAGAGAAGACATACTGGAAGAAACAAGAAAATCTGTACGATCTTTGTCATCAATCAAATTATGATTGTGCTCTTTTTGCATTTCTACAGTAATGTTGAAATTGAGGTTGTATCGTTCCCGGATATCGCGAAGGTTCATCAGGAGGAAAATGACATCCATATCAGCTTCTTCAGCATCTTTTTCGTGGTCGTTGAGAATGATGATATGATTGGTAAGTTGAGCAAATTCCAGCAATACTTGTTGGGAGCGCAGATAGGCTGGATGATAGAACAAATCAAGATTTCTCTTGTTAGCTATATTTTCCAGTATGTGTTTCTTTTGTTCAGGTATTTCCTGAGCGACGATGTGTACTTGAGAAACATTTGCCGACAATTCTGACAAAAGAAGTGGAAGCGTTTCGTTATACCCGAAGATCAAAGTGCTGATTTCTTCGTCGTTGGTCACGATGTCTGTCTGCTGGGGCAATTCGCTTTGCAGGCGGTTGTCCATCAATTTTGCAGAACTCCGATTTTCGCAAAATACAATGATTTTGTCTGTCTCCTGCAAAACAAGATCAGGATCCGGGTTTAAGATTGATAGGTCATTTCTGAAAACACCAACGGGGGTTGCGTTGGCTAATTGACCCATTAATGCACGAAAAGTAATTCCGTTTGTTGCAGGGAGTTGAATAAGATAGAATTCGCAACCTTCAAAGTTGAATATTTCCCGAAAGGTTGCGGACAGCCCTGTTTGCGTACAAGAATGCGCAATCATTCTTGCAATGATTCTGTTGGTGGGCAATGTTGCGATATTGTTGGCAGCGGCTGAGGAAGGGGGAAAACGATTTTCGTCCCTGGATATGATGGCGTTTATAGGAATCCCGCTAACTCCTTTTTGATGAAGAAGCACAGATACAGCAAGAACGGCTTTGGCTGTACGCATATCATCTGTCGGCGAAATAATTATGCTTTTGCATGTTTCAATTGAGCATTTTTCAAGGGATGCGGGGTCTGTTATATCAACGGTTCTGCAAATGATTCGGAAATTTTTGGGAACATTGATGTTTTCGGCAACAGATAGTTCCAAATCTTCTCGTTCTTTATTCTCTGCAATCACAACACAAGTTGGTTTCCCGTCAGCGGCAAGAATCAACTGTTGCAACAATGTGCTTTCTCCGGGATAAAAGCCAAGAACGACTATGTGATTTTCCTCAACGACGACAGAGTTTCCTTTTTTAAGACTACTGATTTTTTCTTCGATAGAGCTTGTGATAATGCCGATTAAGACACTGGTAAAGAAAACGCCGGCAATGGCAACAATACTCATCAAAATCAGGTACCCAAAACTATCTTCACTGTATTCCGGCACCCAGGCGTTGATTAAAGTTGAGATGCTATCCCAAATAACAGGGGCGACTTTTCCGTCTTCATTGAAACCGGCAATGATTATGATTCCGGCAATCATGGCGGCAAGAATAACGGAAGCGGTAATCAAAAAGTGAATGAGCGTCATGGACCCCTTTGCCATACAGTTGTCAAACCAATAGACAATTCTTTTTTTAAGACTTATTTGCTTGTTTTTAGATTTCTTTTTGAACAACACAAAACAGCCCCCCTCTATGGATGAGCGGTCAAAGGAATGACCTGCGTAATATACGATTATTATACAGAGGTGAATTGTTAAATGCAATATGGCAAATTGGAAACTTATGTTGTAGTATGTTTGTAAGTGTGTTATATTGGGGGTATAATATCTGCGCAAAGGAGTCGGGGTATGAAGCTATTGGATGATCTTGCCGAGGGCATTGTCAAAACCGAGAGGGAAATGACGGAACGTTCCAATGCCAGTCGTAAAAAACGGTGGAGCTTTTATAGTGTTGCGTCGTTGCTGCTTAATGTATTTACACTGCTGTTTTTGCTTGCATATGTGTTAACGAAGAATTTAATATCTGCAAATTTTCCCGAATTGTTTTATACCACATTTGCTGCAGCGGCATTGATTTCTTCTGTCTTGTTTTTTGATATCTATATTACTTGCGAAAGCTATAAGCACAAACGACCTTACAAGATACTGATGCCGTTTATGGTACAGCTTTGCTTGATTACAATTGTGGTGTGGTTGTGCGGTCTTGAAAATATTGTCAATGTTCTTGTTAACGGAGTCGTGGTCGCTACGCTTAAACCGGTATTAGCTGGTGTGGGATGCCTTTCGTTCATCACTTCCTCTTTGTATCTCACTTTTTCCGGTGGGAGTTTTGGCAAACGTGGAAAGACATCAAAATCGCAGAAAACTGCGGTCTCGGAAAAGACTGTTTCACCGATGGAGCTTTGTAAAAAACGAAAAAGAGCAATATCCGATAATGCGATAACGATCGGTTTTGTGAAAAAACAGTGGGATTTTTTGCCTGGGGAAGAGGCACTTTTTGGATATGATAAAAACACGGAAAGTTTTGTTTTTGTCGGTGACATACATAGCAGGATTATAGAACAGAAAGCCATAGTGTTTCTTGATTACGAAGATTATTTGATTGATAAAACCAACGGTACTGCCGGTATGATTGCCGGTGCAATTTTAGGCGGAATGATGATGGGCATTTACGGTGCAATCGTGTGTGGAGCGGAGGGGCGGTTAGCATCGCAAGGCAGACGGATTGAGAGAGTCATTAAGTTATACTATATGGATAAATCGGGCACAGAACAAGTGGTTGCATTTTATCAAGATTTTAAGGGAGAGCGTGTGTACGGTGATGGCGGTATTGAGGAATTGAAAAAATTCTCAGAAAACACGGATTCCAGCAACACTGAAATCGTATTCAGGCAAAAACTCCGGGCTATGTGTGCCGAACTGAATAAGGAGACATACTTATCACGGCCGTTTCTGAATGATAGATGGTTTTCTGTATTGAAGGAAAAATTGGAGGCTGTTACAAATTATCGTACAAACAGCTATGTGTTGTTTCGTCAGTTGGTGATTGAGGATGAATGTTATAGGAATTTGGTGTCTGTCCATACCATTGTGCAGGAAATGTCGGAAGAGAAGCCCGATTTTGAAAGAATTACACGAGAAGCAAGGGAACTGTGTTTTCAAGACGCTCTTTCCGGGGTGAGTGAAAAAGCAAAAGACAAAATCAAGGGGCTTTTTAGAAAAAAGAAATGACCGAAGCCGATAAAAATATAAACATATTTATTCATGAGTGGATTTTGTAAACTTTTTTAAACCTCTTGCAATTAGGGGCGATTCATTATAAAATAATAAATTATAGTATTCACTGTAAGGAGGCCGCTTTTTATGATCAAGACGCTTTCCCGCAGTATTCGGGAAAATATTTGGGCGGCGCTGCTCAGTCCCCTTTGTATGGTGGGCGAGGTGTACATGGAGGTACGCATCCCCACTATCATTGCAGCCATTGTGGATAACGGTATTACCCCCGGTAATATGACAGTGATCTGGCAGCAGGGATTGATGCTGGTGCTGACGGCGCTGTGCAGCTTGCTGTTCGGTGTCGGCTCTGCGGTGTTTGCCGCACGTGCTGCCACCGGCTTTGCACGCAACCTGCGCCATGACATGTACTACCGTGTGCAAAACTTTGACTTCGGTAACATTGACAAATTCTCCACATCTTCCATTATCACACGACTCACCTCCGATGTGGCCAACATTCAGATGTGCTTCCAAATGATGATCCGTATGGCGGTGCGCTGCCCCATGATGGTGATTTTGGCGGCGTTCCGTGTCTTTGCGCTCAGCACCAAGCTGTGCCTGGTCTACGGCATCACCCTGCCGCTGCTGGCAGTGGGTCTGCTACTGCTCATCAAGCTGGTGCATCCCATTTTTGAGCGTGTCTTCAAGACCTATGACGGACTGAACAACGTGGTGCAGGAGAACCTCCACGGCATGCGTGTGGTCAAGTCCTTTGTCCGTGAGAAAAAGGAAACCGAAAAGTTCACCGGCATCTCCGGCAAG
Source organism: Oscillospiraceae bacterium (assembly GCA_017548065.1). Lineage (GTDB taxonomy): Bacteria > Bacillota > Clostridia > Oscillospirales > Oscillospiraceae > Faecousia. The sequence goes on from JAFYNQ010000126.1 coordinate 4,346, forward strand.
ATCTACAAGGATTTTGTGAAGGCAGAGAGCATTATGGCCTTCAACAGCCCCCTGATGCAGCTGGCGATCTACGCTTCTGTGATTGCGATCTCTTACCTGGGCGCTACTATGGTGGTCAGCTCCGGCAATACCACCTTCACCACCGGTAACCTGACCTCCATGTTTACTTACACCACACAGATCCTCTCCGGCCTTATGATGCTGTCCATGGTGTTTGTGATGCTGACCATGAGCCGTGCGCCCATGCAGCGTTGCTGTGAGCTTCTGCAGGAAGAGCCTCAGCTGCGGAATCCCGAAAATCCCGTGACCGAAGTGCCTGACGGCTCTGTGGACTTTGAGAATGTCACCTTCCGTTACTCCGGCAAGACCGGTAAAAACGTGCTGGAGGGTGTTAACGTCCATATTGAATCCGGCATGACGGTAGGCATCCTTGGCGGCACGGGTTCCTCCAAGTCCACCCTGGTGCAGCTGATCCCCCGTCTGTATGACGTGCTGGACGGCAGTGTGAAGGTTGGCGGTGTTGATGTCCGTGATTATGATATCAAGACCCTCCGTGACCAGGTGGCAATGGTGCTGCAGAAGAACGTGCTGTTCTCCGGCTCTATCCGTGACAATCTCCGCTGGGGTAACCCCGATGCCACAGACGAGGAGATGGAGCATGCCTGCAAGCTGGCTTGCGCCCATGACTTTATCGTCTCCTTCCCCGATGGCTACGATACCCATATTGAGCAGGGCGGTAAGAACGTCTCCGGCGGACAGAAGCAGCGTCTGTGTATTGCAAGAGCGCTGCTGAAGAAGCCGAAGGTGCTGATTTTGGATGACTCCACCTCTGCGGTGGACACCCACACAGATGCCATGATCCGCAAGGCCTTTGCCGAGGAGATCCCCGGCACTACCAAGCTGATCATTGCCCAGCGTGTGGCTTCCGTGCAGGAGGCTGACCTGATCCTGGTGCTGGACGGCGGCAAGGTGGTTGCCCAGGGCAACCACGAAACACTGCTGGAGACCTCCGATATTTACCGTGAGGTTTACGAATCCCAAGTAAAGGGAGGTGAGGAATAATGCCTCCAATGAGAATGCAGGGTGACGGCCGTAAGGCAAAAGACCCGAAAAAGACATTGACCCGACTGCTGGGCTATATGAAGCCCTACCGTGGCAGACTGATCGGCATGGTGGTGTGCATTGTTCTTGCCACTGTGGCCAGCGTTGCCAGCAACAAATCCTTAAGCTATCTTATTGACAATATCATCACTCCCATGCTGGGCGCAGAGGTGGCAGACTATGCGCCGCTGATCCGTTTCCTGTTTGTGATGGGCGCCATTTACCTGGTGGGTATGGTGGCAAGCTTCCTGCAGCAGCGGCTGATGGTGCCGGTGGGTCAGGGTATGCAGAAGACCATCCGTGACAAGATGTTCACCCACATGCAGAAGCTGCCCATCCGCTACTTTGACACCCACCCCGTAGGCGATGTCATGAGCCGCTACACCAGCGACATTGACACGTTGCGGCAGATGATCTCCCAGGCAATTCCTCAGTGCGTCACCTCTGCCATTACCATTATCGTGGTGTTCTTCACCATGCTGTTCACCTCTCCCATCCTGACGGCGGTAGTGGTGGTCACCGTGGCAGGTATTCTCTACATCACCAAAACGGTAGCAGGCAACTCTGCAAAGTTCTTCATTAACCAGCAGAAGGCGCTGGGCGCAGTCAACGGTTATGTGGAGGAAATGGTGAACGGTCAGCGTGTGGTGAAGGTGTTCACCCACGAGGAGACCTGCAAAAAGGAATTTGATGTTCTTAATGACGGCTTGCGGCAGAATGCCTTCAAGGCAGGTGCCTTCACCAACATGATGGGCCCCGTCAACAACAACCTTTCCTATATCCAGTACTCCATCCTGGCCATTGTAGGCGCAGTCCTGGTTATTTCCAGCGGCGGCACGCTGCTGACCACCGGCGCACTGGTGTCCTTCCTTCTGCTGTCCCGTACCTTCAACCAGCCCATCGGTCAGGTGAGCAACCAGATCAATGCCATTGTTATGGCATTGGCAGGCGCCGAGCGTATCTTTGACCTGATGGATCAGGAGCCGGAGGCAGACGAGGGCTACGTGACTCTGGTCAACGCAAAGATCGCCCCGGATGGCACCATTACCGAGACTGCCGAGCATACCGGCCATTGGGCATGGAAGCATCCCCACGGCGACGGCACGGTGACCTACACCGAGCTGACCGGCGATATTACCATGGAGAATGTGGACTTTGGCTATGTGCCGGAGAAGACCGTGCTCCATGATGTGACGCTGTATGCCCGTCCCGGTCAGAAGATCGCCTTTGTGGGCGCTACCGGCGCCGGCAAGACCACCATCACCAACCTGATCAACCGTTTTTATGACATTGCCGACGGCAAGATCCGTTATGACAATATCAACATTAACAAGATCAAGAAGCCGGATCTTCGCCGCTCCCTGGGCGTGGTGCTGCAGGATACCAATCTGTTTACCGGCACAGTGATGGACAACATCCGCTACGGTAAGCTGGATGCCACCGATGAAGAGTGCATCCAGGCGGCAAAGCTTGCCAATGCCCATGACTTTATCACCCGTCTGCCGGAGGGCTATGACACCATGCTCACCGGCAACGGCGCAAGACTTTCCCAGGGTCAGCGGCAGCTGATCGCCATTGCCCGTGCGGCGGTGGCAGATCCCCCCGTTATGATCCTGGACGAGGCGACCTCTTCCATTGATACCCGTACAGAAGCCCTGGTGCAGAAGGGTATGGATGCGTTGATGCACGGCAGAACCACCTTCGTCATTGCCCACCGTCTCTCCACTGTCCGCAATGCGGACTGCATTATGGTGCTGGATCACGGCCGCATCATTGAGCGTGGCACCCATGATGACCTGGTGGCACAAAAGGGCACCTATTACAGACTCTATACCGGTGCTTTTGAACTGGAATAAGAGAGGAGAAACAACATGGTTTATAAAATGCAGGTAGCCGGACTGGAACGGGAGCTTCCCATCTGTAAGGTCACAGACACATTGTACATTGCAGGCTTTGTGATTTTTGGCGACCAGGAGCTTACCGTTGCCTGCGCCCGTGAGCTTTTGGCGCGGGCGCCGGAATATGACTATATCATCACTGCCGAGGCAAAGGGCATTCCCCTTGCCCACGAAATGGCACGGCAGGCAGGCGCCAAGAAATATTTCCTGGCAAGAAAAGCGCCCAAGCTGTACATGACCGGTGTCTTTGAATCCTCCGTAAAGTCCATCACCACAGCCAAGGAGCAGACGCTTTATCTGGACGTGGCAGATGCCCAGCTGATGAAGGGTAAGCGCATCCTGATCGTGGACGATGTGATCTCCACCGGTGAGAGCCTGAAGGCGCTGGAGGTGCTGGTGGAAAAGGCAGGCGGCATCATTGCCGGCCGTATGGCCATCCTGGCAGAGGGCGATGCCCAGGAGAGAGAAGACCTGGTGTACCTGGAAAAACTGCCGCTGTTTAACCCCGACGGTACCGTGATGGAATAAAGGAGCTTTTTATGAAAAGACTGATTGCGTTTTTCTTGTGCCTGACCCTGGTTTTGGGTCTGTGCGCCTGCGGCGCCGCACCGATAACGGCAGAAACAGAGCCGCCGTCCACCAATGCGCCCACTACCATTAAGACACTGAAGGTGCTTGCCATCGGCAACAGCTTCTCTGTGGATGCTATGCAGCATCTGTACACCGTTGCCAAGGCAGAGGGTGTGGAGGAGATCGTGCTGGGCAACCTTTACATTGGCGGCTGTCCCCTGGATAAGCACGCTGCCAATGCCAAGTCCGGCGAAAAGGTCTATAAGTATTATAAAAACACCACCGGCGAGTGGCAGACCTATCCTTCCATGCTGTCCCTTTTGGAGGGCGTTACGGACGAGGATTGGGATCTGATCACCATGCAGCAGGGAAGCGCCAAGTCCGGCATTGCCGATGAATACCAGCCGCACCTGGACGAGCTTGTTGCATTCGTGGAGGAGAACAAGACCAACCCCGAGGCAAAGCTTTACTGGCATATGACCTGGGCATACCAGTCTGACAGTGACCACTCTGCTTTCCCCAATTACGGCAATAACCAGCAGGCAATGTACCTGGGTATCGTCAATTCCGTGCAGCAGGCAGTGGAGCCGACCGGCTACTTTGAAACGCTGCTGCCTGTGGGTACTGCCATTCAGAATGCCCGTACCGGCTTTGTGGGTGACACCCTCACCCGTGACGGCTTCCACTTGAGCGACCTGGGACGTGCCATTGCATCCTACACCTGGTACGCTGTCATTGACGGTCAGCCGCTGTATGCGGTCAACCTGGACAAGGTAGCGAGCCAAAAGCTGACAGAAGCCCACAAAAAGCTGATCGTGGAGGCAGTAAACAATGCCATCGCAAACCCCTATGAGGTGACCGAATCCACAGTAAAGACAGCGCAGTAAAACCATAAAATCATGTCATTGCGAGCGCCGCAGGCGCGTGGCAATCTCCTCCTGATTCGGAAAAGGGGAGCGCCGCGCAGACCTGCGCCTCGCAATGACATCTTTTTATGCATATTTTATTTACAGATTGCCATTTTTTTGCTATAATAACGTTTAAACATCAAAGCCTTAGGGGATGAATACTATGGAGTTTTCCAATACTTATGCGAAAATAGACCTGGATGCCATTCGTGAGAATTTTGCAGCCATCCGTCAGCGTGCCAATGCGCCGGTGATGGCGGTGGTAAAGGCAGATGCTTACGGTCACGGCGCTGTCCGTGTGGCACGGGTGTTGGAGCAGGAATGCCACTTTTTCGGTGTCTCCTCCGTGGCGGAAGCTGTGGAGCTGCGCCAGGCAGGGATCGTCAAGCCAATTTTGATTTTGGGTCACGTGCATCCTGCCACCTTCCCGGCAGTGGTGCTGCACGATATCCGCATTCCGCTGTTTAACTATGAAGATGCCTGCGCCCTCTCCCGGGAGGCACTGAAGCAGGATAAGATTGCCCGTTTCCATTTTGCTGTGGATACCGGCATGAGCCGTATCGGCTTCCAGGCAACGGAGGAATCCGCAGAGCTCTGCGTGAAGATCGCCGCACTGCCGGGACTGAAGGCGGAGGGACTTTTCAGCCACTTTGCCACTGCCGACGAAAAAGACCTGGAGAAAACAAAGCGTCAGGCAGAGCTGTTCGCCGCTTTTGATGACATGCTGAAGGTAAGAGGTATTCGGATTCCCATCCGTCACCTGGATAACTCTGCCGGCATTATGAATTTCCGCTGCCACTATGAAATGGTGCGTGCCGGTATCGTGCTGTACGGTCTTTACCCCAGTGACGAGGTAGACCCCAAGCTTTTGAAGCTGAAGCCTGCCATGAGCTGGCATAGCCGTGTGAGCTATGTGAAGGAGCTGGAGCCCGGTCGGGAGATCAGCTACGGTGGCACATTTAAAGTGGAAAAGCCCATCCGTGTGGCAACTGTCACCGCAGGCTATGCCGATGGCTACAGAAGAAGCCTTTCCGGTCGCTTCTACGTGCTGATCCGTGGTCAGCGTGCGCCTATTTTGGGCAGAGTCTGTATGGATCAGATGCTGGTGGATGTGACCCATATTCATGATGCACAGGCAGGCGACGAGGTGGTGCTGCTGGGCAGCAGCGGCGAAGAGACAATTTCCGCCGAAGCCATTGCCGCCGCAGCCGGAAGCTTCAACTATGAGCAGGTATGCGACTTGAGCCACCGTGTCAGCCGTGTCTACTACCTGGGCGGCGAAAAAGTGGACACCGTAAACTACCTGCTGAAACGGTGATGTTTCCTTTAACACACTTCGCAGCAGTCCGATGAACGAATATCAACCTTATCTATGGAGGGACACTATGCAGGAAAATAATACCCCCTTGCTGGAAACAGCGCAGGAGATATTGACAGAGGTGCGCAAGGCAGTGGTGGGCAAAGACACCGTGCTGCTTTGGGTGCTGGCGGCGATCCTTGCCCGTGGACATATTTTGCTGGAGGACATTCCCGGTGTGGGTAAGACCACCATGGCGGTGGCGTTTTCCCGTGCTCTTGGTCTGCAGTATAACCGTGTGCAGTTCACTCCCGATGTGCTGCCCTCTGATGTGACGGGTTATTCCGTGCTGAATCAGCAGACCGGGGAAATGGTCTACCGTCCCGGCGCTGTGCTGTGCAATCTGTTTTTGGCAGATGAATTGAACCGTGCCACCTCCCGTACCCAGTCTGCCCTTTTGGAGGCGATGGAAGAGGGTCAGGTGACGGTGGACGGCATCAGCCATAAGCTGCCCAGCCCCTTTGCGGTGATCGCCACCCAGAATCCTGCCGGCGCTGCCGGTACGCAGCTGCTGCCGGATAGTCAGATCGACCGTTTTTCCGTGCGCCTGAGCCTGGGTTACCCGGAGCCGGAGGACGAGATCACCATGCTGCTGCAGCGCCAGGGAAGCGACCCCATGGCACAGGTGCAGGCTGTGACCACAAAGGAAACTTTAGCGCAAATGCAGGACACCGTTGCCGCTACCCACGTGAGCAACGAGGTCGCCCGATATGTGGTGCAGCTGCTGGATGCCACCCGTCGCAGTGAGCTGCTGCTGCGTGGCGGTAGTCCCCGTGCCACCCTGGCAGTGATCGCTATGGCAAAGGCAGTGGCATGCCTCCGTGGCAGAGACTATGTTGTTCCCAAGGATGTGCAGGAGGTCTTCTATGTTACGGTGGGTCACCGTCTGCGGATCTCTCCCCAGGCAGAGTCCCAGGGAATGGAATGTGAGCAGGTGGTTGCTGCCATCCTGAAGGCTGTCCGCGCCCCCAAGCTTGCCTGATATGTGGGGTAGGAGAGTTACGTATCTGTGCTTCCTTTTTGGCAGCATGGTGTTTTATGTATTTTACCGGGAATGGTTTTCCTGGTTCTTCCTGGCAGGACTACTGCTCCTGCCTTGGTTTTCTCTTGCTGTGAGCCTTCCCGCCATGCTGACGGTGAAGGCCGGCTTGCGTTGTCCGGAAACGGCACGGCAGGATATGCCGGTGCGTACAAGCTTGCAGCTTGACTGTAAGCTGCCCACACCGCCGGTACGCTGCCAGCTGCGTGTGACAAATGTGCTGACCGGGGAGCGCTTTTTGGGCATGCCCGGGGAGCGGATCCCCACAGAGCATTGCGGCATGATCACCATTTCTTACCCCCGTCTTTATGTCTATGATTACCTGGGGCTTTTCCGCCGTCAGCTGAATCGGGAGGAGAGCCGGGATGTTTTCATTATGCCAAAGCCGGTGCCGGATGATATGCCCCTGAAGCCGGAGGGCAGCGGTGTCAGCATGTGGCGCCCCAAGCCCGGCGGTGGTTTTTCCGAGATCCATGACCTGCGGCTGTACCGTCCCGGTGATGATTTGAAGCATATCCACTGGAAAATGTCGGCAAAAACCGGCAAGCTGATCTACCGCGAGCCCATGGAGCCGGTACAGAAGGGGTATGTGCTGAATATCACCGTCAGCGGCACCACAGAGGAGCTGGACAGAAAGCTGGGCAAGCTTTTGTGGACGTCCCGTATGCTGCTGGAACGGGAGTTTACCCACACTGTCCGTGCCATGACCGCCAAAGGGCTTGTGTTGTACACCGTAGAAAACGAAGCCTCCCTGGAGGCATGCTTGCGCAGCCTGCTTGGTACACCCAAGGCAGAGACCACGGCTGTGGATGGGGCGGCGGATGCCCTTTGGCAGCACCATATCGGAGGTGACAGCCATGAAAAATAAGCTGTACACCTGCCTTTGGGCGGCATTTTTGTCCTTCCTTGTCAGCTTCGGCGCAGTAAGCTGCCTGGTGACGGCCTTCAATATGGATGTCAGCCTGTGGCTGATGGCGCTGTGGTGCGGACTTGGCGCACTGATGTGCAGCGTGTGCTACAGCCTGCCCCTGGGACTGCTTCCGATCTCCACCATGGCGCTGATCTGCGGCTTCCTTTGGCAGCAAGGTACTTTGCGCATCAGCTGGGAGTCTCTGCTGTACCGCCTGAGCCGCCAGTATAACCGTGCCTATGAGTGGGGCATTATCAAACTGAATTATCTCACAGCCGACGATATGGAGCTGCGGCTGTGGCTTATCCTGGGTGTGTTGGGCGTGCTGATCGCCATGGGCATCAGCTGGAGCGTGTGCCACAGAAAGACCACGGTGCTGGGACTTGTGCCTGCCGGGATCCTGCTGGCAGCCTGCTTCGTGGTCACCGACACAGTACCGCATGTTTTTCTGCTGTACCTGACCTTCTTCGGCATCCTGCTGCTGATGATGACAGGCCGTGTGCGGCGGCAGGATCCTGCCCAGGGCAACCGCCTTTCTGCGGTGCTGGCGATTCCATTGGCGGTGGCGCTGCTGTTGCTTTTTGTGGCGATCCCCCATAACCGTTACACGGGTACAGAGCTTCCCCGAAAAGCGGTGGATGCCATGCTGCAGAATGAAAAAATCGCTGCCCTCTTCGGCAAGGCCGCAGAGGTGGGAACGACCGGCTCCAGCGTGGACAGCAGCAGCGTGAACCTGAAAAATGTGGGTGTCCGCCTGGAATCCCAGGCAGAGATCCTGCAGCTGCTGACAGATTACAGTGACCACGTGTACCTTCGGGGCAGAGCCCTGGACACCTATGACGGCGCTGCCTGGAGCGACAGCGGCACCGACCCCGGCGAGTTGTATTGGCCGTCGGAGTCCCGGTTGACCCCCGGCGGCGAGGCCATGATCTCCACCCGGTATGCCCACAGAATGCTGTATTTGCCTTACTATGTCCAAAGCTTGGACACTAGCAAGGTGGCACGTGGTGTGGAAAACGAGAAGAAGCTGACCCAGTATTCCTTTCAGTGCGCCGTGGGCGCAGCCCAGGAAAACGGACAGACCGGGGAGGGCTACGACTTTTCTGCCCATATCCATTTGGCGGACAGCGTGAAAAAATGGGCGCAGCCCTTGGCAAAGGAGATCACAAAGGGGCAGACCACAATTTACGGAAAAGCCCAGGCCATTGCCAATTACGTGCGCAGTAGCGCAAAATACAGTACAAACACCTATAAAATGCCCACCGGCAGCAGCGATTTTGTTAAGTGGTTCCTGGAGGACAGCGACACCGGTTACTGTGTCCACTATGCCAGCGCCGCAACGGTGCTGCTGCAGGCAGTGGGGATCCCTGCCCGATATGTCACCGGCTATGCGGTTCAGGTGCGTGCTTCTTACCCCGTGACCGTACGGGCAAAGGATGCCCACGCATGGGCAGAGTATTGGCTGCCGGAGTACGGCTGGGTGGTGCTGGAAGCCACCGCTGCTGAGGAAGCGGATGAGGAGACAGCGCCCACAAGCGGCAGCACAGAAAACGGCGAAACGCTGCCCACAGAGCAGGATATGCCCACAGAGCCGGAAACCCAGAAACCGACAGAAACACCGAAGCAAAACAGCGCCTCCTATGTGTGGCTGGTGCTGGTACTGGCAGGTGTTGTGGGTCTTGCGCTGACCTGGCGAGGGGTGCGGCTGCATATCCGCCGAAAGCATCTTGCTGACGGCAATACCAATCAGCGGACGTTGGCATGGTGGCAGGAGCTTGTGTTGCTCAGCCGCCTGCTGGGACAGCTGCCGGATAAGCGCCTTTATGAATTGGCGGAAAAAGCCAAATTCAGCCCCCACGTGATCAGGGAAGAGGAGCTGTGGGAACTGAAAAATGAGGCGGTGCGGCTGCGCAATCAGCTGAAGAAAAAATCCGTTTTCCATCAGCTGTATTACTGCCTGATCCTGGTGATATACTAATTTCACAAAAAACGGCTGTCAAAAAAATAAAAATTTTTACAGTCTCTGCGCCGATTTCCTATATTTTTTTCTTGCACTGCAAAAAAAATGTATGTATAATAACCCTATAATTTTGATATACGGAGGGAAATTCTATGTCCTACGATGTACGTCCTGAATCCATGGCAAGAATCACAAACTTTGAACTGGCAAATGCTTTCATTGAAGAGCAGGTAGCAGCAGTCCGTGCCCAGGTGGGTGACAAGAAGGTTCTTCTTGCCCTCTCCGGCGGTGTTGACTCTTCTGTTGTTGCCGCACTTCTCATTAAGGCCGTCGGCAAGCAGCTGGTCTGCGTGCACGTGAACCACGGTCTTATGCGTAAGGGCGAGAGTGAGGATGTCATCAAGGTCTTCAAGGAAGGTCTGGACGCAAACCTGGTGTATGTTGACGCTACCGACCGTTTCCTGGATCTGCTGGCTGGTGTCTCCGATCCCGAGAAGAAGCGTAAGATCATCGGCGCCGAGTTCATCAAGGTCTTTGATGAAGAGGCTGCAAAGCTGGAGGGCATTTCCTTCCTGGCACAGGGTACTATCTACCCCGATATTCTGGAGTCCATCAAGGCTGCCGAGAGCGGCAAGCCCGTCAAGTCCCACCATAACGTGGGCGGCCTGCCTGAGGATATGGCAATGGAGCTGGTTGAGCCGGTGAAGCTGCTGTTCAAGGACGAGGTTCGTGTTGTTGGTGAGGCTCTGGGTCTGCCCCATGGCATGGTCTACCGTCAGCCCTTCCCCGGCCCCGGCCTGGGTGTTCGTTGCCTGGGTGCTATTACCCGTGACCGTCTCCACGCACTGCGTGAGGCTGATGCGATCCTCCGTGAAGAGTTTGACAAGTGCGGCCTGGCAGAGAAGGTATGGCAGTACTTTGTGGCAATTCCCGATATCAAGAGCGTTGGTGTCCGTAACGAAATGCGTTACGAGGGCTGGCCTGCAATCATTCGTGCCGTCAACACCACCGATGCTATGACCGCAACCGTAGAGGAGATCCCCTATCCTGTTCTCCACACCATCGTAAACCGCATCACTGCCGAAGTAGAAGGCATCAACCGCGTCCTCATGGACCTCACCCCCAAGCCCGTCGGCACCATCGAGTGGGAATAAATCGGCTTGCGCTGCCGGTGGCAGAGTAAGCAAGACGATTTATTGCGCCGCGGTCGGTGTGCAACGTAGCCGCTTCGTCGGCAAGGCGCACACCGGGCACCGCAAGCGGGGTCGCACTATTTGGCGGTAAATAAAATACCAATAGGCAAACAAAGTGCCCGGAAACCCTTGGAAACAAAGGGCTTTCGGGCACTTTATGTTTTGACAAAAAAGTCTCTGCAACGCTTTTGCAACACGTAGTGTAAAAAGTGCAAAAAGGAATGGTTGCAGGCGGATATGAAGTAAAGGAAGAAATATGAGTCACATAATTAAGAAAATCCGAGGTGTCAACATAGAGTTTCAACCTTGTCCGTTTTGCCAAAGTTTCCCCGAATGGGTTATTGTGCCAGGTGACGATTATATTATGCGATGCTCTTCTTGTCGCGCCTCTACAAAGGTAGCTCGCTGGACACCGGAAGAAGCCGCCGCCGACTGGAATTCTAACGAAATTGAAAACGATCATTTCACTATTACGGAAGACACCAAAATTGATGAATACTTGAAACAAGGAATCAAAAAAGTCTTATTTAGTGAATATTCTATTATAGAACCATTTCCAGTTACTGGTGGAGGTTTTCTTTGCAGTAGCGCCGTAATTGTTGCAGATAAAACAACAATTCACATTGAACCTGAAAAAACACATCTCTTATACGATGAGATTAGTGGTTATGGGCACGATTATTATACAAGACCGATAGCCGAAGAAGGAAATAAAATTTCCTTTGTAAAAAGCAAGTGGAGAAAGGACAACTTACTGTCAATTTCCTTTAATTGCAATGGAAGGATAATGACTATTTCTTCTTATGCAAAATATGATTGTTTAATTATTTCTGAGGTATAAAACACCCCACAACCACCCGGCATCATTCCGCAGGCGATTTAGCAACTTTTTCTGCAATAACTCACATCCTGTGAATGTCGTAGATAAGAAAAATAATATTACATATGTGACCCCGGGGTGTTCCCGGGGTCACACATTTATATATGGCTTTTTGAATGTTTGCGGAAAAAATAATGGAAAAAAGGAAAAATTGTGGTATAATGCATATAACTGTGCAAAAGGAGGAACGGAATATGAACTGGCCTTGTGCGACCATCAATCACCGTTTGGATTCTGACCGGGCATGGGTGGACAGCCTGCCGGCACTGGGGTATAGTGAGATCGAACTGTGTCCCCGGTACACAATGGAAACAACAGAGGATTTGATCGCTTATGCCCTGGAAAAGGGGGTAGGTGTCAGCCTGCATGTGCATCATGGCCCGAATAACATCACCGATACGGATGCGGAAAATCAGAAGCTTTCTGTGAGCCAGGTGAAATACTGTATTGACCTGGTAGCTCGTTACGGACTTTCTACTGTGACCTTCCATCCCGGACGGCTGTCTGCGGAAGGGGAGAGCGAGGCAGAGAAATGGCAGCAGCTGTTTGCGGTGGTGGAGGAGATTGCCGCCTATGCAAAGGAAAAGCAGGTGCGTGTTGCCATTGAAAATATGGAGCTGCGCCCCATGGAATTGGTGTACACCATTGAAGACCTGAACAAATTTGCCTACATTGGAGAGAATAATCCCTGGTTCGGTGTGACCCTGGATTTTGCCCACTTTGCTTCCCTGGGCATTATAAAGCCCGACCTGAGCCAATTAAAGCTGCCTGTATTCAATATACATTTAAGCCAGCTGACAGAAGAAAAAATGCACGCCCCCCTGACCGCTCAAAATGGCAAGGTGGACGTGCCGGGTGTGTGCAAGCTGCTTCGTGACTACGGCTACACCGGCCGCATCATCCTGGAGCTGTCCGCAGACTATGCAGAAAGTCTGCAGCTTTTCCAGGAAATTTCCCGGAACATATAACATAAAAATTGCCCCACGGCAACGGTAAAATCTGTTTTTGTCATTCCGAGGCTGCGTAAGCAGCCGTGGGAATCCCCATCTTACAGACGGAGATCGCCACGACTTGCTTTGCAAGTCTC
>JAFYNQ010000021.1 GCA_017548065.1 Oscillospiraceae bacterium
GGGCAGCAGCTCGCCGGCGATCTTGTACATGTTGGGGATCATCAGCAGCAGACCCTGGGATGCGGTGTAGGTGGTGGTCAGAGCACCGGCGGCCAGAGAGCCGTGAACGGTACCTGCAGCACCAGCTTCGGACTGCATCTCGACGACCTTTACAGTGTCACCGAAGATGTTCTTGCGTCCGGCAGCGGACCACTGATCGACATAGTCGGCCATGGGGCTGGACGGAGTGATGGGATAGATGCCAGCAACCTCGGTAAAGGCATAGCTGACGTGGGCGGCAGCAGTGTTGCCGTCCATTGTTTTGAATTTTCTAGCCAAAACTTAAATACCTCCTAATGTATTCATTTTTTTACGGGATATATAATAGCACCAATCCGTTGATTTGTAAAGCGTTTATGCGATAAGTTCTATTAAAAAATGTAATGAATTTTTAAAAACTGACATAAAAATCTATACATGGCAGTTTCTTCACGGTATTTTAAAAAAATCAATTGTCTTTTTTAGCCAAATGGAGTATGATATATAGGTATACGATCCTGAAAGGGAGGTATGAAAATGATCTGTAGTATAAGAACAATGTGTATTAACGGCATAAGCGGCAGCTTGGTTCGTGTGGAATGTTATATTACCAACGGACTGCCTGCTTTTGATATTGTTGGTTTGCCGGATATGGTGGTGAAGGAGGCACGTGAGCGTGTGCGTGCCGCAGCAAAGAACAGCGGTCTGCGCTTTCCTACGGGAAGGATCACGGTGAATCTTGCGCCTGCCAGTGTGCGTAAAATGGGAACGCATTTTGATCTGCCTATTTTGCTGGGTGTTATGTGCGCCTGTGGCGCAGTTAAGAGACCGCCCTCCAACTCTGCGTTTTTGGGTGAGGTGAGTCTTGATGGAGAGATCCGTCCTATTAACGGTGTATTGCCCATGGCCATCGCTGCAAAGCGGGAAGGTATTGAAACGATTTACGTACCTGCCCAAAATGCCGCAGAGGCAACGCTGGCAAGAGGTCCTGCGATTATTCCGGTGAAATCCGTCAGTGAGCTTGTCAATGCGCTCAACAGCGGCGAGCAGCTGGAAGAAGAGCCTATTTGGGTGATAGAGAATAAGGATAAAGAAATCCTGGACTTTAAGGATGTCCTCGGTCAGGAAAGCGCAAAGCGTGCGCTGGAGATCGCTGCTGCCGGCAGTCATAATGTGCTGCTGATCGGCCCTCCCGGTTCCGGTAAGAGTATGGTTAGTAAGCGCCTTCCGTCAATTCTCCCGGAAATGACTTGGCAGGAATCTTTGGAGGTTACCCAAATCTATTCTGTGCTTGGCCTTTTGGAGCCGGATGCACCGCTGGTGTATAAGCGACCTTTCAGATCGCCCCATCACACGGTGTCCAATATGGGACTTACCGGTGGCGGCACGAATCCAAAGCCCGGTGAGATATCCATGGCGCATAAGGGTGTACTTTTCCTTGATGAGCTGCCGGAATTTAAGCGTGACACTTTGGATATGCTGCGACAGCCCCTGGAGGACGGAAGAGTTACCATATCCCGTGTCTCCGGCTCTTATACTTATCCTGCGCAGTTTATGATGGTCTGCGCCATGAACCCTTGCAAATGCGGTTGGTATGGCGATGTTTCCGGCAGATGTACATGTTCGTCACAGTCGGTGGCGAATTACCGCAGCCGGATCTCCGGTCCGCTGATGGACAGAATCGACATCATTGTGGAAATGCCTGCGCTGAACTTTGAGCAGCTGCGGAAAAGGGAAGTGGCAGAGTCTTCTGCAGAAATTAAGAAGCGTGTGGATGCGGCAAGAAAAATTCAGGACTGGCGGTACGGCACTGTAAGCGGAATTTGCAACGGACGCATGGGTCCTGAAGAGATCCGTCGCTACTGCATTCTGGATCCCGAAACAACAGATATGCTGCGGCAGGCTTATGAAGTATTCGGCTTGACGGCCAGAAGCTACGATAAGATTCTGAAGGTGGCAAGAACCATTGCTGACCTGGAGGGAAGCAAGGATATTCAACTGGATCACATTGCGGAAGCCATCCAGTACAGAACCGTAAATATTTAATGTAATAGGAGTTTTCAATTTGAAAGAGATTTTTTTGCTGAAATTGGGCGAGATCGTCCTGAAGGGTGCTAACAAGCGCCAATTTGAAGACAAGCTGCGGCAGAATGTACGCAGACGCATGAAGCCGTACGGTAATTTTGATGTGTATATCATGCAGTCCACTGTCTATGTGGAGCCTATGGATGATGAGGCAGATGTGGATGGCGCATGGGAAGCCTGCCGTTGCATTTTCGGTCTTGTGAGCCTGTGCCGCTGCCGTGCCTGTGAGAAGGATTTGGACAGCATTTTTGAGACTGTTGAGGCTTATTTGGGCGATGATTTGGATTGCGCTGCATCTTTCAAGGTGGAATCCAAGCGTTCCGACAAATCTTTCCCTTTGACATCCATTGGCATTTCCCAGGAAATCGGTGGCAGACTGGCAGAGGCACATCCAGACTGTGCTGTAGATGTGCATAATCCTGCCTATACGGTATATGTTGAAGTGCGTGATCTGGCAGCTTACGTCCATGGACCTGCTGTTCCCGGTGCCGGCGGTCTTCCCACCGGTGTGGGCGGCAGAGCAATGTGCCTGCTTTCCGGCGGCATTGATTCTCCCGTGGCAGCTTACATGCTGGCAAAGCGTGGTGTGGAGATTGAGTGCGTGCATTTCTTCTCCTATCCCTATACCTCCCAGCTTGCCAAGGACAAGGTGTTGGAGCTGGCAAGACTGGTAACAAAGTACTGCGGCAGAATGACCGTGAATGTTGTGAGTTTTACCCAGATCCAGGAGGCCATCCGTGACAATTGTCCGGAGGAGTATTTCACCCTGATCATGCGTCGATTTATGATGGAGATCTCCCAGCGCATCGCAAAGGATGATGGCTGTGGCGCATTGATCACCGGCGAAAACCTGGGTCAGGTGGCAAGTCAGACGATGCAGGCTATGGCAGTTACCGGCGCAGTGGTGGATATCCCCATCTTTATGCCCCTGGTGGGTATGGACAAGGAGGAAATCATTACCATCGCCCGTAAAATCGGCACATTGGAGACTTCTATCCTGCCTTATGAGGACTGTTGCACAGTCTTTACCCCCAAGCATCCCAAGACAAAACCTACCCTTGGTCAGGTGCAGCATGCAGAAAAAGGTTTGGACCGTGAGGCGCTGATTCAGGAGGCACTGGCGAGCGTTGAGAAGATTACTGTAAAGTATGATGACGCACCGCTTCTGTAATAAAAATCTATGAGGTGATAAAGTATGAAAGTGATTGAAGATATTTTCTACACAAAATCCCAATCTCCCATGCAAACTTTGGATGTGTATCTTCCGGATGCTGAAAGTTTTCCGGTAGTGATTTATTTCCACTACGGCGGCTTTACCGGCGGTGACAAGAAGGGCTATAAGTTCATTCCTTATCTTGTGGAACGTGGTGTTGCGGTAATCAGTGCAAACTACCGCATGTACCCCGAAGCAGCATTCCCTGATTTTATCCGTGACGGCGCTATGGCTGTAAAGTGGGCGATGAAGCATATGCCGGAATACGGCGAAGTGAAGGGTTACTTTATTGCCGGTTCTTCTGCAGGCGGCTATATGTCCCAGCTGCTGTGTCTGGATAAGAAGTACCTGAAACTGGTGGGCATTGATTCCGATGAGATCACCGGCTATATCATGGATGCAGGTCAGCCCACCACCCATTTCAATGTCCTGGTGGAGCGTGGCATGGATAAGCGACGTGTTGTTATTGACGAGGCTGCGCCTATTTATCACATTACAGACGGCCGTAATTATCCTCCTATGCAGATCATTGTGGCGGAGAATGACCTACGTAACCGTAATGAGCAGAATGCGCTGCTGGTTTCTACCCTCAAGCATTTTGGATGTGAAGAGGAGAAAATTGACTACCGTGTTATGCCCGGTTATAAGCACGTAAAGTACGTAAACGAGATCACGGAAGACGGTCGCAGCATTTTTGCGGATGTTATGTACGAGTTTATTTCAAAATATGCATAAAAAGAAACGAGTCGGCATTAGTGCCGACTCGTTTTTGTCTGTTAGAATTCTTCTACTTTGCCGTCATAGCACAGAGCAACGTTGGTTTCGGTCTTTTCTGTGTAATCGGCAGCAAGCGCTTCATAGTAGTCACGGTTTTCCAGGATCTGCCGCCCGTGGTGGGTAAGTCGCAGGTTTTTGATGTGGTGGGTGGAAGCAAACTCCATAACCTGAGAGGGATCATGGTGTCCGGTCTCCATAATGAGAACATCACAGCTGTCACCGATCAGCGGCAGCAGCTCTTCTGTGCTAAGTACATCACCGGAGAATACAATACGCTTGCCCTCAGTTTCAATCAGGAAGGAGAAAGCAAGCCAGCCTTCCTCTTCTGTACCTACCAGATGCCGGTTGTGCAGGGCGGTGACGCGAACGTTTTCGTCTTCAAAAATAAGACCGTCCTCAAGGCGATGCTCGTTCAGTGTGTAGCGGAGACGAATTTCACGTCCGCTGTATGCAACAAGCTTGATTGCCTGCAAAAGGGGGAGGTCGGGGAAGAAAATCTCCAGGGTGTTGTTGCGGATGAACTGCAGTTTATAGCGGCGGATAAGCTTGTGGAAGCAGGTGAGAAGATTTGCAAGACCGCCAATGTGGTCAATGTGGGGATGGGAGACAAAAAGTGCAACGGTATTCAAAATATTGATACCGGAGGTGTGCGCACGGTGGGCACAGTTTTCACCGGCATCAAACCAGTAGTTAACGCCGTTTGTCTCCAGAACCCAGGACTGATGATGCATGTCGGGCATAGGCTCTGTGCCGGAGCAAGTTCCTAAAAAATGCAATTTCATAATCGTTACCTCTTCGCTTTTGATTTTATATGATAGTACCATATAAAATTTTCAAATTCAACGGTTTTTTATATCTTTACGGATTGCAAATCATACCGAACTGCGTTATAATTTTTATAACTATATAAGGAGCGTGATGCTATGAGCGAGAAAGCTACACTATATGCAGGTTTTCACTGCACAACAATTCGTCCTCCCATGGGCATTGATGTGCCGGGTTACTTTTCTCCCCGGTATGCAGAAGGCTTTATTACAGATCTGCACCTGCGTGCCACTGCCTTTGTTTGCGGTGAGCAGAAGGCGATCATCTTTAGCTGTGAGGCTGTCGGAATCCGTACCGATGCTTTCAATGTGATCAAGAAAAAGATCGCAGAGCGTTGCGATATGGATGAAAACGCGGTCTATATCAACTGCATCCATTCTCACACATCTTACCGTATTACACTGCCGGCTGACGACGATCTTTCGGCAGATGCCATTTTTAAGCGCCGCCTGCAGCAGCAGTTTGCTGATTGCGCCCAGTTTGCCTTTGAAGATCTGAAGCCTTGTACGGTGAAAATTGCTTCCGGCGAAGCAAAGAATGTTGGCTTTATCCGCCGCTACCGTATGGCGGACGGCACGTGTAAGACAAACCCAGGTATCGGCAATCCTGATGTTGTGTCCTTTGAAGGCGAGCAGGACAATTCTCTGCAGCTGATCCGTTTCGTTCGTGAAGGCGGAAAAGAGATCGTCATGGCGGCATTCTCCACGCATGCGGATGTGATCGGCGGCGCAAAATTCTGCGCAGACTGGCCCGGTTACCTTGTGGACTATATTAACGGTGCTTTCCAGGGGGATGTTGAGGCAATGACCATCCTGAAGGCAGAGGGCGATACCAATCATGTGAATGCCTTCTGGCCCAAGGGAACTGCCCGTAAGGGTGTGGACATTGCCAAGCGCATGGCACGTATTCTTGCCGGTGAAGCCTTGAAGATCTATGACAGCGCAGTGGATGTGCCAGCCGAAAAAATTGCTTTCTTTACCGATGACTTGCAGATCGGCAAGAATGCCTATGATCCTGCAGATGTGCCCACCGCTGAGGCGATTCGTGCCATCTACCTGGAAAAGGGAAACTTTGCGCCGGAGCTGAAGGAGTTTAAAATGGGCGTTCCTGAGGCACTGCGCATCATGGCAAACCTGAAGCGTCCCGAGTTCTTCCATATCCGTATGCATGCTCTGCAGCTGGGAAATATCGCCTTTGTTGGTATTCCCGGTGAACCCTTCACCTCCATTGGCAGAGCCATCACGGAAGCAAGTAAAATGGATATGACCATTGTCACAGCTTGTACCAATGGTCACGAGGGTTACTTCCCGGATTATCCTGCCTTTGCAGAGGATGGCTATGAAAGCAAGTGGACACCCTTTGCAAGCAACTGCGGTGAGATCCTCATCAGCGGCGGTTTGGATATGATAAACAAAATGGAAAAAATGTAAATACATAAATATAAGGAGTGTTAATTATGAGTGAGCAAACTTTGTATGCAGGCTTCCATTGCATGAAGGTGGAGCCGCCTATGGGTATTCACGTTCCCGGTTACTATGAGAAGCGTTATTCCGACGGTTTCTTGACAGATCTGCACATTCGTGCCTGCGCATTCCAGTGCGGTGAGCAGAAGGCGATTATCTACACCATTGAGGCAATTGGCATCAATGCCGCTGCTTTTAATGCAATCAAGGGTAAGATTGCCGCACGTTGCCAGATGGATGAAAACGCTATCTATATCAACTGCATCCATTCTCATACCGCTTACCGTATTACACCTTACGGTACTGATGATATTGATGATAATGATATTTTCATGATGCGCCTGCATCAGCAGCTGACAGATTGCGCCCAGTTTGCCTTTGAAGACCTAAAGCCCTGCACCTTGAAGATCGCCCGTGGCGAAGCAAGAGACGTTGGCTTTATCCGTCGTTACCGCATGGCTGACGGTACCTGCAAGACAAACCCCGGCATCGGCAATCCTGATATTGTTTCCTTTGTTGGTGAGCAGGATCACTCCGTGCAGCTGATCCGTGTGGACCGTGAAGGCGGCAAGGATATCCTGATGGTCAATTTCGGTACGCATGCTGACGTTATCGGCGGCACCAAGTACTGCGCAGACTGGCCCGGTTACCTGGCTGGCAATGTTTGCGGTGCATTTGACAATGAGGTTGAGACCATGGTGCTGTTGGGTGCAGAAGGTGACTCCAACCACATTAATGCATTCCTGCCTAAGGGTTCTCCCCGTAAGGGTGAGGAGGTTGCCAAGCGTATGGCTCGTATCATTGCCGGTGAGGTGCTGAAGATCTATGACAGCGCACAGCCCGTGGAAAGCGGCAAGATCGCTTGCTTCACCCAGGATGTGGAGATCGGAAAGAATGCTTACGATCCTGCGGATGTTCCCGAGGCAGAGAAAATTCGTGATATCTATCTGGAGAAGGGTAATAAGGCTCCCGAACTGAAGGAGTTTAAGCTGAATGTTCCCGAGGCACTGCGTATTCTGGCAAACCTGAAGCGCCCTGAGTTCTTCAACCTGCGAGTCCACGGTCTGCAAATCGGTAATGTTGCATTTATTGGCTACCCCGGTGAGCCCTTTACACAGATCGGTCGTGCCGTTAAAGAACATAGCAAGATGGATATGACATTTGTCACTGCTTGCACCAACGGCGGTGAAGGCTATTATCCCGATGAGGCTGCTTTTGCAGAGGCTGGCTACGAGCGTTCCGCATCTCCCTTTGCAAGCAACTGCGCCGAGATCATGATCGGCGCCGGCAATGCTATGACTGACGCAATGGAGAAAATCTGATTATAATACTTAAATGCGTCCCTGCCATTCACCCGGCAGGGACGCACTTTTTCTTATAAAAATCTAAAAAACTATGAGATGCCGTTAAACGAACAGTTAGATAAATTGGAATTTACTTGCTGCAATACACCGCAATTGCATCGCAGATGAATGCCGCTATACCATCGGCATGTTTATCAATATTATTCCTAAAGCGCTCGTCCGCTACATACATCTGACCGAGACCTGCCAAAATTTCATTTGTGCAGACATAGTAATTCTCAGTGATATGGTTCTGCAGCATTTTTACAAGTCTTTGTGCTTCTGTGGAATCAGGACTTTCATCCTTTCTCATGCAGAGAGCAAA
>JAFYNQ010000022.1 GCA_017548065.1 Oscillospiraceae bacterium
ATTAACGCCACCCATATCCAATATCGCAAGTGGATGCCCTATGTGCTTCTGAGCCTTGCGACGGTGGTATTT
Organism: Oscillospiraceae bacterium; assembly: GCA_017548065.1. Taxonomy (GTDB): domain Bacteria; phylum Bacillota; class Clostridia; order Oscillospirales; family Oscillospiraceae; genus Faecousia. The sequence goes on from JAFYNQ010000022.1 coordinate 73, forward strand.
CTGATCGCCGCCAGCCCCGGTTACCTACCCATCTACTATAAAGATGTTTCCTTTGAAATTGTGGATGGCGTGGCAACGCTGGTAAAAGATTACGGCCCGTTGCACGTGCTGTACCTCATCTATCTGCTGGGTTATTTTGGCGCTATGATCGCAACCATCGTTCATGCCACCCTAAAAGATAAGATCGATTCTTTGGCTTATGCGGTGATTATCGCCATCGCGGTTTTTGTGAATCTGGGTGTCTGGATGATCGAGCAGTTAGTAGAGATCGATTTTGAGTTTCTGTCTATTTCCTATATCATCAGCGAATGCTTCCTTTTGGGTCTGCACTTCTTAATGGCAGAAGCCGAAAAGCTCAAGCAGCAAGTGCCTGCAGCGCCCGCCGCAGAAGTAACAATTGAGGTCTCTCAGGAAACGGAAGTGCCTGCAGAAGAAGATCAGGAATCCATGAAACTATTTCTGGATGGATTAACTATGCTGACTCCCAAGGAGCGAGAACTCTACGAATGTTATGTTGCAGGTATGACCACAGATGTAATTATGGAAAAACTGGCAATCAAGGAAAATACCCTGAAATTCCATAGCAAGAATCTATATGGCAAGCTGGGTGTTAAATCCCGTAAGCAGTTGATGGAATTGCATAAACGGCAACAGTAGTTGTATATTTTTGACCGTTTTACGAATGCAACCCAAAATGGGGTTTTACGCAAAAATGCAACGCTAAACGCTCCAGCGTTGCATTGTATCAAAATGTGTAGTATATGCCAGAAAACGACAAGTTTCGACAGAAACTTGTCGTTTTCAACTAAGTGCGCCTTTCGGCGCGTGAAGTTTGCTTTGCAAGTGAAGTTGTCCTGCGGACAGTGAAGTTTTTATGGAAGTGAGTGGCGCACTTAAATTCACTTTGTGCGAAGCACAATACTTCACTATGCCACAGGCATTACTTCACATTGGCATAGCCAATACTTCACAATCGTTATCCTTGCACTCTTGTACACTCCAGTGCGCAAAGATACATAATACCTACCGTAGCTTGATACAATCGTATCTTCTACGGTAGGTGTTTTTATGCCCGATTTACCCCCAATATGGTGCTTTTCGGTTCTATGTCAACAATTGGGATAGCACAAAATATAGAATAATTTCGGATTGTGTCGGAGTGAGAACTCCAGCACGATTTTATGTATTGCAGAAAAGGATTCTTCTTCAGAAATTGATTGAAGTTACCCTCCGTAACACACTTTTTGGAACTTCCTTGCCTTTTCGCTGTTCTTGTGTTAGAATACAGAAAAAAGGAGGGATTCCCATGAAGAAGCTGGTTTGTGAGATCTGCGGAAGTAGTCAGATTGAAAAAAAAGAAAATCACTTTGCTTGCGGTGTTTGCGGATGTATTTATACACCAGAGCAGGTCAGAGGCCTTTTGCAAGATGTGTCGGATACAGCGCCTGCCGCTGTAGTCACACCTGCGCCAGAACCCCCATCCACGGAGCTGGATAATCTTTATCAATTAGCCCGCCGGGCTCGGGAGCAAAATAATGCAGAAAATGCTGCTCGTTATTATGATCAGATTGCTATGCGGAATCCCACCTGCTGGGAGGCATGCTTTTTTCAAGTATACTACCAGAGTGCCAGCTGCCGCATTGTAGACATCCATAGCGCCGCCAACCGCGTAAAAAACTGTCATGACGCTACCATGGAACTGATTGCCAAATACGTACCAAAGGAAAAGCAGCTTCCAGCGGTTGTGATCGTGCAGCAATATACCATGACCTTGGCTCAGAGCTTCTTTGACACCGCAGAGAATTACTACAACAACATTGATCCCAGTATCCGCTACCAGCATGGCAATGAAACCTATGATAGAATGGCTGCAGCTTGTGATTGTGATATATTCTGCGGCAATGCGATTTTAAAGCATTTTCAGAATGACAAGATTATTATGAAGGCGGCTGTTTCGGCTTGGGATACGGGCATAAAACTATGCAATCGCTTGATTCGCTATGCATCTAACACGCAACATCTGTATCAGATTATATCCCAGTATAGTGACTTATGCCTGAAATACGATGAAGAGAAACGGAAAAAGCAGGAAGAGAGTGCTAAGAAGGATCAGCAGCGTGAATTGCGGAGCATCAATGCAGAGATTGCCACACTGCGAAGACTGAAAGCAGAAGAACCGGAAAATCGTAGATTCCGCTTGATCATGTACGTGCTGGCAGCCTTGTCTGTAATACCGCCCCTTGCTATATTCGCATATTGCAGTCGTAATTTCATTGTGGTTGGCATGTTGGTTTGCTTTGTTTTGGCAATTGTGTTCCCCAACATACTGATCAAGGTGGCGCAGAATCGTCCAGTACCGCCGCGGAATGTGGATGCTCAAATTCGTCAGTTGGTATCCCAAAAGAAAAAACTGGAAGAACAGTTGCAGACGCCCGACAGAAGCTAAAAGCACCCAAACTCCCTTTGCGCAAGTGATGCTTTTTATACAAACATTAAGAAGCGGTCATTTAATAATTGCAACGCCTTTCAAATTAGCGTTGCATTGTACAAACAAGCGCAGTATATGCTATAAACGGACGAAGCTATGATACAATGTCATAGCTTCGTTTTTATTTGTGCTTGTTTATTGGATATTTTCTGTGATATAGTAAATTCACAAAGACGATGTTATAGAAAAATAGGATAGGCATGAAAATAGTAAATACTTGGAGGTATATTATGGCAAAATCAAAAATTGAGAAAATCCAAGCCGGAATTGAAAAATACCAGTATTTAAGGCAACTGTTGTTCACAACAGATGTCTCAATAAATCAAGATTTCCAAAGAACTTTTAATGGTTTTTTTCGTATGGGTCGTCGTACAGAAGTATACTATAAAGATTATTATCAATATCTGCAGCAAAACAAAAATGTAGGCATTTCCTTTTCAGAGGCGCTAACATATATGTACCAAAAACACGGCAGATTAGAAATGTCCTTTATTAGCAAAATGGTGGCCATTGTAAACCCGTCCTTTCCAATATGGGATAGCATTGTAACGAAAGGACATTTTGGAATAACTGCACCTTATGCAAATGCGGAAAACCGTTTACAAAAGGGAATTGAAAAGTACGAACAATATTGTCGTTGTTATGATATGTATATGCAGTCGTCATCAGCAAAAGAAAAAATTGCAGAGTTTGAAAAGTTATTTCCAAAAGCTGATCTATCGGATGTTAAAAAATTGGACTTTATGCTATGGCAGGATCGTTAAAACAACAAATAACAAATTTTACTTTTCAATTCTATCGTTACCCTTGCACCATTTCAGATGCGGAATGCACCAAAGCCTCCCTTGTGTAAAGGGAGGTGGCACGGCAAAGCCGTGACGGAGGGATTGAAATGCAGCCAAAGCATAATAAGCAGTTAGTACCTTTCGCAAAGCAACTGCGAAAAAATGACAAAAGAAGCTATGATCTCTCATAGCTTCTCTTTTTTGTCAATCGATGCGCACTTCTCCATTCCAGTCAATATACCATTCACTCTTGTAGATTTTTACGCAAGTGCCGCAGTAGCCTCCGGCTGTAACCAGGGTGTAATTTCCACACTTTACACAGATAGACCGTCTGTCAATATCCGGCGGCAGCGCATGCTCGTCATACTCTGCGTTGGAATAATAAATTCTTTCCAGCTTGTCGTTGTAGTAAAAAATCATATCCCAATCGTAGGCATCTTTATCAAGATTCCATCTTTTGATGATCTCGCCATACCCAAAATCGCCAATGGGATCTGTTTCAAATGTCAGCTCCGTGTACGCCTCACTGCCAATAATTGCTCTGCATGTGCAGACGGAGGCACGGGAGATTTCGTAATTTTCAACCACGAAATCATCCAGCGTAAACCCATGCATCAGTTCTTCTCCCAGAACGATGTCATCGTAGTTCAGATTTCTATCCCCCTGCCGGGCAAGAATATCTGCGATAAAGCCCGGCGCACTGATATAATAATACAGACGAACAGTATACTCACCTACATCCGTCTCCTGCCCCCGGGGCTTGGTGACAGAAATCGTGGTGTCCCAAATGGCTTCCGGAACGATCTCCAGGTCTTCCATTCCGAACTGTTGCTGCAGTTCCTTCGTCTTCGTTGCAATATACGCCTCCAGCTGTGGCAGCAGATCCGGCTCCTCCGGGGTTACCGTTTTGGTTTCCCCACCGCAAGAAGCCAACATCAGCACCATCACCAGTGCAAGCAAACAACAAATAACCTTTTTCATAAAACGCACCCTTTCTGTTTTTTCTCATTATAGCACACAAGAAAGAAAAAAGAAAGCCGCTGCTTTTATAGTTGCAAAGCTAAGAATTTGTGGTATTATGGGGGTAGAAATTAAATTTTAGGGGTGCAACACCATGGAAAAAGACGAACTGATGAAGCTTTTGGAGCAGGAAGAAACCGACGAGGGTGCAAAGCTTCCTGCGCCGGAGGAGGACCCGCTGTTCCCCAAGGCCGTTGACTTTGCCCTGGAGGCAGGTCAGGTGACCCCCGGAGTGCTTGAGCGTGCGCTGGAAATCGGCTACGGCCGTGCCGCGCGCATGGTAGAGGCCATGGAAGAAATGGGTCTTATCAGCCCCTTCGTTCCCATGCAGCCCCATACCGTCCTCATGACCCGTGAGCAGTGGGAGGCGCTGCAGAAGAAATAAAAAGGGTGATCACCATGTTTTTTGTAACCAACGAGAATATCCCCGAGGGTTTGGGATTTCAAGCCTTTGGGTCTGTACACCTTCTTTGGCTTTTGGCAGGCCTTATTTTGTGGGTCACTGCCTGCATTTTCTTTCGCAGGCTGCCGGAAAAGAAGCAGAACCTTTGCCTGAAGCTGCTGGGAAGCTATATTTTTCTCCAGGAGCTTGTGAAAGACATCGTGCTGCTGGTGCTGGGGGAGTTTGGCTGGGGGCATCTGCCCTTCCACCTTTGCGGCATCAACATTTTGCTCATTGCCTTTGATGTGTGCAAGCCGGTGAAGACTGTCCGCAGCTTTCTGTATTACTTTGCCATTCCCGGCGCTGCCCTGGCGCTTTTCTTCCCCAACTGGACGGAGACCCCGGTGCTTAACTTCTTCCACATTCACAGCTTTACCATCCATATTTTGCTGGTACTCTACCCCCTGCTGCTGGTCACCACCCACCGTGCGCCCACAGATCTGAAATCCGCCCTGAAGGGTGTGGGACTGCTGGTAGCCATGGCCATCCCGGTGTATTTCCTGAATCTTCTTTGGGACACGAATTTTATGTTCCTGATGGAGCCGGACTCCGGCAATCCCCTTGAGCTTTTCCAGACCCTTCTCGGCTCTCACCTTTGGGGCTTCCCCATCCTCCTGCCCTTCGTGATCCTTATCATGTACATCCCCGTTTATTTGATTGGCAAGGCACGCGCCAAATCCGAATAAAACTGAGGCACCCTCCGCAAGGAAGGTGCCTCAATTGTGTTCTTTTTACTTTTCTTCTGCTTCTTCGGTCTGCTCTTCTTCCTTGTAGGAGAGAACCGGAGCAACGTCCTTGTTCTTGATCTTACGATCAATGTAGTTCTTGGTGATCTTGACCACCAGGGAACACAGTGCCACCACACCGATCAGGTTGGGGAACATCATCAGACCGTTAAAGGTATCGGAGATATCCCAAGCCAGGGAGGAGGTCATCACTGCACCCAGCAGAATGGTGACCAGGTGGATGAGCTTGAAAACAAAGGTAGTCTTTGCGCCGAACAGATACTCCCAAGCCTTGCTGCCGTAGTGAGACCAGCCAAGGACGGTGGTAAAGGCAAAGAGGAACATGGCGATGGCAACGAAGCCGTTGATCGATTTGTTTACTTGGGTGATGCGTTCCATTGCGATTCCTCCTGTGTAACAAAAAATGAGACCGGGATAAACCACGATCTCACAAACACACCGACACCAGCGCAGAATTGACACACTTTCCGCCAGGTGGTATAATAAAGGCAAATCCACAAGGAGGAAGAGAGAAAATGAAGGTACTTGTGATCTATTCCAACGACGGCAAGGAAAAGGTAGTTGCATTGCGAGAGGAGATCGCCCGCCGCTTTGGCGAGGACACCGTTCTGCGTCTGCATTCCACCGACAGAAAGAAAAGCCTGCTTCGGCACGTCTGGCACAAGGATGCCGTAAAAATGATGAAGCTTGCCGATGTGATCGTGTATGCAGTCAGTCCCAATTCCTCCACAAACGAAAACGTAAACTGGGAGCTGAAAAAGGCGCTGAAGCTTCAACGGCACATTGTCTACCTTCCCCTGGAGCCGGGACTGAAGCCGGAAAATCCCTGCCTTTACAAGTTTGACAACAACACAAAAACCTCCAAATGTCTTGCAGAAAAGCTCTCTGACGAGGAAGCGCTTTATACCCATATCCAAAACTTTAATAATGATGCCCATATCGGACTGTTCCGGGAGACCATAGACACCGCCGTGCTTTTGGAGCAATACAAGCTGTTTTTGGAGACCTCCGAAAATCTCGTCTCCCGTCGCCAGGATGTAAATAGCTTCTATATCAGCGCCAACACCGCCCTGATCACCATCGGTGCCGGTATTTTCACCGCCGCCCCGGAAGCCTCCCTGGTGTCCAAGCTGCTGGTGATCCTGGCTTTGTCCTGCCCCGGCATCCTGCTGAATGTTTCCTGGCGAAAAATGCTTCATTCCTATTACATCAACAACAAGGGAAAGCTGAAGATTTTGAGCATGATTGAGACCAAGCTGGCCGCCTCTCTGTATGACGGCGAGTGGAAAGCTATGAAGAATAAGTACAGTAAGATCAAGTACACCTCCTTCACCGAAAACGAGAAGCTGCCCCCACTTGTGTTTATCTTCTTCTTTGTGGCCGCCATCCTCGCCTGCCTCAGCGCCCTCTTCTACATCTACCGCCACCACTTCGGCCTTTGAGCCCAACAGCTACAGCATTTTTTATATACCGGGTGTCAGGAGCGTCCCCTTTTCTTTCCGCACCCTGTGTGCTATAATGTAGATAAGCGGGCAAATAAACATACAAAAACGAGGTGCAACTATGGCAAAAAACAAATGGGTATCTTTTTTCCTTTGCTTCTTTTTAGGTTATATCGGCGCGCATAAATTTTACGAAGGCAGAGTTCTGCTCGGTATCCTCTATATCCTTACCTGCGGTTTGTTTGGAATCGGCCTCATTATTGACCTGATCGTGCTGTTTTTCAAGCCGAATCCCTATTATCCGTAATAAATTCTGTTGTTTCTTGACAAACGGCAAATATATGGTATACTGGTATCAATTCCGCCACAAGCGGACAAATATACACAGAGGAGAGAATCGTTATGATCTATAAAGCAGTTCCCGGTCCCAAGGTTATTTCCATTTCCGGCGGCAACCACAGCGTCGCTACCGATGCCTTCGTCAGCATCATCAACGCAGAAGCACAGAATGGCTGGACCTATCATTCCATGGAGACCATCACTGTCCAGGAAAAGACCGGTTGTGACCTGCAGCCCCAGATCGTCAATACCAACATCTACATGCTGATCTTCTACAAAGAGTAAGCAACGTGAGCGATCGTAACATCATGGATCATCCGCCATCTCCTGAGGAGTTGGCGGAAATCTATAGACAATCGGAAGAAAACGACCCCCGTTCCTTGTTTTATAAGCGGACATTGCACCGCCCAAAATTCCCGGTGGTGAGATGGCTGCTGCTTTTGTGCGCCCTTGCCGCGGTGACTGTCGCCGCCTATGCCGGCCTGCAGCATGCCTTTGGCAACCCCTTTGTTTCTGTCCCCGGCGCTTTGGTCGCACTGCTTTTCACCGGTTTTTTGCTGGGCAAACCCCTGCTGATCACCATGGTGGAAACCTACCAGGCGGTCGCCCCTGCCAAAACAAGAGAACGCTGCCGCTACGAGCCCTCCTGTTCCGTGTACATGCTCCAGGCCTTAAAAAAATACGGTTTTTTGCCCGGACTAAAAAAGGGACTGAAGCGCTGGCGCAGCTGCAAGCCGCCCAACGGCGGCATAGATCCCCCATAACCCATTACTATACCAACATAAAAGCCACACCAAAAAGGTGTGGCTTTTATATGTCCCTATCTTATTAAAATCGTCTGATCGGTTAAATTTCACTTATTGCGTTTGCGCACCCTCATTTGCGGGCATATCAAAAAACTCAACGTCCACCTTGATTTTCATATCGGGGTTTCGTCACTTTTTATTATAGTGCCATTTTCGGCAAAATTCAACAGTTTATCCCATCGGCAGTTTTATCAACCTGCTTCTTTCTTGTTTTGTCGTATTGGCGGCAGCGAAGAAGCACTGCTACCGTTTTTTAATGCGCCCAGGCAGCCGGAATGTATTGCAAAACGTTGCATTTGCGATATAATATAAGAAAATACACACCAGGAGGTTTTCTTATGACACAGATAGATAACAACCAGGCTACAGAGTTTGTGCACAATGATTATTTCAGCTTTGATTTTGAAGAGACTGAGTTGCCGAGAATAGAGGTCATGGCGGAGCTGAATACTGCGTCCACCTTCTGCGAGTACGTGCACCGGCACGCAGTCCGCTGCGGCTATCAGGGCGAGAGCGCCGACATAAAGTCGCTTGCTGCATTTATCGCCGAAAAGTGCAACAAAGCTGATCTCACCCTGGGAAGCGGCGCAAAAGCAACCCTGGAGCGTTGGCTTAGCAAAGGTCTTCCGGGAAATACCGCAGACGGCCGTGACAACGTTTATAAGCTCTGTTTTGCCCTGGAAATGGATGCCCGGCAGACAGCAGAATTTTTCCTGAAGGCCTATCTTGAGCGTCCCTTTAACTACAAAAGCATCAGCGAGGCAGTCTACTTTTACTGTCTGAAAAACCGGCTTAGCTATAAAGATGCGATTCGGATTATTTCCACGGTAGAAGAAACAGCAGCGATTCAAAATCCCTATGCAGATGATGTAACAGAGCAGATCGGCGAACAGCTGCGAACCATTGAAACCGAAGCCGAGCTGATCACCTATCTCACAGAGAACCGCTCCGGCTTTGCCGTAGAAAACAAAACCGCCACAGACAAAATCCAGGCGCTCATAAAAAGCTGCTCCGCCGTTGCTCCCAAGGAATACGATCTGTATTATCCCTACACAAAAGAGATCGTAGTAAATAACATAGATGAACTGCTCAGTGTAATTTACGGCTATTCCGCACGTGCAACAGAGAACGCAAAACCCCTCTACAAAAAATCCATTACCAAATCGGATTTCCCCCAATTGGTCAAGCGCAATTGGCCGCAGCGTGAACAGTTCCAGCAAATATTGGAAAAGAAAAATGCCTCCTACGACGTGGTCCGCCGTGCGCTGATCATGCTGCTGTTCTACGATTTCTTTGCCACTGCCACCATTGCCGAGAAAGAGGCAGAAGCAAAACGGAGAAAGACCGGCAAGGAAGAGCCTGTCGCCCATGTTTCCTGGGGTCTTTTTGATGAGTTTGAAACAGAAGCCAACACAGTGTTGGCGGAATGCGGATACGTCCGGTTATACTGGCGCAACCCATTTGACTGGATGATTGGCTATTGTGCCATGGCACCCGAGCCGCTGCGTATGCTCCGCACATTAATCCTGGAATACTATTTAAACGATCCGTCCGTTATGGATGAATAAACCGTTTGTCCTGCATATAACGCAGGAGGGATGATGATATGAACCGAACGTTAATAAACACCTGTGGCAATACGAGCCTTCATTTTACCGAGCGTCCGAATGTCGCATTTCGGCTTTCACCGGATGCCGTTGGCAGAGGCGCTTCCTGCATTGTCTACCACGCCATTGGCTCGGATAACACAGAACACCTTTTAAAAGAATACTATCCGAAACACCTTGCCTTGGAACGTGACAGTTCCGGTCACCTTGTTGCTCCTCCGGAGCAGCAACAAGCCTTTGCAGAAGGTCTGACCCGCTTTTGCAACAGTTGCCGGCTGCAAACAGAGATTCGCCTTTCCAGTCCAGGTCTGAAAAATTTCACCTGCAACATTCAAGGATATTACTGTGCCAACGGCACAGCGTACTTGGATATGACCTGCTTCAGCGGTCAGACCTATGACCACGTGCAGGAAGAATCCGTTTACACCCTGATGCTTCGCATGAAAGCATTGGCCAAGGTCATTGGCAATTACCACAAAGCCGGATTACTTCATCTGGATATCAAGCCGGAGAACATTTACGTGCGCCCGGAGGATGAAACCGCCGAAGATGTGATGCTGTTTGACTTTGACAGTGTAACCCCCATGTCCGAAGTGCTGTCTGCAAACGCCCTGTCCTGCACGAAAACCTGGGCAGCGCCGGAGCAGCTGCTTCCTGAAAAACGCAAAAGCATTTGCGCCGCCACCGATCTGTTTGCCATTGGTGAAATCATTTTCGTGCAGCTGTTTGGCAGACACTCTACCAGCGCCGAGCGCCGCAGCTTCGTAACCGGCTATAATTATGATTACAGTGCCAACATCTTCAAAGATATAAACCCGAAGGTGTTTCCGCTTTTGGACGAGTTGCTGCTGCATACCATCACCGGCGTTGTGGAAGCACGGTACCCCTCCGCCGAAGCGCTCATTGCACAAATAGATGCCGTTGTTTCCCTCGCCGACCCCAAAGCCGCTTACCTGAAAAGCAACCTTCCTGCCGTACAGGATGTCTTTGTGGGCCGTGACGGCGAGATTGAAGAAATCCACCGCATGTTGAACGAGAATAATATTCTTTTCCTCAATGGCATTGGCGGTATTGGCAAGAGTGAGCTTGCCAAGCATTATGCTAAGGTGCATATGGAGAACGGTGACTATGACACTGTTATTTTTGCGCCGTATATCAGCGACGTAAATATGCTCCTGCAGGATGATAATGCAACTCCCCTATATAATTTTGCGCCTTATCCTGAAGAAAAACCGGAGGAATACTGCGCCCGTAAGCTGCGTAAATTGCAGGAGCTTTGCGATGCACATACCCTGTTTATCGTGGACAATCTGGACTGTGAAGACGATCCCGGCCTGCACAAACTGCTAAACCTGGACTGCAAGCTGCTGATCACTACCAGGGCAGATTTTTCAGACTACGGTTACGGCAAACAGTTATATCTGGACGCACTTCGCAACCGCAGCAGCATCCTTGAACTTTTTTACAAGCACTACACAAAACCGCTCACAAAAGAAGAAGCGGATTGTGTGGAACAAATCATAGATTTGGTTGCCGGTCACACCATGACCGTGGAGTTATTGGCAAAGCAGATGATGGCAGGCCGTGTAAAACCAGATAAGATGCTTGCAAAGCTGCAGGAAGGCGGCATCAGCGAAAGCGGAAAAGAAAAAGTCCGTGCCGGCAAAGACGGTGTGTTCTCTGCGCAAAGCGCATATGGTCATATTCAGGCACTGTTTGACCTTTCCGAATTAAACGAAGATGAAAAATATATTCTTGCCAACCTCTCCCTGATCCCCTACACCGGCATTCCTGCAGAATTATTCCACGATTGGTGCGAATTGGACAGTTATGACACCATTAACAACCTTGCAACTGCAGGTTGGATCAAGTACAACAAAACCCAGGATACCATTGCCGTGCATCCCCTCATCTCAGAAATTTGTGCTGCGCAATGCCTTTCTGCAGAGGTTGTTGCAACGCTTGCAGAAACCGTTTCTTCGCTGTTGCTGGAAACGGAATATTTTCGCCAGGAAGAAATTGCGCTCTATTCGCCAATCTTTTTTTCCATATCAAAGCGTATGCTTCAAAGCAACATCACTTCCAACACCGCTAAATTGATATTTCGGATAAGCAACTTTTTCTATAGTAATACAGGAAATGTAGAATATGCGTTGGATATAGAAGAACTTGCACTGGACTGGGAACTAAGCCATATTGCAGATAACGAGCTTTTCAGATTGCGGGTTTCCTCATTTTTGACCCGTCTTAGCGGACATAAAAACCTCTTTGGTATCAATGACAAATTAGAAAAACGGTTATTAAAATGGCACGCCGTTTATAAAGAAACCTGCACGCTGGATGAATCTGAAAACGACCTGTCTGTGGAAGAAGTCATTAACCGCTATGCAACTTTGGCAAGCCATTTTGAAAATGCCGAAGATGCCGAAAAAAGTGTTGCCTATCACAAAAAAGCAATTCTTCTATTTGCGTCACTTTCCGCAGCAGAACTGGCATCGCTCTATTCTTCAGAACACGGCTGCGACGCAGTTTTAGGCGCTGCAAAAGCGTATGAAGTTTTGAACGACCCGGAGCAAGCAAAACAAATATATTTTCGTTTACTCTCAAATCAATCCTTGCCACCCCAGGAACTGGCTTATTTCAAAGAAGCAGCTTATCTCGGCATCCTTGGTATTTTGATTGATGCAGAAGATTGGGAAGCAGGGCTGTATTGGTGCGAACAGTACAAAGCCCATCTTGACAAGCATTACCCACCAAACCATAAAAGTTTTCTTCTGTACTACCAGGAACACCTAAGCCTTCGCTGTTGCCTTCTGTCATCCAAATTAGAGAACGATTGCACCGCAGTATCTCCGCAACAGTTACTTGACCTCGTGGACGCAGTTTGGACATATAAGGCATTTTCCGATCAGTATTATGATCATTTAACACATCCCGATTATCATGTTGTATCCGGGCTTGCACATATGTTATTTGGATACGTCCTAACTAATTTTAAAGATGACGCAAACAGCAACAACGCCCCGCAAGGAATAAACTTTGCCACAGCAAGCTCTCTATTAAACGAGGCGAAAAAACTCTTTGAACTTGTTGACAATCAGGACGAGGTCAACGAGGTATCTGATTACCTGGCATATATTGAAGAAAAGTCAACCAACAACTAACACCACGAGCAACCGCTCTCCTTTTTGGGAGGGCGGTTGTTTTTTTAATCATTTTTTCAATCCACATACTGCAGGATGGTATGCTGTTGTTACAAGCTACATTGCAGGGGGCAACAGAGGGCGCAAGGAAATGCCCTGAAATCATTTTTACAGTCCGCCCTGTATGTGCTTGTACAATGAGGGTGTAAAGTAAATCGCAGCCGGCAACCGGAAACGGTAACAAAAATGCTTTTTACAATACGCACCCCCTCATGGGTTATGATGAGGATGTAAACCAAAACAACACAAAAGCAAAGAAAGAGGTAACTACCATGAAAAAAGTAGCAGTGTTTTTTGACGGAGCAAATTGTTTCTTCACACAGAAGAAGATGGGCTGGCTCATTGATGCCGAGAAGCTTTTGAACTACTGCAAGCAATACGGCGATTTGGTGGAGGCGATCTACTACAACGGCGAAACCGAGGATAGTAAGCAGCGCTGCTTCCTGAACAAGCTGGCATACATCGGCTATTCCCTGGAAACGAAGCCGGTAAAAACCATCCGGGACTACGAAACCGGCGAGATCACCCAAAAGGCAAATCTGGACATTGAGATCGTGCTTGATATGTTTAACATGATCGATCGGTACGACTTGGCGATCCTGGTCAGCGGCGACGGCGACTTTGAACGAGCCATCCGACAGCTCAAGTCCAGAGGCAAGGAAGTCAAGGTCCTGTCCACACGCTGTAGCGTTGCCACCGAGATCGTACACGCCCTGGGCATCAACTACATTGATTTTCTCACCATCCGGGAGCAAATTGAACGCAAGCTTGACGAGCCAACAGAGACAAGCGCAGCATAAACCGTTTTTTCAATCCGCATCCTGCGAGGATGTAAAATAAGGATGTAAACCAAAACACACAAAAACCAAGGAGGAAAAAATCATGAAAAATCTGTTTGAACGCGGTATGGCAGGCGCTGGTTTTGGCGCTGCTTTTGGTGGCGGATTGGGTACACTTTTAGCCGGTGCTACCCTGGCGCTTCCCGGCATCAACATTGTGGTGGCGCCCCTTATGGCAGCAGCCGCTGTTGCAACCGCCACCGTCTCCGGCACTGCGCTGGGCACCGTAGTCGGCGCTACCGCCGGTGCGATCAGCGGCGCAAAGGAAGACGCACGCAACAAGAAGGGAGGTTAATATGAGCGCACGCATTATGACCAAACTTTGCATCCATTGCCGCAAAGCCTACAGCTACAATCCGTCTGTAGGCGATTGGGGAAAAGTCTGTCCCCACTGCCACAAGCTGCAGGACATGTCCTACCCCACCGAAAAAGGGAGGTAATGCTATGGCATACTACAGCACGCCCGAAGAGATGTACACAAAGCGGGCAGAGAAATACAAGCGTGAAGCTGATCGCCAATGGGCAATGGCAAAAAACGGCGAGGGTGACTATCACTACGGAAAAGCAAAGGCCCGCTACCGTCAGGCTTCAGAAAACCAGGCAAAAGCCGCTGCCGCCAAGGCAGCCGGCGCCACCTGGGACAAAAAGTAACCAAGCAAAACACATAGGCTTATAAGCCGGAAAGGACATCATTATGGAAAAGATTTTTGAACGAATTGCGCAGGGCGCAGGCATCGGAGGCACGATTGGTATTGCCATTGGCACAGTCTTGAGTGCAGCCGCAACCACTGCTTTCGCTCCGGTATCCGTACCTGTCATGTGTATGATCGCAGGTGTATCTGCGGCAACCGGCGGCGCATCCGCCGGTGCTATCGGAACACTGGTCGGCGCATCCGCCGGCGCAGCCGCCGGCACCGCCGAAACCATTTATGAACACAAGCACAACCAGAAAAATCGCTAAAGGAGGCGCTTACTATGTATACCAACCTTTTCCCTTTCATTCGCAATGCTGTACAAACCTGCACATGCAGCGCAAGTCCTAAGGACACCCACGGTCCCGTTGTCAAGACGGGACCCACAGCAGGACAAAACCGCAGCCGCAACCAAAATGGCCAATGGAGAAAAAAGCGCAGCGATGCCGGCAAGTCCCGCGGATAACCGTGGGTACTTGCAGACACCTGCCCCGATAAAAACAGAAGGAGATGTAGCACATGTATGCCAATTTTTTCAGCCTGCGTTTTCCCTCCGGCACCTATGTTCATTATACCGGAAAACGCAAAATTGGAGAGAGCGTGCCCACTTTTGACAACAGAGGGCTTGTCCATTATAATTGGAGGCGTGCCGTAACAGGAAAAATGATCCGCAGCTTTTTCGGTGAGCCCAATCACTATGACCAGGAACACCGGGTCGTAGGCTACACCCGGCCCGACGGACTGCTGAAACTCCGGCATTACAACAAAGACGGCTCCTGCGTGGGCTATACTTACAGCTTCTTTGGCATATTTCTGCTGCACAGCTTCTTCTTTGAAGACAGAAGCAAAAACCATTTTTACGATTCCGTCTGCAGCTTGTTGTATAATAACAACAGAAAGAAAAGAGGTGAACAAGCATGTTGATCAGAGTAAGCATTGATACCACCAACCTGAACGACACCAAGCAGCCGCCCAAGGGTAAGTAACCCTTGGCGGTCGCTGAAATTACATAGCAACAAAGAGGAAGAGAGGTTCCACAATGAACATACCATACGCTCTGATAAAGCCATATAACGCCACGCCCATTGTGGCATTTGAAGGCGTAGACGGAAGCGGAAAGACAAGTCTATGTCAAAAGCTGGCAGAACACGATGCCAAGATTTTCTTTGCCTGCATCCCGGAAGCCTACACGCAAATGCCCTTCAAGGATTACCTTGCCAACAATACCACACACTTATCCAGCGCCTTGATCTATGCCGCCAGCCTGGCAGACCGAAAAAAACTGATCACAAAAACCACAGACTGCAACTTTGCCATCACTGACCGATCAATCTGGTCAACGTTAGCACTGCTTTCCGTGCAATGTCCCGACTTGCTTCAGCCGATGCTTCAGGTTTTCGGCGCCGTCGCCACGCAGTTACCAATACCGGATGTGGTCTATGTGCTGGACGTACCTTACGAGGTGTGCATACAACGAATCCTGCGCAGACGGGCCAACCTCCGGAAATACGACGATTTAACACCGGAAACCTACCAAAAACACATGGCCTTTTACCGCAGATTAAAGGAACTGGGTGTGAATATCAAGTTCCTCCGTTCCGAACACATGTCCTACGACGACGAAATTCACTTTGTACTGGGAGATATGTACCATGAAAAATAATTTGTTTCACTGTGTCTGCGCCACCATTGAGGGAAAGCTCGGCGATATCCGGCACAACACCGACTGCATCGTCAACGAAATACGGTCTTGCATTGACCGCAAGATTGATATTCTCACGTTTCCCGAAATGAGCCTGACCGGATACTCCTGCGGAGACATTCTTTATAACCAGCGTCTCACCGCACAAATCCATATCGCCGCAGAACAAATCGCAAAAAGCACAGAAGGCTCCTCTATTTTTGTTGTGGTGGGGGCGCCCATTAGAAACAACGGAAAGCTCATGAATTGCGCCATCGTATTTCACGGAGGTTCCATTTTGGGTATTGTTCCCAAGGTGCAGTTGGATAACATCAACGAAAACGACTCCCGCCATTTTGTCGCACCGTCGTTCACCGACGACTCCGTCATCCATTTGTGCGGACAAGCAGTAAGGTGCTCCCCCCGGCTGCTGTTTGAAGACCCCACACACGGTTTAAAAATTGGCATTGTGATCGGAAACGATGCAGATAACAGCATTTCCGTGGCAAATCTACTGTCCCACCGTGGTGCAAACCTTATCATCAATCCGTCCGCAGCAAAAGAAACCGTATCCCACTATGAAGAAATCGACCTGCTTACGAAATCGGCTTCCCTGCAAAACAAGTGCATTTACATGTATGCCGCCTCAGGAAAAACCGAGTCCACAACCGACCAGGTGTATTCCGGCTACCTTGCCATCTTTGAAAACGGAAACTGCATCCGGAAAACAGCGCCGCTGGAGATCACACAGCGCATCTGCGGCACAGTGGATCCCGAACATATTCACCAGGCAAGAGCCAAAAGCTGCGCCTTTGATCCGATTGTAAGCTTTGCAGACAGCGACTTTCCTGCTGCATTGATCTGTCTCCAGCCCCACGGTACCTATCAAAGCATAAGTTGTGAGCCGTTCCTTGCAGACCTTCCTGCGGACACCGTTTGCCGCCGTATTCTGGAACTCCAAAGTCAGGCCTTACAGAAAAAACTCCAATACACCAACCGCAACAAACTGATCATCGGTATTTCCGGAGGATTAGACTCCACGGTTGCTTTGTTGGCGTGCTGCCACGCTTTTCGGAAGGCAGCCATACCTTTAGAAAACATTATTGGTGTAACCATGCCCGGTCCCGGAACCAGCGAAAGAACACACCGCAACGCACTGGCGCTTATGAAAGAACTTGGCATCACCGCCATGGAAATTGACATAAACGCAGCAGTGAGTGCCCATTTGGATAATATACAGCATCCAAAAGCGCTGTTTGACATCACTTATGAGCAAACCCAATCCCGGGAACGAACCAAAATCCTGATGGATCTGGCCAATCAGCAAAACGGCATTGTTATTGGCACCGGGGATCTGTCGGAAATTGCATTGGGTTGGATGTCTTATTCCGGCGACCAGATATCCATGTACGGAATCAACAGTGGTATTCCAAAAACCGTTATGCGCCATTTGGGGTGCTTCCTTGCAGAACATGCCGATGGCAATCTGCAGAGCGTACTCAGGGACATAATGGAAACCCCGGTCAGTCCGGAGCTGCTTCCTTTGAAAAACGACGGCACCCAAAAGCAGGAAACTGAAGCCCTTGTAGGACCGTATGTGGTGCATGACTTTTTCTTGTACTACTTTGTAAAATACGGATATGACCCGGAAAAGATCCTGCGTCTGGCCGGCTGCGCATTCCAGGGCGTTTACAACAGCCAGCAGCTGTCCTCCTGGATGCAGTTGTTCCTGAAGCGTTTCTTTACCCGGCAATTCAAGCGGAGTTGCTTCCCGGATGGATGCCAGGTGTTTGATATGTCCCTTTCTCCCAGAAACGGCTGGCGAATGCCCAGCGATGTTTTTGCCGAGACATTTTTGGAAATTTAAATCCCACAGCAAGGAGGTTCATCATGAGAGATTTAGGCATCTGCAATCTTGACCTTTACATCACAGGTCACTGCAATTACCAATGCGAGTATTGCTACGGAGAACACGATCACTGTCCGGATATGACAATTGACACCTACACGAAGGCACTGGCATTTGCCAAACACATCGGTGCGCAAAACGTGCAGCTGTGTGGCGGTGAACCACTGGTGTGCCGCCACTTCAAAGAGTTTACCTTACAGGCCAAAGAAAACGGTCTTGGTGTGGTCCTGCGGACAAACGGCTACTATTTGCCGGAGT
Organism: Oscillospiraceae bacterium; assembly: GCA_017548065.1. Taxonomy (GTDB): domain Bacteria; phylum Bacillota; class Clostridia; order Oscillospirales; family Oscillospiraceae; genus Faecousia. The sequence continues at coordinate 18,330 of JAFYNQ010000022.1, forward strand.
ACGCCGAATTCATTGCCAACAACTGTGTATGGGTAGGTGTTTCCCTGGATGGTCTGCCTGCGGCTAATGACCTGATGCGCCCTGCCAAGGCAAACATATCGGCAGAAGAAAAATTCGCAAGACCGATTGAGGGCATCAGAAAGCTAAAAGAGGCGAATCCGGAAATACGCATTATTTTGGCCTCTTTGGCAAGCAAATGCAATTCTCAACATATCCCGGCACTGGCTGCCTACATCCGGGAAAACCAGTTGCCTATTGACCGTTGGAAAATCTATGAGTTTATTTGCGATAAGTTTCGTTCCGTAGAAAACAAAGCAAAATACGAAATGAGCGAAGCAGATTTTAAAAAACTCACAGAGCAAATGCCTGCAACAGTAAACGGTGCGCAGATCATTTTCCAATCTGCCCATACAGAAAATGTAGGCGCAAACTGCCTGATCGTAAGGCAAAACGGTGACATCAAATTATCCGGTGTTCATTACGGCAATATCCTGACCGATTCTTTTGATGACATTGTCGACAAGCTGGTATCCGGAAACGTTTTGACCGTGATCAGTAACAACAAGAAAGGTACATACGGTGAACAATGATGAATTTATACCACGCATGGGTATATACCCTGCAAAAAATCCTGACAGCGCCTGAAACAACAAAGCTGGAGGATTATCTTGAGTTAAGAAATCTCACTGTCACATTTTCAGCGGAAGACTGTCCTGAACTTTTCGCCAACGAACGTGTGATGTGTGACTATGGCGAAATGCGCAAGGTCTTCTTTACACAGGAAGCAAATGCCTTTGGTCATAACTATGCCAACTGCATTCTCGGTCCCAAAATGCGGGCAGACACCGCAATGGATGACATCGTCCAAATGCTGACCAAAAACGCAAGCACGAGAAAGGCCGTACTGACATTTCTCCCCTATGGTGAGGATAAAGTCCCCTGCATCAACCAAATTCATTTCCTGGTGCGAAACAACAAATTGGAAATCACCTATTTCTCCAGAGGGCAGGACATTTATCGGAAGTTCCCCTGCGATGCGATGTGCATCAGAGATTTTGGTGAATCCGTTGCGAAAGCGTTGGGCATTGACATTGCCTCTATCACTGCAATGATCACCTCCGCCCATATTTATGAAAAAGACTTGGCAGACACAAAAAAGCTGATTGCATGCTGTTATAACAAGAAAGTGATCCTAACCGGAAATCCAAAAAAATACATGGATTACGAAGCACTTTTGCAGCGCAATAACATTTCCCTGCTGGTGTCAAGTCTGGATATTCCCGAGATTCAATCCACAGACCCTTGTGAGGTCGTAAAAAAGAAAGCAGAGTATGCTTATGCAAAATACGGCTTTCCCGTTTGGGTGGATGATATGTCCTTGTCCCTGGATGCTTATCCTGCATTCCCCGGAGCATATACAAAATCCGTCTTTCATCAGCTTGGAATTGAAGGACTGCAGGCACTTTTGCATGGTCGTTCCAAAGCCGCCACCATCACCTGCCGCCTTTGCGCCTTTGACGGCAAAAAACACAGTGTGATTTCCGGTGAAAACAAAGGCTGCTTAAACCTTGGCGCAGATATACACGACCCGAAGATGCCGCTGAATTCCATTTTTGTGGGAGAGGGTCATATGGCACACAGAAACAAGGCGATCGCACAGCTAATTGATCGGTGCGAGGACACTTATTCGTAAATTGGCACACCCGCTTGTTTTATGTTGCGATTTTCTCTCTTTGGGGTATTATAGAAATGTCATTTATGCTGTGACAGGGCTACAGTCCCAGCCTCCACAAACCGGCAGTCGCCGGAAAACACAAAACCGGGCGCAAGCCCTTGCGCCCACGTTTACGGAGTGAGTATATTATGAACAGAACAGCACTGAACCGGCAAGACGTCTCGGCAACACTTACCTTTGACGAGCGACCCGGTATTACATATCGCATCACCGACTGTGTTGGCAGAGGCGCTTCCTGCATCGTCTACCGTGCAACTGCCTCAGACAACACCGAACACCTGCTGAAGGAATATTTTCCCAAGCACCTTTCTTTGCATCGGGACACCTTCGGATATCTGCATGTTCCCACAGAGCAACAGCAGGATTTCAACGAAGGACTGACCCGTTTCCGCAATAGCTGTCAGCTGCAAAACACAATCCGTCTTTCCTTTGACAAACTGAAGAATTACACCGGCAACATTCAGGGATATTACTGCGCCAACGGCACAGCGTATATGGATATGACCTGCTTCAGCGGTCAGACCTATGACCAGCTGCAGGAAAAATCCGTTTATGCGCTGCTGCTTCGCATGCGAACCCTGACACAAGTTATCGGGAACTACCACGAAGCCGGACTGTTGCACCTGGATATCAAGCCGGAGAACATTTACGTACGCCCGGAGGGTGAAACTGTGGAGGATGTCATGCTGTTTGACTTTGACAGTGTAACGCCCATGTCCGACGTGCGCTTTGCCAAAGCCCTGTCCTGCACAAAAACCTGGGCAGCGCCGGAGCAGCTTCTCCCCGAAAAAAGAAAAAACATTTGCGCCGCCACCGATTTGTTTGCCATTGGTGAGATCATTTTCACGCAGCTGTTCGGCAGACATTCCACCGGCGCAGAACGCCGCAGCTTCGTGACCCAATACGATTATGACTACGAAGCCGCTATTTTCAAAGACATGGATCCCCGTGTTTTTTCCCATTTGGATACGTTGCTGCACCGCACCATCTGCGGTGTGGTAGAAAAGCGGTATCAGTCCGCCGGTGAACTCATTGAAAAACTTGACCGGATCCTGGACCTGGCAGATCCCAAAGCCCCGTATTTGAAAAGCAACAGCTATGCCCTGCAGGAGCATTTTGAGGGTCGTGCCGATGAAATTGAAAACATCCGCAAGCACCTGGAAGAAAACCCCATTTTATTCCTCCACGGCATAGGCGGCATTGGAAAAAGCGAGCTGGCAAAGCGGTTTGCCCTGGCAGACAAGGAACTGTATGATACCGTTATTTTTGCCACCTGCGACAGAGATATCCATCACCTTCTCCTGGACGACACCGCAATTCCGCTGTATCATTTCCATCCACAGCCCGACGAGCCGCCGGAAAGCTATTGTAAGCGAAAGCTGAAGGAGTTGACACGGCTCTGTGACCGCCGCACACTTCTTGTGATAGATAACGTGAACCGCAGCGACGATCCTGACCTAAAAAATCTGCTGGAGCTGGGTGCCACAGTGCTGATCACTACCCGTGCGGATTTTGAAGACTACGGCATCGGGCAGCAGCTTCGCATCGGCCCCCTGCGAGACCGCTCCGACGTTTGGAAAATATTCTGCCGCTTTTATAAGAAAGCCCTTTCTCCGGAAGAAAAAGAGTGCATTGATGAGATCTTTGATCTGATCGCCTGTCATACCATGACCGTAGAACTGCTGGCCAAGCAAATGATGGCCGGTCGCATAAAACCCGAACAGCTTTTGCGCAAACTCAAAAACACCGGTATCCGTGAGTTGGGCAAAGAACGGGTTAGCTCCGGGAAAGATGGCGCACTTTCTTCTCAAAGTGCCTACGACCATATTCGTGCACTGTTTGATCTGTCCGGTCTGGATCAGGAAGAGCAGTTTGTCCTGGCAAATCTTTCTCTGATTCCCGCAAGCGGCATTTTTGCGGAGGACTTCCATGATTGGTGTGGGCTGGACGGTTACGATTGCATCAATCGGCTCGTTTCCGCCGGATGGGCAAGACTGGATAAAGAGCAGGATCTGCTTTCCCTCCACCCGGTCGTTGCCGAGGTGTGCTTCTCTTTGGCTGAGCAGCACAACGGGTATGTTTATGCGTTGGTAAAAAACGCCGTTTACCGGTCAACACAGCTCCGGTATCACAATGACTGTGTGCCAAAGTTTAACGAACTTTCTCACATGTTCTCCTCGTTTCTGCCCAGAAAGATGTTTTTCAGCATTTACAAATACAAGGTTTGCGACTACCTCTCCCACAATGCAGACAGATTGGATGTCTTCCGGGAGTTTAACATTCACGATGCGCCGATTGCCAGCCGGGACAGATACAGCCCCCTTCTGACTGTAAAAAAAGCATTGGAGACCTGGCTTTCCTTCTTTGCGGATGACACGACCATGACCGCCGATGTTATTCATATGTTGGGTAATATCCATCTGTGGAAGAAAAAATTTGACACAGAAACAGCCGCTGCCATGTTCCAAAAGGCGCTGGACATGTGCTTGCAGAACAAAAATGCCCCGGAACTGGTCTATGCCATCTACATATCCCGGCATAACCTTTTCCTGCGTACAGAACAACGTGACCTGGCGCTGGAGCAGTTGGAAACAGCGCTGCAATTTGCCAACACAAACAGCGCCCCCCGGATGGTGTATGCGAACCTATACAAAACGTTTTCCATCTTCCACTTTAACGATTACACCGACGAAGGCTATGCTTTGGCAGAGAAACACATATTGAAGGCATTGGAAATTTGCCCCAAAAGCGATCCTATGTACAAAGACCTTCTCACCGTAGCAAGTCTTGTATATTCCGCTTTAAACAACAACGAACAAACGGCAGCCTACCTAAAGGAAGCGTTAGCACTTTTTTCTGATAACGCAGACAGCTGACCGCATACCGGATGCCTATGTCCAATTTATTTCACGTATTATATGGTATCATAGGCATCATCAGAAAGGAGAATGGGTATGGACAAGATTTTGGATATTACACAGCAGGTGGAGGCATTGGGGAAGACTGCAGAGCATTTGGCTACCGGGCTTTTGGCGGTGGACAAGCTTTGCGGTGGACTGCCCCGTGGCGGCGTTACCCTGGTGGGCGGACGTCCCGGCATGGGTTGCACGTCCTTTGCCTTAAGCATCATGCATCAAATCGCCCAGCGGCAAGCAGGAAACATTTTGATTTTCGCCCCCCAAATACGCAGCCACCAGTTATGCGCGCGGATGCTGGAGATCAGCATGGGTGCGTCCCTGGAGGATGTATTCCGTGGTAAGCTTTCCAAAGATCTGCTGACCCATGCCGCTCAGGCATATAAGGCAAATATTCGCATAGACAACGACAGCTATCCCACATTGGAGAACATTTTGCAGCACACCATCAGCACCCCCCAGCTGCAGCTGCTGGTCATTGACGGCCTGGAACGAGTTTGCCGCCCGGTGAATTTTGAAACGGAAGACATCTGCTTCTCCCAGGAGCAGGATACCTTTGAGAATATTCTCCGCTGCCTGAAGGGCATTGCCAAAAGCCGGAACATTCCGGTGCTTTGCACCCATCATTTGCCCAGATCTCTGGAAAAACGGAAAAACAAGCGCCCCAAGCTGACGGATCTTGACAAGAAAGGCCTGCCGGAAAGCCTGGCAGACCAGATCATCTTTCTGTATAGAGATCGGTATTATGAATTTGACGGTGAAGAGGGCGCCGAGTGCATCGTTGCCAAGTCCCCCGGCGGCGTCACCGGCACGGTGATCCTTGGCTGGGATCACCAGGTAGGGAAATTCCTGAATCTGTGATAAAAAAGTCTGTTGCGATAAATTTCGCAACAGACTTTTTTCTATGCAATTATTCAATGCCGTAGTCGGTCTTGATTTCCGCCACTTTATCCAGAATGGACTGAAATTCCTTCATCAGCTCATTCAGCTGCTCCTGGGTGAACTCCTTGCTGTTTTCCAGCAGCTGCTTGTTCTCCTCCAGCATCAGCGCCATTTCCGTGATGGCTTCCACTGCGGAATCCTCGTAGTAGCCGATATCCTCGTTCATTTTGTCTGCCAATTCATTAAAAGCCTTGCTTGCAGCATCAAGTGCTTCTGTGGCAAGCTTCTTGCTCGTATTGCCGCAAGCTGCCAGGGACAGCGTCAATACCAGCGCCAACACCAGCGCAATCAGTTTTTTCATAGGGAGCCTCCTTCAAAATCAACGCTTTGCCTTTCGGCCTATGTATATTTTACATTTTTTTCAAAAAAAAGCAAGTGTCTTGCGGTTTAAATGCATTCCGCAAGATGAAAGCTGCCGGCGCATTAAATGGGTGCGCCGCCGTTGTAATTGGTGTCGGGGCCGTGGGCATAGAGGTGAGAGGTGTCGGACATGGTGAGGCAACGGGGCGAGGTGATGCCGTTTTCGTTGTTGCTGAACCGCAGCACCGTCATGGCGGTATGGGTGAAGCTGAGGCTTGCCCATGCCACGTGGAGCGGAATGTGCAGCAGCTCCGAGAGCCAGGTGTACAGAAAACAGCCATGGCAGAACAGCGCCACACGCTCTTCGTTGGGATTCTCAATGCGATAGATGCCGTTTTCCTCCCGGTAGCCCAGCCGTGCCAGGAAATCCCGACCGCCCTCCACGATCTCTTTTCGGGCAATGGCAATGTCCGACTCCCGGAAACCCGGTGCCGACGCCCATTGAGAGAAGGGAATATCATACTGTCCATCCTCCAGATAGAAGCTATTCTGAACCCTAAACAGCGCCGTAGGATCACCCAGGGGGAATGTCTGTGACCGCATGTGGTCGGTTTTGATCTCATGAGACCAAGGCTCAATAGTCATGGGCAGACCAAGCAGGTCGCAGGTAGGCTGCGCCGTCTCCTTTGCCCGTCCCATAGGAGAGGAGTACACCTGGGTAATGCCGGCATGCTGCAGCCGCTTTGCCGCTGCCTCTGCCTGCAGCTTTCCACGCTCGGTCAGGCAGTCCAGGGCATAGTTGGGATCGCCGTGGCGAATAAGATATAAGTACATAAAACCCACCCTTTTTCCTTTATTTCCCCGATTGTACCACAGAAAAATTTGTTTTTCAATGCGTCTATGCGGAATTTCTTGACAATGGGTGATTTTTTCTTTTATACTATAGGTAATACGCAAGAGGAGGCGAAATCACGATGAATGCAAACCCCATTCCTCCCAGCCATAAAGACCGACAGATCCCCCCGCCCAAAAGCATAAAGGAGCTGCCCCAGTACCTGCGCACCCTGCTGGGTGGCTTTTTCTACCGCTTCGCCTATGTGGTGAAGCTGGTGTGGGACACGGGTCACTGGATCTTGTTTCTGCTCACCTTTATGGCGGTTTTCAAGGGAATTACCCCCATTATCGGCTCTTTGATCTCCAAAAATATTCTCAATGAGCTGCAGCTGGTGCTGAAAAACGGGCCTATGGAGGTCAGCGCCTTTTGGACATCCCCGGTGTTTTATCTGCTGATTTTTCTCTTTGTCTACCGTGTGCTGCTGCAGATCGTCAACACCTTGAGCCGCTCTTTGAACCGTATTGCCGGCGAGCTGGTGGTCAAGCAGGTAAAGCTGCAGATGATGGAAAAGGCAAAGGAGCTGGATCTTGGCTCTTTTGATGACCCGGATTTCTACGAGCGCATGGAAAATGCCAACCGGGAAGCCGGTACACGTCCCCTTATGGTGCTGACAGAGACCTTCGGTCTTGTGTCCACCATCATTGAGTTTATCAGCTACCTGGTGATCCTTTTGGCAGTACCCGACCTGGTGTGGGCAACGCTGCTGATTCTGGTGGTGTCCGTGCCTTCTGCGGTGGTGAATTTTATTTACCGCAAAAAGAATTTCCAGTACATGCGTCACCGCTCCCGTGAGCGTCGGGAGATGAACTATTTCTCCCAGCTTCTGGTGAACAAGGATCTGTTCAAGGAGGTGCGGCTCTACGACCTGGGCGACACCTTTATTGCGCGGTTTATGGGCGCTTTCCGTGCCTATTACAAGGGTCTGCGGAAGCTGATCATCGGTGAGACCGGCTGGCATACCGCCATCAGCATCGTCTCCGGCATCACCAACCTGGTGTTTTATATCCTGGTGGCTATCAAGGTCTTTGCCGGCGAGATCATGATCGGTGACTACAATCTGTATTCCGGCGCTGTGGTGTCCCTTGCCACCTGCGTCACCGCTCTTATCACCGCCTCCGGCACCATTTACGAAGGCACACTGTTTGTGGATAACCTGATCGCCTTCATGAAGGAAAAGCGGACAGTGCTGCCCACCCTGGCAGAGCCGCTGCCCGTGGCGCAGAAAACCGGTCATACGGTGGTGTTTGACAACGTCAGCTTCCGCTATCCCGGCATGCGCCAGGACGTGCTGAAAAACGTCAGCTTCACCATCCACCCCGGGGAGACCATGGCGCTGGTGGGCTTAAACGGCGCAGGCAAAACCACCCTTATTAAGCTGCTGACCCGTCTGTATGACCCCACGGAAGGCACGATCTACTTAGACGGCAAGGACATCCGCTGCTATGATCTGGAGAGCCTTTACAGCGCCTTCGGCATTATTTTCCAGGATTTCGGCAAGTATGCGGTCAGCGTTGCGGAAAACATCCGCTACGGCGACCTGCGGAAGCCTATGGATATGGATGGCATTCAACGGGCGGCAGAGCAAAGCGCCGCTGCGGAGTACATCCGTGCGCTGCCCCGTGGTTATGACACGCCGCTTATGCGTATTTTTGAAAAGGACGGCATGGAGCTGTCCATCGGTCAGTGGCAAAAGCTGGCGGTGGCACGTGCTTTTTACGCAGATTCCGAAATTTTTATCCTGGACGAGCCTACCGCATCCTTGGATGCCATTGCCGAGCAGGAGATCTTCAACCAGTTTGACAAGCTGCGTGGCGGCAAGACCACCATTTTTGTCTCCCACCGTCTGTCCAGCGCCACCATGGCAAACCAAATTTTGGTTTTGGAAAACGGTCAGGTCATTGAGCAGGGTACTCACGAGGCGCTGATGGCGCTGGAGGGTAAATATTTCAAGCTTTTCAACACCCAGGCGCAGCGTTACCGTGACCCTGCCCCAGAAAACCGTCCTCCCTTCGGACACCGTCCCCCCAGACCCCGTCCGGATTTTTAAAGAAACAGGTGTAAGGCATGAAGAAAATAATCGGCATTGTGCCCCGTGGCATTGCATTCAGTGAAAACGAAAGCTGCATGGGGGACCACTACCGCCTGGGCAATAATTATATCAAGCGTGTGACAGAAGCAGGCTGCCTGCCCATCGGACTGGCACCGGTGGATAATCGGCTATCCCAGGAAGCCCTTGCCATGTGCGACGGCTTTTTGGTGCAAGGCGGCGCAGAATTTTATTTCTATCACTTTCAAATCATTCACCATGCCATCACCCACAAAAAGCGCTACCTGGGCATCTGCCTGGGGCAGCAGCTGATTTACGTGTACTTTGAATTCCGCCGCCGTGTGGAGGAAGAGGGCTACGAGGGCGATTTGGTGGAAGCGATTTACAGCTATATGCAGCGCCAGGGCAAGGGCTTTACCTTGCAACGGCGCATCCCCGACCACCGCCGTCCCTATCCACCCCGTGGGCAGGAGGATATGGCAAAGCATGATGTTAACATCGTCCCCGGCACACTGCTGCACCGGGTGCTGGGTCGGGATACCATCCGCATCTGCACCTTCCACGATCTTTCCACACCCCCGGGGCAGACGCTTGTGCCTATCAATGCCTGGCACGGCGACGTGGTGGAGGGTACGGAGTACAGCGACCACATTTTAGGTGTCCAGGGACACCCGGAAGCCGATGACCTGCTGCCGGAGTTATTCGCATTTTTAAGCTAAAGAAAAGGCTGTTGCGCTTTGCAACAGCCTTTTTTCAGAAGATTACACGGTAAATTTCCACAAACACGGGAATCAGCAGAGACGGCAGCATGTTTGCCACCTGGAAGGTCTTTTCCCGTACCAGGTTCACGCCTACGCAGAAGATCAGCGCACTGCCAACAAAAGACAACTCCCCAATGAGGGTCTGGCTGATGACCGAGCCGAACAGAAGGGCAATAAGGGTGACAGCGCCCTGGTATACAAAAACCGGCAACGCCGAGAACACCACGCCTACACCGTAGGTTGCCGCCATGACCATCACCAGCACAAAGTCCAGCAAGGACTTGGCGACCAGGGTGGAGCAGTCGCCGGTGAGTCCGTCCTCCATAGCGCCCACAATGGCCATTGCACCCACGCAGATCACCAAAGAGGAGGTGACAAAGCCCTCCACGAAGCGGTCATCGTTTTTGATCTTTACCGCTGCCTTCAGCTTCACACCCAGGGACTCTGTCTTGCGCTCTAAATCCAGCAGCTGACCCAGGATGCAGCCGATCACCAGGCTGAAGATCAAAAGCATGGTGCCACGGGTGGTCATGCTGCCATTTTCCATGACCAGCATATATTTCAGCACGCCGCCCACACCGATAAACATGGTGGAAAGACCCAGCCCCTGCATTAAAATTTTCTCAAACCGCCCGGCAACACCCTTTTTCAGCAGCATGCCCAGCAAGCCGCCCACGATCACCGCAACGGTGTTGATAATCGTACCCAAACCGATCATACGATCCTCCAAAAAAGGAAATTTTTCCTCATTATAGCACAAAGAAAACAAAATTGGAAGCAAAAATCCGCCTGTCTGTTCACGATTCGTTACTCTCTAAAAACCGGAAAGGCCGTTTTTTGATGCATTGCGCCACCCCGGTGTTCCCCGAACTACCGGAACGGATAAATCCGCTCCCTACGGCAGCTGCCATCGCTCCCCTATCATGAATGTGGGGGGGGCGTTTATGGATTCTGCAATTGCTCCTTTTATGTCCTGTTGCGGTGCCCGGCCGAATATGCCTTCCCCCGGGGGGAAGGTGCCCCGAAGGGGCGGATGAGGAATGCGGGCAAAAATCTGTCGATCAGCGTATTGATACAGCCTTTTTGAAGACGGAAGATTTCGCCGTTCCCCTCACCCGTAGGGGAGGCGTTTATGGATTCTGCAATTACTCCCTTTATGCCCTGTTGCGGTGCCCGGCAGTTTCCTTGCCGACGGAGCGGCTTCGTTGCTTTTGCCGCCCGTTTGGGGTGCCCGATATCTTCCTTGCCGACGATGCGGCTGCGTCAGCTATCGACCCCGGCACACACTTATGCTCCGCTTTATCTGCCACTGGCAGCGCGGAGCAACGTGGCCGCTGCCACTCACTCGGGTCGCTCCTCCCGCCTCCGGCGGCGCTCCCCTCGTTCCCCTGTTGCGGTGCCCGGCAGTTTCCTTGCCGACGGAGCGGCTGCGTCATCTGCCGACCGCTGCCACTCACTCGGCTCCCTTCATCCGCCACCGGCGGCGGTCGCCTCGTTCCCCTGTTTCATTTTCGTGCCAGCCCTCCAAAAAACTCTCACATCGTTATAAAAACCAACGCGCTTAAAAGTAACGTGGTTTACATAACGCCGCATGCATGGGTGAAAGGCCGTTTTTTGATACATTGCGCGATAGATCTCGCCATTCCTCTCCCGTCAGCTTCGCTGACACCCTCTCCCCGGGAGAGGGGATTTGCGCACTCATAGGGAATGTATTCCGCAATTGCTCCCTTTATGTCCTGTTGCGGTGCCCGGCAGCTTCGTTGGCTTTGAAAAGCCTTCCTCATCTGCCGACCGCGGCCACTCGCTCAGGTCGCTTTCTCTGCCACCGGCAGCGCTCCCATCGCTCCCCAAAA
>JAFYNQ010000023.1 GCA_017548065.1 Oscillospiraceae bacterium
GTATCCATCATGCCGGGCATGGATGCACGGGCGCCGGAACGAACGGAGACCAGCAGAGGATTCTCCATATCACCGAACTTCTTGCCGGTGATGCCTTCCAGCTTGGTTACATTCTCCAGAATTTCCTTCTGGATATCATCGTTGATCTTGCGGCCGTCCTCATAGTACTGAGTACAAGCCTCGGTGGTGATGGTGAAGCCCTGAGGAACAGGAAGACCGATATTGGTCATTTCAGCAAGGTTAGCGCCCTTGCCGCCCAGCAGCTCACGCATGGTGCCGTTGCCTTCGGTAAACAGGTAAACGAACTTCTTGGACATAGGTTTTACCCCTTTCATTTTTTAGGAGCATCTTGCTCCGTTTTTGGTGTATTTTGACATTTTTCCAATAATGCGCAAATAGTATACCATGCGGCAAAGAAAAATGCAAATGTTTTTGCAAAATTTTTGCCTTTTACAGTATTTTTGTCATGTTTTCACAAAGAAACTTTCCTATCCGTGTGCGCTTCGTGCAGTATTCTGCCTATGTGTCTTCCCACCGGAAACAGATGACAGAAAACCGGCATCGGAGAATCCCCCAATGCCGGTTTTTACTTAGTAAGGCAGGGCGTTCAGCTGGGCATCCAGGGATGCATCCAGGCCGGACTTTTCGCTGAAAAGATCCTCCATCACCGTTGCGATCACCCGTCTGCGTTTGCTGTGTACCGGGGATGACATCACGTGCATGGAATAGTACACCGTCACATCCCGATAGGGGTCTATGGCCAAATAGGCACCGGCTGCGCCGCTCCAGCCGAAATCATAGATCCCGTTATCCGGGTCCGGTGTACGCATGCCCAGGCCATAGCCGTAGCCCAGCTTTGTCAGATTGAAGGTGGCCTTTTGGGCTTCGTTCAGGCGGTTGGTGCGCATCAGGCGGATGGTATCCTTCTTCAGGATCACATCACCCACACGGAGCGCCTCCAGGAATTTCATGTAATCCTCCACGGTGGACACGCAGCCGCCGCCACCGCTGGCATGCTCGGAGCCGATACGTGCCAGGGGCACATTGCCGTGATCCATGACGATCACTTCCTCCGCCACTTTATCGTAGCGGTACAACTGGGCAACACCCACGTAGTCCTCAATGGGCAGCAGGAAATCAGAATCCTTCATGCCCAGGGGATCAAAAATATTTTCCTTCACATATTCATGGAACAGCTGACCGGTGAGTACCTCCACCAGTGCTGCCAGCACATCGTGACAAAGGCTGTACTGATACTGTGCGCCGGGTTCAAAATCCAGGGGCTCCGTTGCCAGGGTACGGGCAAATTCCCGGGTGGGGCAACGTCCGTAAGTCCTTGCGTGCAGCTGCCGGAAGGACTCGGTCTTGTAATCGTAATTAAAACCGGCGGTCATTTCAAAGAGGTTATGGATGCGGATGGGGTTCTGCGCAGGCTTTACCGTGCCGTCCGGCTGGCGCACGGTCATATTGGCAAACTCCGGCATATAGTCGGACAAAAGGTCGTCCAGCTGAAAGAGTCCCTTTTCCCACAGCTGCATAACTGCCACGCAGGTAATGGGCTTGGAGCAGGAATAGATGTTATACTTTTCCTTGCCGGTGATAGGGATCTGATTTTTCTTATCGGAAACACCGCCGAAATAGCGCAGTACGCACTTTCCCTCGTGGCAAACCATCAGGTCAAAGCCGGGGATGCCGACTTCCAAAAACGAATCGCACAGCGCCTTTGTTTTCTCAAACATAGTCCTCACCCCCTATCAGTATTCACGGACAACGGCTTTTACAATACCAATGAGTTCCGCTTCTCTGCCGTCAATGGGTTCATAGGCAGGATTCTCCGGCAGCAGCCACACCTCGCCGTTGCGACGGGAGAGGCGCTTGACGGTAGCTTCGTCTTCAATACGTGCCACAACGATCTGCCCGTCATCCGCAGTCTGTCGGGGCAGCACCACAACGGTATCGCCGCTTAAAATACCGGCGCCCATCATACTGTCACCACGAACACGAAGGGCGAAGCAGCTGGGATCGCCGTCCCAGGCCATAGTCCCCTCCTGATTTTCCACGGCCAGGATGGGCACGCCTGCGGTGACAACGCCCACGATAGGGATCTGTCCGCTGCGACGGGCGGTTACGATAGCACGCTTACTGCCCTTGCCGCGGGGCGCCAGCAGCAGACCTCTGTCCTGCAGCTGATGCAGGTGATAGCTGACAGATGCGGTGGAGCTGAGTCCCACCGCCTCGCCGATCTCACGGACAGAGGGCGCATAGCCATTTTCCTGCACAAACTGTTCCACATATTCCAGTATCATTTCCTGCTTATTGCTGGTTCTGGACATAAGGTACCTCCAAGAATTTTCTTATTTTTCTCATTGTAGCACATATGTGCGAAAAAAGAAAGAGGAAAATAAAATAATCCCGGTCAGAATGGCGCATCATCCTGCGATGACAGAAAATTAAGCAGACCAACAAATCGGAATAAAATGCCCTCTTCCCAAAGGTGGGGTCATGACCCCGCCCTGGGAAGAGGGCAAAAATCCAATATTTATCGGGCTGCCTTTGTGTTGACGGTTAACATAATCCCAGTGATAGGATGTGGGAAGATCAGCGTGGTGGCGCAGAGGTGTTGGTGGTGCAGGTTCAATCGGGCGGAGAGCTGCTGACTTTCCTCTGTGCCGTACTGGGGGTCACCCAAAATAGGAAATCCCATATGGGCGCAGTGGACACGGAGCTGGTGGGTACGTCCCGTCACCGGCACAAGCGCCAGGCGGCTATAGCCTTCCATGCGCTGCAGCACTCGGTACTCTGTATGAGACGGCTTTCCGTTTTGGTTTACATAACGTAGCAAGCTAGGCAGAGGTCTTCGGGCAATGGGCGCATGGATGCTGCCGGAATCTGCTTCAGGTCCGCCATAGACCAGTGCCTCATAGGTCTTTTCAAGACAACCCGCTTCCTGCAGGTCATTGAGCAGGGCATGGACATGGGCATTTTTTGCCAGCAGCACCACACCGAAGGTGTCCCGGTCCAGTCTTGTGATAGGATGGAACGCACTTTTCTGCCCGGTCTTTTGGTAATAACCCAGCACACGGTTGGCGAGGGTGCCGGTATTGGTGGCACGGGAGGGATGGATCAGCATACCTGCCGGCTTGTCCACCGCAAGAATGTGTTCATCCTCGTACAGAACCGTCAGTTCCCCCTCCTCTGCCGGGTAATCCGGGGTGGGCTCGTCCAAGGGTACTGTGATCACATCGCCTGCAGAAACCTGCCAGTCATTGTGTCTGGGGATGCCGTTGACAAATATTTTGTCCTGCCATTTCAGTCGGTTGATCAGCCCCGATGACATATGCAGTTCATTTTTCAAAAAAGTAGACAGCCGCCCCGGACGGGCAGCGGTATGGGTAAGCTCCATAGTGTCACCTATACAACAAGTCAGGAAAACAAGCGCCGAAAAAGCGCAGCTTCCTCTTGGTTCATTTCATACCTTGCAATCACAGCATTTATCTTATTTTCCCCGGAATAATAGACCTGCTCCGATGGAAAGGCTTCTTTTATTTTTGTCATTTCCGAAAGCCAGTGGTAATTACCTCCCGAAGATCCATCCACGAAATCAGGTACCCCAAAATAATAGCTTTTCCCATTTTCCATGGTAAGAATCACCTGCACCGACCAATAACTACCTTTTGAGCCGGCACGGTAAGTGTCAAATACCACTTTTTTTACATCCGTTTTTGTATAATGCTTTGTCTCTGCATTATACATATTATACACGTTTACCGAAGCATCCGACCGCAAACATTTTCTTCCATAAAAAGACAGCGGAAGCAACAACAAGCAAACCAGAAAGACAGCAAGGAGCGCCATTGCCGTGAACCTTCTGTGTTTGCGTACGTATTGGGAGACCTTTTCTTTTGGTTTCTTTTTCGCAAAAAGCGGATAGATACGAGGATAGGTCGGAGGACCGTATCGGAAGTTCCTTCTGCCAAAAATCGGCCGCCGTTCTTTGTAGCAAGTTGCCAAGAAAGCAAAGGGGATGATCATGACGCAAAACACGGCAGGTATACACCACAAAAGGCTCACAGGATCTTCAACCGCAATCACCAGGGGGTCTTGCATTGCGATCATATCCCTGATTTTAAATGTCACGAACAGCAAGCCGACACCAAGGGCAAGGAACACAATAATAAGAAATATGTAAATACAGTGATCCCAAAATGCCAGTTCCGGCATCGGGTGTACATCTTTCTTTGCTTTGCGCACAGAGAACACTCCTTTCTGTCACAGCTTCCGGTATACAAAAAGCCCTGCTATGATAGACACAGCAGGGACTTTTTTACCGATTATTAGAGGGCAGCCTTTGCCTTCTCAACCAGTGCAGCGAAAGCAGCTGCGTCCTGGATAGCCATCTCGGACAGGCTCTTGCGGTTCATCTCGATGCCGGCCTTCTTCACACCGTTCATGAAGGTGGAGTAGTTCAGACCGTAGGGCTTCACAGCAGCACTCAGACGAGTGATCCACAGACGGCGGTAGTCACGCTTCTTCAGCTTACGGCCGACGAAAGCGTAGTTGCCGGACTTCATGACAGCCTGCTTAGCCATCTTGAAGTGGGTAGACTTGGAACCCCAGTAGCCCTTAGCCAGCTTCAGGGTAGCATTTCTTCTCTTGCGCGTCATCATTGCGCCTTTAACTCTTGCCATTTTTCA
>JAFYNQ010000024.1 GCA_017548065.1 Oscillospiraceae bacterium
AAAATAGGCAACACAAGCATCGTAGTTTGCCTCTACATACGCTCTTGCATAGCCGGGGAAATCAGCAGACAGAACATTTCCGCTTTCCATAAATGTCGCATGGACGGGAAAGCTCATAAGAACAATATCCTTCTTGTCTGCACGCTTCAGTTGGATCAGGTCCAACATTTCGTTTGCCACAATACCGTCAGCACTGTGGCGCACAAATGCCATATTCTCCGTTTCCACGCTGGCAGCATACACATCTGCCTTCGTCAAATCTGCCAAGGCATCCTTTGCCGCAGCTTCCGCTGCGGCATAGAATTTCTCCATATAAGCGTTTTTTTCCGCTTCATGGCCTGCCCAATCATAGTTCACACCAACACCTGCGTGGGTGTGCGTTGTTGAAATATAGATATTTGCCTTTGCAACACCAGTAGCCTTGGAGACGGCATTTTTCATTGCCGTAGCCCAACCGGTGCTCACGCTGATCACATCCACTGTGAACAGCAGGAAGGTCTCACTCTCTATTTTCAGCGCTACGCAGGTGGTAGACACCTCTGTGTCATCTGTTTCTGTTGTTACACGACCGATGGAATTTCCGCCCAGGATACTGTAAGTTCCTTCATCAGGTGCAATGGACGCTCTGCCAAAACCGGCAGTCAGTTCCCGGGCTACGTAAAATCCTCACGGCCCCAACTTTCCAGGCCATAGTCCTTCCAATCTGCATAGAATGCATCCATAAGCTGCAGATACTTTGCTGCAAGCAGCTTGTTTTCTTCAACATTCGTTGCTTCCAGCTCGGTGATCAGACTCTCAATGCCGTTTACCACACTGTACAGTGTCACCGCAACGTCATCTGCTTCCGTGGCAGCATCATCGGAAACCACAGTTTCACCGCTCTTGAAGGTCACATATGCAGTAGCGCAAACAGCGTAATTTCTGCCGTAGCCATCATTCAGGGCAGGTTCTCTGTCCTTCTTGACAATGCCATCAATCATCACGCCGGTCATTTCAGCGCCGCAGATCAACTCTTCGCCTGCAAAGGCAGTATACAGACAGTCTTCGGACTGCGCAAAGTCAGTTCCGGGCATACCACGGAGGCTCACAGCAACACCAAAGGACGCAATCTGTGCCTTCAGGGTTTCATCACAGTTCCATACGCCCTTGAAATAAATGCCGCCGGTAGTGGTTCTGAGTGCTACGCCGGTAATGCCCATATCCAGAACATGGAAGCTATAGCCGGACGCCTGCGACAGCGTGTAGTAATTCGTGCCATCTGCAGTTTCATAGACAAAATCGTTGACGAGAACTGCGCCCTCAAGGGTCAGGCTGCCGAAGGTAGCATAATCCTTATTGGCGGTATCGTAGGCAGTGATCTTTGTCTCGCCCTGACCTGCCACTGCAACATTCAGACCATTGATATCAATAACGGCATCCGTTGCAAGCGCCAGCTCTGCTGCCTCAAACAGCTTCATGTAGCTGCCTGCAGTATATGCAGCTACTGCATCCGTAATATTTCTGTACCACACAGCATTGCCGGTTGCAATATCAGCTACCATTGCGCCAACAGTTGCATCAAGATCTGCCTTCTCACCGGCATAGAAGCTACCGTCGCCGATCTGGGACTGTGCATCTACCTGAACGCTGCCCAGCAGATACAGATCGCCGCCTGCGGTTGCCGTGCCACCGGTAATGGTGGATTCGGTCATGGTCATCTTTGCAGAGCCACCGATATAAACATTGCCGCCCAGCTGTGCCGCACCGCCGCTGATATGGCTATCCACCATATTCACGAAGGTATTCTTACCGGCCGTGATCCAGCCACCCTTTTCAACCTCGCCGGTCTCGGTGCAGGACAGGGAGCTGCTGATAATATTCAGCACAGAAGGTGCGCCGGTAGCAGTTTCTTCACGCAGATAGATCGCACCGTAATCCGTGACTGCGCCGGTGAAGATACCGGTGATCTGGGTATTCCGCAGGGTAATTTCGGATGCGGTAGCGTAGATGATCTCGCCACGCTTCTTGTAGGCGGTGGCAGAATACTCATCCACCTTCATATTCTCCAGCACCAGGGTCGCTCTTTCCAGATAGAACACTGCGCCATGACTTGTGCTGACAC
>JAFYNQ010000025.1 GCA_017548065.1 Oscillospiraceae bacterium
ACCTCAACCTTGAACTGCACAGTAGCGCCGGTGTCAACAGTGACGGACTCGGGCTGCTTTACAATGATGGAGGGAACGACCTCGGGCAGCTTGGAGCCTTCGTTGATCTCCACCTTGGTCTCGCCGCAAGCGCCGCAGGTGAAGGTGGTGAAGCCGTCAGCCTCGGTGGTGGGCTCGGTGTAAACGCCCTCGTTCCAAGCATGCTCGGCAACGGGGATCTCTTCCTGAGCAACCAGAACAGTCTCACAGGCGGAGCAAACCTTGCCTTCGGTCAGACCGGTTTCGGTACAGGTTGCAGCCTTGCCTTCAATGACCACGGGGAAATGAGCGGGGATCTCAACGGTCTCACGGGAGATTTCCAGATCGCAGACGGTGCAGCAAACAACAGACTCGTAAGAGCCGGCTGCTTCGCAGGTCTGCTCAACAACGTTCTCAATCACAGCCTCGCCGGGGTAATGCTGACCGCCGTTGGCAACGCCGGGATGGGCAGCCCAAGCTTCAGCAGTGAGGTCCAGAGCGTAGATACCACGGACAGTTTCCATGTCGCCATAGAACACTTCAACGTGGGTGGGAACGATCTCGGCAGAGAGCATGCCCTCTTCCCAAACGGTTTTCCAGTTGGCGGTGTCGCGGTTGATCTCAATATTGACAGGAGCGTACTCCAGATTCAGCTTCTTGTCAGCAGGACGGGTGGTGGTAGCCAGCAGCTGCTCACCGGAATAAAGCTTAACGCCGATGAAGCCCTGGGTCTTTTCAGGATCCAGCTTAATAAAGCGGACAAACAGATGTGTACCACGGCTGTTGGCAGCGCTGGTGCTTTCAGCATTGGTCACACCCAACACAGCAACATCCATGTCACGCTGCATGGGATCAGCTTCCTGATAGGTGTCGCCACAAGCGCAGGTGTAAACGAAAGTACCTGCGGTGTCCATCTCGGTGGGAGAGATGTAGGACAGCTCATAGGTATGACCGCCCTTAACTGTCAGCTGGGGAATCAGGTCACACTTACAGTTGAGGCAGTATTTACCTTCGGTAACACCGTCAGTGGTGCAGGTTGCAGGAATTGCTGCAAGCTCTACAGGGTAATGCTCAGTCAGATCGGTGTAGACCTTCCATTCCTTTTGGCAGGTTTCGCAGGAATATGATGTGTAACCGGGGCGAGAACAGAAAGGAATCCGGAAATCAGTGCCGGGGGTACCCTCGTGGGTGTAGACGTAATATGCATTGTCATCGGAAGGCTCGGTGCAAACTGCGCACTCTGCGTAGTTGATGGTAGCATCAGAGCTGCCCTGATAGGGGTTGTACAGGAAAGTACCACCGTAAACATTGGCAACGGACTTTGCCTTGTTGATAAAGATATTGCTTCTGGGCTTTTCAGCAGCAGATGTGGGGGGGTTCTTTGCAGCGCCCACTTCGCCGCCGAAGAAGTTCACGGTAGCGGTGCCCTTTGTTGCGTAGGTGTAAATGTTGTCGCCCAGCATGGCATCGCCGTTGTAGATCTTACCGCCGTACATATTGAAGACAGCAGCGCTTGCCGTTACCGCATTGTCGAAAACATAGACGTTACCGCCACGGGAGTAGCCGTAGGTAGAAGTATTGTCATGAATTTCGCCGCCGTACATATTGAACACGCCGGTACCGGTGACGTAGACACCTGCACCGGAGGCGCTGGCATTGTCTTCTTCTGTGCCAAACTTCTTAGCAGGCAGCTGTGCGCCGAAGATCTCACCGCTGTACATATTCACAACAGCCTTGTTGCCGATATAAACATTACCGGCGCACAGAGCAGTACCGTTCTTCAACACAGAGTTGTAAATGTTGACAGTGGTGTTCTCAACATACAGAACGCCACCGGCAGCGCTGTAGCCGGTGTTGGCGCCATCAATAACACAGTCAATAATGTTTAAGGTAGCGCCATCGTTACAGCCAATGACACCGCCACCCTTGTTGGGGAAGGTATTCTCGGCACGGGTGATCTTCAGGTTGACCAGATTCAGGGTAGAACCGGAGGTTGCATGAAGTATGCTACCCACAACACCGGAGTTGTTGGCGCCGGTAGCGATAATGCCGCCCTCTTCCTTGCTGTTCATAATGGTCAAAGTGCCCTTATACAGCGCCATGATACGGGAGGTGTGGGAAGCAGTAATGGTATGACCGTTCAGGTCCAAAATAATGTTGTGCTCAATCTCGCTGCTAGAGGAACCGACAGAGCCGCCAACATTTTCCTTAATATCGGCGGTCAGAACCAGCTTTGCGGTAATTGCCTCGGTAGCATTAACGAGAATATAACTCTCGTCGTTTCCTTTGTTGTAGAACCATTTGTTAAACTGAGATGCGGTTGAAATCTCTACCCAACCGCCGGCATTGGTGGTATAGGCAGGAGCTGCGGGGGTTTCGGTTGCTTCGTCAGCATAGACAGCAGGGATCATAGACAGAACCATGATCACAGCCAGCACCAGGCTCAGAAGCTTTTTAATAGATTTTGCCATTTTGCGTTTCCTCCTTAAAAATTCGTGTGTCCCTCGCAGCATTGTCCACGCCTTGCGTAACAATGCCCACCGCAGGACACCATTGCCCTTATATTCTAGCACCATTCCATAAAAAAAGCAATGGGTATTGTGTCAATTTGTACTTGATGAACAATTTACGCTATCGGTTTTTGTGCAATTCGTATAGAGTGGGGGTAATAATGAATGAAGAACCCCAAAAACCGGGCATTGGGATTGTGCTGTCATACAAAAAATCACAAATTTCGCAAATGTACTTGCCAGGAAGTACAAATGCCTATATAATACGGACATGTGCGTTTTGCGGTTAAACAGGGGATACCCTTTTAACATATGGGACGAAGCACCACCGTGATCATGGTGGTGCTTTCGCTTTTTGTATAAAGAAAACCACTCGTTATACGAGTGGTTCAAAAGAGCCTATGGCGGTGAACCGGAAAACCAAGTGCCGGAAAAACGAAGAAACAAATGCAGGTTGCAGTTGGAGGAAGGAAAGCCTCCCTCTGATGAGGG
>JAFYNQ010000026.1 GCA_017548065.1 Oscillospiraceae bacterium
AGCCAGTCACTCTATCCAACTGAGCTACCGGCGCATACGCGCTTCGCTTAACGCTTGGATATGATAGCACATCTTGAAATAAAATGCAAGTCTTTTTTTGAAAAAATTTAAAAATTTTTTAATATGCGAAAAACGGCTTATTTGCTTGACGAAAGTTCCTTACTGGGGTAAAATAAAAAGCAATATTGGGGGGAGGTGTAATATGGGTATTTTTGAGCAGTTGCCTGAATTACTACTCCCTTGGTATCATGCATATAAGCGTGATCTGCCGTGGCGAAAGGATAAAGATCCTTACCATATCTGGGTGTCGGAAATTATGCTGCAACAGACACGGGTTGAGGCGGTAAAGAATTATTATTTGCGCTTCATTGCGGCGCTTCCTGATGTTTGCGCATTGGCCAATGTAAATGATGATCAGCTGAATAAGCTTTGGGAGGGACTTGGTTATTACAGTCGGGCACGAAATCTAAAAAAAGCGGCACAGAAGATCATGACAGACTATAACGGTATATTTCCCAGGGAATATGATGATGTGATATCTCTTCCGGGAATCGGGGAATACACAGCCGGTGCAGTTTGTTCTATTGCGTATGATCTGCCGGTGCCTGCTGTGGATGGAAATGTGTTGCGTATTGCAGCCAGACTTCTCAATGACGATACGTCGGTTGATCTGCCTGCTTTTAAAAGTAAGATCCGATCGCAGCTAAAAGATGTATATCCGGAAGAAGCCGGTGCGTTCACACAGGCGCTTATGGAGCTTGGCGCAACTGTTTGCGGACCGAACAGAAAAGCCGATTGCAAGATGTGTCCTTGCTGTGACGTATGTCTTGCACAGCTTAAGGGGACAGTAGATTCTCTGCCGGTCAGGTCTCCCAAAAGAGAAAAACGCAAAGAAGCGCTTACGGTATTCATTTTGCAATGTGGTGATAAGTATGCCATTGAAAAACGTCCGGGCAAGGGGCTTTTGGCTGGCTTGTGGCAGTTTCCCAATGTGCCGGGAAAGCTTGCGCCGCAGGAAGCGTTGGATCGTTTGGAAGAATATGGGCTAAGACCGGAGACAAAATTGAAAACCGTTGAAAGGGAACATGTTTTTACACATATTGTTTGGCAAATGCACGGCGTGTATGTGAAAGTTAAGGAAATTTTCGGTGGGTTTTCCTGGCTTACCGGTGAACAAATAGATGCAGAGGCTGCTTTGCCCACTGCATTCCGACAATTTTGGAACATAAGAGAGGTAAATGAAAATGAGTGAATGGTGGAAAAAAGCGGTAGTTTATGAAATTTACTGTAAGAGCTTTTGTGATTCTGACGGTGATGGTATTGGTGACCTTCGTGGTGTAATGTCCAAGCTCCCTATTTTGAAGGATCTTGGCGTAAATTGCATTTGGTTTGCTCCTATTTATACCTCTCCTCAGGTGGATAACGGTTACGACGTTGCCGATTATCAGGATATTGAGCCGGACTACGGTAACCTGGAGATTTTTAAGGAACTGCTGGATAAAGCGCATTCCATGGGCATCCGTGTGATTATGGATATGGTGCTGAATCACTCCTCCGATCAGCACAGATGGTTCCAGGAGTCCAGAAAATCCAAGGACAATCCTTACCGCAATTACTATATTTGGAAAGCGCCCAAAGAAGACGGTTCCGAGCCCAATAACTGGGGTAATTATTTCAAAGAGGGCAATGGCTCCATGTGGGAGTATGACGAACTGACCGGTGAGTATTACCTGCACCAGTATTCCGTCAAGATGCCCGACCTGAACTGGGAGTATGAGCCTCTTCGTAAAGAAATCTACAAGATGCTTAATTGGTGGATTGACTTTGGCATTGATGGCTTCCGTTTGGATGTTATTCCTCGCCTAAAGAAAACGCCGGGATTCCCTGACAGCCCCAACGCACCGGATCCCCTGAAGGATAAAGGCCGCTTTGTGAACGCACGTGATATGTGTACCGATGTCCCCGGCATTCATGATTTCTTGCAGGAACTGAATGCGGAAGTATTTGGCAAGCGTGGTTGCTTTACTGTTGGCGAAGGTGCAGGCATCAATCCACAGAATGCACTGATGTACATTGCGCCCGAACGGAAAGAGCTTGACAGCGTGTATCATTTTGAGCTTTGCAGCCGTACCAGATACTCTCTACCGGTGGATTACTATCGTAACACCCAAAAGAACTGGGCCGCTATTATGGAGCAGGGCGGCTGGGTCGTGCAGCATCTTTCCAATCATGACAGTGCCCGTCAGGTGTCCTGCTACGGTGATGACGGTGAGTATCGTACTCGCAGTGCCAAGACCTTGGCAACACTGACCCATACAATGCCCGGTATTCCCTTTATTTATCAGGGTGAAGAGATTGGTATGACTAATGTATATTATGACAGCATTGAGGATTACGATTGCTGCTATACTTTGGGCGATTATGATACTCTGGTGACAAATGGCATGGATCCTGCAGAGGCACTGCGCACTGTTGCGCCCCGTAGCCGTGACAATGCCAGAACCCCGTACCAGTGGACCGCCGGCGAGAATGCAGGATTTACCACCGGTAAGCCCTGGATCAAGCTTAACCCCCGTTATACAGAGATCAATCTTGAGGCAGACCTTGCCAGCGAGGATTCTATCTTTGCTTACTATCGCAAGCTTACCGATATGCGTAAGGAGAATCCTGCAATCGTGGAGGGTGACCTTCAGTTCTACCTGGAGCAGCATCCCCAGCTGCTGGTCTATACCCGTACCTGCGAGAAGCAGACACTCCTGGTAGTGGCCAACTACTCCGGCGAGAAGGTGAATGTTTCCTTGCCTTGCGTTTTGAGTAATGGCAACTGGAAGCGCATCCTTTCGAACACAGAGGGCAGACCTGCTGCATTTGGCAGAGGGGAAATGGCACCCTGGGAAGTTGAAGTTTACACTATGATTTGATAGGTGCGTTATGGAAAACGTTGCATTTTACCGGTATCGCTGCGGAGAAAAACCGACTTTGGCATCAAGGGCGCTTGCGGATTGGCTGGCATCTACAGAAACGGACAGATCCTATCTTCCTATGATGCAGCTGCGTGTTGCGGGTAAAGCTGCCGCAGTGTGCACGGATACCTACTACATTGCTATGGAAGGGAAAGAAATACTGTCCCGTCATTGGCATGGTTGGGGAAAGCATCCCAATGCCGTTGGTAATTTCGGGAATTTTATGACCAAGGAAGCGGCAAGAGGCAAAGGCATCGGCAGAAAAATGCTGGATATGTGGTATGAGGATCTTTCCTTTGAGCAAGAACAGCCTATTGGCTTGTTTTGTTCTGCTATGAATGGATATCTGATTGACCTTTATGGCGGCTACGGCTTTACACAAGCGGTTATTAAGCCCACGTTCAGTATGCTTTATAAGCCGCTGGGTGACAGTCCTGCGACTTTTGATGAATTGTGTCATAATTACTATGCAGTTGCTGAAAAGCTTACGGTGAAGCCGGCTGACATTCAGTGGCGACACGAGATTGATTGCTTGCTGAAATTTGCGATGTCAGCCAGAGGAGAGACCTTCGGTTTGCCTGGGTGCAAGACCCTTGAAGAGTCCATCGTTTGGCCGCATATCGGTGATGCGCAGATCGTATTTACGGAAAAAGACCGACCTGTTGGATGGTCTTTCACCGGTGCTGATGGCATTACTCACTGGCAGATCCATCCTGATTTCAAAGAGCAGTTTGAAGATTCGTTTTCAGTTAAGCTGTGAAATTTGATAAAAATACCTTCCGCAGATTTGCGGAAGGTATTTTTTAGATTTCTACGGGTCTTATAACATGCTTGTTTTGGCGTTTTCTGAGTTTCTGCATATATTCACGGGGGGAACAACCAATCTCTTTTTTGAAGACTCTTCCAAAATTGTGAGGTTCCATACCAACCAAATATGCAGTGTCGGAAATGCTGTGCTCCTGCATAAGTTGACAAGCTTTTTGAATGCGCAGCTTCGTGAGATACTGATAGGGGGAGTGCCCCATCTTTTGTTTAAACAAATCAGAGAAATAGGTTCGTTCAAGACCTACCTGCTCGGCAAGACCCGCAACGGTGATCGGCTCAGGGTAGTGGATCTGCATCAAACCAACGGCAATGTCAATAAGGGTGCTTTTTTCAGTTGCCGGTTTGTTTTGAAGCATAACACCCAATATGCCATAGGCGCAGGCTGTCTGCCGAAGCTGGGCGCCGGCATCACGGCAGACCCACAGCTGGGTAAGTTGTTCCAATAGGTGGCAGATCGGATCAAACAGTTCCGGTGCGATAAAAGGATTTTGTGAAGAAATACCCGCATTTTCTACGTGCTTTTCTATGGAGATACCGTCCAATGCGCACCAGTAGCCTTCCCGGGGATTTTCAGAATCCGTTTTGTGGATCACGGAATCACCAGGGAGGAGCACGTAACAGCTACCGGGTGTTATGGGAAATTCTGTGCCGTTGATGGTAACGGAACCATAGCCGCTGACACAGCATTCCAGAATATATACATTTCGGATGATAGGGCCGAAATGGCTTCCGGGATTCGGAGTTTCTCTTTCGGCATAGATGACACTGATATCTTCCCGTGAAAGACCGGGATTGTGTTTATCACGCATTATATACACCTTCCAACAAATTGAGTAGTTTAACCAACAATCCGTCATTGTATGCGCGGGTTATTTTTGTTAGTATAATACTATCATAAAAAACCGAAAGGGGCAAGTATTATGTCTGAAAAGAAGTTTAATGTAGCAGTTATTGGTTGCGGTAACATTGCTACATCCCACCTGAAGGGTCTGGCTGCAAAGCCCGAATGTGTCCTGTACGCTGTTTGTGATAACGCAAACGATGACCGCCTGGAGAGACGTAAGAATGATTACGGCGCAAAGATCGCAGTTAAGGATTACAAGGAACTGCTGGGTGACCCCAACATTGACTTCGTTATCATTACTGTTCCCGATAACTCCCACATGGAGATCGCTTGCGCATTCATGCGTGACGGCAAGGACGTTCTGCTGGAGAAGCCCATGGCTTTGACTCTGCCCGAGTGCGAAGAGATGCTGCGTGTAGAGAAGGAGACCGGCAAGCGTTTGATGGTCGGTCAGGTCGTTCGTTACAACAACAACTTCGTGAACGCAAAGAAGCTGGTTGACGAGGGTGCTATCGGTGAGCTGGCATTCGTTGAGAGCGAGTACGCGCATGACTACAGCGTTGCCCGTGGTTACAATGACTGGCGTGTTTCTCCCGAGCGTGAGGGTATGATCGGCGGCGGTTGCCACGCTGTTGACTTCCTGCGCTGGGTTGCCGGTGATCCCATTGAGGTTCATGCTTTCTCCAACCACAAGTACCTGCTGGATTGGCCCGTAAACGATACCACTATTGCAATCTACAAGTTCCCCAACGGTGTTATCGGTAAGGTGTTCTGCGGTATCGGTGTTAAGCGTAACTACACCATGCGTACCTGCCTGTACGGCACCAAGGGTACGATCGTATTTGATAGCCGCAACCCCGACATTCAGCTGTTCCAGGACAATGGCGAGCCCAAGAGCTATGTGACTCCCACTATCGTTCCCAGTGAGCCTGTCAGCCACAACATGACCGGCGAGATCAGCGACTTTGTGGATGCTATGATTGAAGGCCGTCCCAACCCCATTGCTGCTATTGAAGGCGCTCGTACTGTTGCTGTTTGCCGTGCAACTGTTGAGTCTGCAGCTACCGGCGAGACTGTTAAGATCGTATACCCTGAGGTTTAATTTCTTATACATACCCCTGCAGAAATACTGCAGGGGTATATTCTCTAAGGCAGGGGGTGAAAAGCTTGGATAAATGCATTTTTGACAGATTGAAAGCAATCACTGAGGAAGAAAAAGCGCTCCTGGATAAAGACGGCATCATTGACTGGAGTCTTTATATGCAGGAAATGGGCAGCACGATCAATGCGCAGAAGCTATTGTCTGCCGGTAAACTGATCACAGTTCGTCCTCACACCCGATTTGTTCATTTCCCGGAGCATACCCATGATTATGTGGAAGTGGTGTATATGTGCGAAGGTGAGACTGAGCATATTGTAAACGGACATAACCTTGTTTTGAAAAAGGGAGAGCTTCTCTTTTTGAGCCAAAATGCGACGCATGAGGTTTGCAGAGCAGAAGAGGCGGATATAGCAGTCAATTTTATTGTGCTTCCCGATTTCTTTACGGGTATACTTGCGGAAATGGGAGAAGTTGAGACACCGCTTCGGAGATTTCTCGTGGATTGCCTTTGTGGCGATCATTTTGGACCTGGTTACCTGCACTTTGAAATTTCTGGTATTCGTCCCTTGCAAAACTTGGTGGAAAATCTGTTGGTGATCCTTATGGACGATGTTCCCAACAGACGAAGATTGAGTCAGATGACGATGTCTCTTTTGTTTTTGCAGCTGGTTGGTTACACAGAGATGCTCCGAAATGACGTGCAGGAAGATGTTGCAGTGTTAAAAGCACTGCAGTATATAGAGACAAGCTATAACACCTGCTCCCTGGAGACCCTTGCGGCACGATTGCATTATTCAGAGCCGTGGCTTTCCCGTGAGATCAAAAATAAAACGGGAAAGAATTTTACGCAACTTGTTCAGGAAAAGCGTTTATCTCAGGCTGCTTTTCTGCTGAAACACACGGATCGGAATGTAGCGGACATCTCTGTTGCTGTAGGTTATGAGAACGTAAGTTACTTTCACAGACTATTTGCAGCTCACTACGGAAGATCTCCGAGAAGCTTCCGTCTGCAAGAGAGGACACTTTTTTAGAAAATTTAGACCTCCCCAAATTTCTGATTATGTTGTATACTGATTACAACACAGAAAAGGGGAGGTCTTTTTGTGCATTATCTTGCCATTGATATTGGTGCATCCTCCGGTCGGCATATTGTTGGCTGGAAGGTGAACGGGGAAATCGTAACCGAGGAAGTATACCGCTTTTCTAACGGTGTAGTGCAGGAGAATGACCACTTGGTGTGGAATACGATTTCTTTGATTGAAGAGGTAAAGAAGGGAATTGCAGTCGCCAAGAGAAAATTTCCTGATATTTACAGCTTATCCATTGACACCTGGGGCGTTGATTATGTGATCATGGAAGGGGAGCTTGAACGCTACCCGGTGTATGCTTACCGAGATAAGCGGACAGAAGCAATTATTGACGAGGTTCATGGGAAAATGGCATTTTCGGAACTGTACAAAAGAACCGGATGCCAGTTTCAAAGTTTTAACTCCATTTATCAGTTATATGCAGATAAAGTGGCAGGTCGACTTGAAAATGCAACCGATATTTTGATGATGCCGGAGTATTTGCTGTATAAGCTTT
The DNA here is from genome assembly GCA_017548065.1 of Oscillospiraceae bacterium. Taxonomy (GTDB): domain Bacteria; phylum Bacillota; class Clostridia; order Oscillospirales; family Oscillospiraceae; genus Faecousia. The sequence goes on from JAFYNQ010000026.1 coordinate 7,319, forward strand.
GCGGCAAAAGATCCCGTGAATATACAAACGCAACGACAAGCGGTCTTGTGAATGCCGCAACTTGCGAATATGATCGGGAAATTCTTGCAGCATTGGCGCTCCCGGACAGACTTTTTCCCAAACTGGATGCTCCGGGAAAAATTTTGGGAGAATATGCGGGTATCAAATGTGTGCTGTGCGCAACTCATGACACCGGCTCGGCAGTTGAGGGTATCCCCATGGACGAGGATAGTCCCTATATATCCTCTGGTACCTGGAGCCTTTTGGGTGTTAAATCATCAACACCGCTTACAGATCAGAACAGTATGCTGGCCAATTATTCCAACGAAGGTGGCGTGGGTTATATACGCTATCAAAAAAACATTATGGGTATGTGGCTTGTTAATTCACTTCAAAAGGAAATTTGCCCGGAGCTGACTTATGCACAGCTCGTAAAGCTTGCGGAAGAGAGTGTTTGCGACGTAACGGTGGATGCCAATGATCCGGCATTCCTGGCGCCGGAGAGCATGAAGGCGATGTTTGATAAGTTCTCCAATAATAAGCTGTCAACGGTTGGTGATTATTTCCGCTGCGCATACCGAAGCCTGGCTCTTTGCTACAGTGACTCTCTTGCACAGCTGGAAAAGAATATAGGTAAGTGTTATGATAAACTTTATATCGTTGGCGGAGGTGCAAATAATGCGTTCTTAAATACGCTGACTGCACAATTTACCGGTAAGAACGTGGTTGCGCTTCCTATTGAGGCAACTGCGCTTGGAAATCTCAAAGTTCAAATGGAGGTTTGATTATGTCTTATGCAGAGGCAAAGGCACGGTATGCCGCACTTGGTGTAGATACCGATGCAGCTATAGAAAAATTAAAGAGTGTTCCCGTTGCGCTTCATTGTTGGCAGGGTGATGATGTCCGTGGCTTTGAAGGTGCCGGCGGTGCGCTCACCGGCGGCATTCAGACGACCGGTAATTATCCCGGAAGAGCGAGAACACCGGAAGAACTGATGGCAGACATTGATAAGGTGATCGCTCTTGTTCCCGGGCAGGTGAAGATGAATCTTCATGCTTGTTATGCCATTTTTGATGAAGAAAATCCTTGGGTAGACCGGGATCGGCTGGAACCGAAGCACTTCAAAAAATGGGTTGATTTCTGTAAAGAGCGTGGGCTGGGTTGTGATTTCAATCCCACTTTCTTTTCCCATCCCAAATGCGATCCGTTGACGCTTTCCAGCCCCAATGAGGAGACCAGAAAATTCTGGGTTGAACATGGCAAGGCATGCATCCGTATATCCAATTACCTTGCAGAGGAGTTGGGTAAGCCTTGTGTTATGAACATTTGGACCGGTGACGGATTCAAGGATATTCCTGCTGACCGTATCGGACCGAGATTGCGTTATAAAAAGTCTTTTGATGAGATCCTGACGGAGCCGTTTGATCCCGAGAAAGTTTACCCTTGTGCGGAAAGTAAGGTCTTTGGCATTGGCGTTGAGAGCTATACAGTGGGCAGCGCCGAATGGTGTATTAAATACGCAGATTCCAGACCTGACTGTATTTGTCTCATGGATAACGGTCACTACCATCCTACAGAGGTGGTTTCGGATAAAATATCTGCCGTGCTTGCCTATGACAAGAAAATGGCGCTGCACGTCACAAGAGGTGTCCGTTGGGACAGCGACCATGTTGTTCTCTTTGATGATGAGACAAAGGAACTTTGCAAAGAGATCGTCCGTTGCGACGGTTTGGATCGGGTGTTTATTGCACTGGATTATTTTGATGCATCCATTAACCGTGTAAGTGCCTGGGTAACCGGCTTCCGCAACCTGCAGAAGGCACTGCTCTATGCGCTTCTTGAACCGTCGGAGACCCTTACAAAGCTTCAAAATGACGGTAACTGGACAAAATTGATGGTCATGCTGGAAGAGCAAAAGACCATGCCCTTTGGCGATGTATGGCAGGAATACTGCCGTGTATGCGGTAAGCCTGAGGACGGCGCATGGTTTGCCGAAATTGAAAATTATGAAAAAGAAATTCTTGCTGGGAGATGTTAATTATGAAAGATATTATGAATGCACCGTTTATTACTGAAATGAGAAAGACCACTGCCAATATGTACCGATTGGGTTGGGACGAGCGTAACGGCGGTAACATCAGCTACCTGTTGGAGGAGAAGGAAGTCCTTACATATCTGGATGGAACAAATGTTCTTCGTACAATTCCCTTGGGCTTTGATGCTACAATGCTTGCAGGTAAGTATTTTGTCGTCACAGGCACCGGTAAGTATTTCAAAAATGTTGAAGATGCGCCGGAAATGAATCTCGGTGTGTTGCGCATTGCCAAGGACGGTCAGAATGCAGAGCTACTTTGGGGTTTTGCTGACGGTGGTAAGTTTACTTCCGAATTTCCTGCCCACCTGATGAGCCACATGGCACGTCTTTCTGTTGACCCTGAAAACCGTGTTGTGATGCACTGCCATCCGACCCATACACTTGCCATGAACTATGTACATCCTCTGAACGAAAAAGAGGTTACGCACACACTGTGGCAGATGTGTACGGAATGCATTGTTGTGTTCCCTGACGGCGTAGGCGTGCTTCCCTGGATGCTCTGCGGTACAAATGAGATCGGTGAAGCAACCGCTGAAAAAATGAAGGAATTTCGTTTGGTTATTTGGGGTATGCACGGTATCTACGGCGTGGGTAAGACCATGGACGAGGCTTTTGGTCTGATTGAAACCGTTGAGAAGGCTGCCCAGGTCTACATGCTCACAGCTCACCTGCCCAGAGTCAATATCATTCGGGATGATGAACTGCAGGTGCTGGCGGAGGCGTTTGGTGTTAAGTACCGAAAGGATTTTCTCGGTTGATTTGAGGATGGGATTATGTCGAAAGAAATGAAAATGACAGCGTTGAACACCAATGCAAAGCTGGAAGGTATTATTCACGATACAGCTGCTTTTTTGGAAAAGTACCAGCTTACAGACAGAAGCTTGTGGATGCGTTTTGTGGATCAGTTCCGGGATGGAATTGATGCAGATAACCGTGGCTGGAGAGGCGAATACTGGGGCAAAATGATGCGTGGTGGCGCACTGGTATATGCTTATACCAGGAATCCTGAATTGTTTTCTGTTTTGACAGAAACTGTGGAGGATATGCTGACGGTGGCCGATTCGGATGGCAGAGTTTCTTCTTATTCCAGAGAAGGGGAATTTGATGCCTGGGATCTTTGGTGCAGAAAATATGTTCTGCTGGGCATGGAGTATTACTTGGATATATGTACGGATGAGGAATTGAAGGCCAGAATCCTTAACTTCCTTTGCGGTCACCTGGATTACATTATACAGCATGTGGGTGAGGGTAAAAAGCGAATCACTGCATGTAGCCGGCATTGGATCGGTGTTAATTCTTCTTCTATTTTGGAGCCGGTGGTGCGGCTGTATCGCCTTACAAACAATAAGGCATATTTAGACTTTGCTTCCTATATTGTGGCAGAGGGAGGCGCTGAAGGCGTTAATATCTTTGAATTGGCTTACGAGAATAAGATACCGCCTTATCAGTACGGTGTCAGCAAAGCTTATGAGATGATGAGTTGCTTTGAAGGCCTTTTGGAATATGCGCTGATCGTGGGTAGTGAAAAACATTTAAAAGCATGCATTAACTTTGGTAAGGCGATTATGGAGACGGATGTAACTGTGATCGGATCCTGCGGTTGCACGCATGAGCTTTTGGATCATTCTTCCGCACGGCAGACTGTGTATGAGCCCGGTCTCATGCAGGAGACCTGCGTTACGGTTACCTGGATGAAATTCTGTAGCAGACTGCTGAAACTTACGGGTGAGCGCTGCTTTGCCGATGCTATGGAGAAGTCTTTCTATAATGCTTACCTTGGCGCATTGAATACAAAGCACATTGCCAGCGAATATATTTATAACCGTTATGTTGTGACGAATCCCGTGGAAGGTCTGGTGAATATCTTCCTGCCCTTTGATAGCTACAGTCCTCTGCGTGCCGGTAAGCGTGGCGCAGGTGTCGGAGGCTTGCAGCTTATGAAGGATAAGAGCTATTACGGCTGCTGTACCTGTATCGGTGCTGCCGGCGTGGGTGTCATGACAGAAAATATGCTGCTCCGAACAGAAGATGGCATTTGCGTTGAATTTTACGAAAAGGGAGTATACACTGCGGAATATAATGGGAAGACTGTTCATTTCAAGATTGATACAGATTATCCCGTGGGGGAATCTGTAGTGGTTACAATCCAAAGTGAGGAGCCTATAAAGATTTATTTGCGTATTCCTGGCTGGTGTGATTCTGCTACAGCTGATAAAACAAATAAACTCGCAGATGGCTACATGGTATTTGAAGGGGAAAAGGAGATTACTTTGAACCTTCCCATGATAGTGAAGGCTGTTATGCCCGAAAGTTGGACAGTGGATACTATTTGGGTCAATCGTAAGAATGCGCCTGCAGGTTGGAGCAGTACTGGACCTCAAGAGGTTTTCCATCAGCCTGAAGAGGATGATTTTGTGGCATTTACAAGAGGACCTCTTACGTTGTGTGCGGATTCAAAAATGGGAAAAGATGCGGACAGTGTGTTTGATCCCATCCTTCCTCCTGTGGCAAAGGTTCTGCCCGGTGATGAAGATTCCATTCTTCGAGTCAGTATGCAAGGCAATGCAGGTGAGGAGTTCACCCTGGTTGACTATGCATCTGCCGGTAAAGATTGGAAAACAGACATTGCAGCCTGGTTGCGAACGAAATGATTATAAAACAACGCCCGGAAAGTTCCGGGCGTTGTTTTTTGTATAAAGAAAACCACGCGTTAGACGCGTGGTTCCGTATAGCCTATGGCGATGAACAGAAAACCCTGTTACAATGAGTGAGCGGTCTGCCAACTGCACACACAATGTAACAGGGAGGTATCATCCATTATGGGAAT